>JAAUOZ010000165.1 GCA_012034655.1 Leptolyngbyaceae cyanobacterium CSU_1_3 | reverse complement strand
GAGGTATATCGGGGGCAAAGAGCGATCGACTTAACAGCCAAAAGAATTTGATCTATTAGAATATCTTCTGAGCCATCCTCGGCAAGTTTTTACTCGCGATCAGATTCTTACCAATGTTTGGGGATATGACTTTATGGGTGATTCTAATATCATCGAAGTCTACATTCGATATTTACGATTAAAGCTAGAAGAAAATCATGAACCTCGTCTCATTCACACCGCACGAGGGGTCGGCTATGCCCTACGAGAAGAAGGGTAAAAGTTCAGTGTTTCGATCAGCGTGTGAGCCACACAAAGCCACAAAAAAGGAGGCTAAGAAGCCCCCAAAAAAATTGAACCCACATGAATGAAAATAATGGCTGTATAAGATTTGCTCTAGTAAGCCAAACCCATACTGCGAGTCGTCTCTGCACCCAGGTAGACCCGAATGCTCAAGAAGTCGGTAGGGCAGGCAGTTTCACACCGCTTGCAACCTACACAGTCTTCTGTCCGAGGAGAAGATGCGATTTGTCCGGCTCGGCAGCCGTCCCAGGGAACCATCTCTAGAACGTCAGTGGGGCAAGCGCGAACACACTGAGTGCACCCAATACAGGTGTCGTAAATTTTGACCGCGTGAGACATGTTATTAAAGGCTCCAGATGAGTGCTTTATGGTTTTGCAATATCTGTAGTCTGTCGGTCTGCTGGTAAAGACTACCATCAAACCTCTAGAATCATTGCTTAGTGTACTTCACAGGGTAGCCGCACTCATTTGAGCAGTTGCAAAACTTAAAACTACGTAATGTCGAAAACGTTTGAAGCCTCTGGCAAATCTTGGCTTCCAGTTTAATCTTGGCAATTTGAGAGGGGCTTGTGGAGAGCCATAGGAGCGAAAAATTGGAATAAATTTTATGATTATTTGAGTTGCTGGACTTCAGCAATCGTCAGACCTGTTTTTTGAGCGATCGTTTCTGCATCCAGAAGGTCAAGGAGCGATCGGGCAATCTCCAGGCGTTCTTCACGTCGTCCTTCCTGTCGTCCTTCCTGCCATCCTTCCTGCCGTCCTTTGGTTTCGCCGTCTTGTCTAGCTTTGAGGATAGCGTTGCGGTTGTCATGCAAAAACATTTGTCGCTTCTCCAGCACTTCTAACTCCTTGCGGCTCAATCTGCTTTGCTTGGCGACAGTAAAAGCATGATCGATCGCGGCTACCTCACTCATTTTGGGCGGCACAGATTCTAACTGGTTTGCACACTTCAAGAAATATAGCCACTTGTCTACCAGCGTTTCTAGCTCATCTAGCGTTTTTTTGAACTTGGGTAGCTCGACAAACACCAGTTCAATGTCGTCGCTGTAGTCTGTCAGGTCGTCTTTTTTCTTTGAGGCGATAGCGCGACAGAATTCGATCGCCGCCCGCAAACATTTCAAAGTCGGTAATCGTCAGGGCAATCACCGGATTGAGCAGAGTGTAGTCTTCTCCGACCCCAAGCTGAATCGAGAAAGACTTGGCGGCATTATAAAGCACTCGCTTCTCGAACCCCAACACATTGAGCACCTGCATCTCAATGATCACCGTCTTTCCATCAGACAGCGTAGCCTTGACATCTAGATAAGAGTCTTTAATGCCCTTAATGCGCGGAGCCTGGTAGGGGTCGAGAATAATCAGATCGCGAATTGCATCTTGCTCGTCGTAAAGAAGAGCATTGAGAAAGCTGATCAAGATATCGTGGCTTTGCTTAGAGCCAAAAATTTTCTTGAAGGCAAAGTCGGTTTTGGGGTTAATGAAGACGCTCGGCATAGGGGAAGCGCGTGAAGGGCTTACAGCGATCGTACCTCATGGCCTCCGGCGCATTTCAAAGCCCCAATTTCTCTAAGACGGGGCGAGTCGAAACGATGTGCCGATCGAGTCCCAATTCCTCAGCGCTCACCCCCAGCGCCAGCGCTACTAACTGAGACAGATGCAGCACAGGTAAGCCCAAGTGTTGCTGAATGACTTTCTCGACTTCGGGCTGACGAGAATCCAGATTCAAGTGACACAGAGGGCAGGGAGTGACAAGGCAATCTGCGCCCGTGGCGATCGCTTCCTGAATATGAGTTCCCGCCATTTTGAAAGATTGCTCAGGTGCGTAGCTAGAGAGCGGCCACCCGCAGCACTGAGTTCGCCCGCGATAATAAACTGGCGTTGCGCCTACCGTTTGAAACACATTCTCCATCGATTTGGGGTTGAAGGGGTCATCGAAGGGGATGTGGTCTTGTCCGCGCAGTAAATAGCAGCCGTAGAAAGCGGCACACTTGAGATTGGTCAGGGGGCGGGTCACTTTTGCGGCGATCGCCTCCAGCCCATAGTCACCAACCAGCGCCCAGAGCAAGTGTTTCACATCCGTCGAACCTTGATAAGGGGAACAGCCCTCCTTTTTGAGTAAGCCATTCACCTGCGCTACATAATCAGAATGATTTTTTTGAGCATCTTTGAGCCGCTCATCTACATGCCCAATCACCCCCTGGCAAGTGCTGCAATGGGTCAACAGGGGCAAGTTTAGTTGCTCTGCCAGGGCAATGTTGCGGGCGTTTACTGTGTCTTCGAGCAGTTGAGAGTCTTCCTTAAAGGTTCCAGACCCACAGCAGGAGGCTTTCTTGAGTTCGATCAGTTCAATGCCGAGCGATCGCGTCAGGGCTTTGGTTGATTGATCCAGTTCGCGGCAGGCTCCCTGGGCGACACAACCGGGGAAGTAGGCATATTTGAGGGTTGGAGATGGCATGAAGAGTGGGCGATCGTTCGATTCGCGGCGTTTCATCGTTCCATGAATTCTAGCGTGCGACTGGGCGAAAGACGGCTCAAAATGTTGGATAAAATTCTGGATAAAACCTTGGATAAAGCCAGCGATCGGGTCGAGTCCGATCGCAAAAAAGCGCCCCTTTAAACTGCTTCTCTATTTATATAAAACGAGATTCTTACGGGGTAAGATGAAAAATGCTCAAAATCATGGTCTCTACAACATAGGCATCATGAAGGAGTTAAATTCACATTGATTAGCGATTGGTTGCGGCGGTAGCCAGTGAGGAATACAGAACATATGAGCGAGAACGAAATTTTCAAGAAAGTGCAAAAAATTGTGGCAGATCAACTCGGCGTAGAAACCAGCGCCGTTGTTCCTCAAGCCAGTTTTGCCAACGATTTGGGTGCAGACTCCTTAGACACAGTTGAGCTGGTTATGGCCCTCGAAGAGGAATTCGACATCGAAATCCCCGATGAAGCCGCAGAAGAAATCGCCACCGTGCAATCTGCCGTAGACTACATCAACAACAAGGTCTCAGCCTCGGCATAGATTGGCATAGTCAGGGATGGGGGATGAAAGGTTGACCCGTCGGACGCTCAAGTTCCTGGCATCCAAACCGATTGGACTGCCTCCTCCATCCTCCTTCACTCCTTTTGCATCGCGTGCCAAAGGCAACCCCCATCCTTTTATTTCATCACGGACATCATGACAAATCTTGTAAGTAAGCGCGTGGTTGTTACGGGTCTTGGCGCGATTACCCCGATCGGCAATACCCTCGCTGAATATTGGGATGGGTTGCTGAGTGGTCGCAATGGCATCGCACCGATTACCCTGTTTGATGCGGCTCGTCACGATTGCCGATTTGCGGGCGAGGTGAAGGGTTTTGACCCTCACAACTACATGGAGCGCAAAGAAGCAAAACGCATGGATCGCTTTGCTCAGTTTGCGGTAGCAGCTAGCAAACAGGCACTCAAAGATGCAGATTTTACAATTAATGACCTGAATGCAGAACAGGTTGGGGTGATCATCGGCACAGGGATTGGTGGACTGAAGGTGCTCGAAGACCAGCAAGAAGTGAATTTGACCCGTGGGCCCGATCGCTGTAGCCCCTTCATGATTCCGATGATGATTGCCAACATGGCCGCTGGGCTGACGGCCATCCACACGGGGGCAAAAGGGCCAAATTCCTGTTCGGTGACGGCCTGTGCGGCGGGGTCGAATGCGATCGGCGATGCCTTCCGGTTTGTGCAGCGCGGCTACGCTCAAGCCATGATCTGCGGTGGCACAGAGGCAGCAGTCACACCATTATCGGTCGCGGGCTTTGCCGCCTGTAAAGCCCTTTCCTTTCGCAACGACGACCCCACCCACGCCAGCCGCCCCTTCGACAAAACCCGCGATGGCTTTGTGCTGGGTGAAGGTTGCGGGGTGTTGATTCTCGAAGAACTAGAACATGCGCTGAGTCGCGGGGCCAAAATCTACGCAGAAATCGCTGGCTACGGAACAACCTGCGACGCTTACCACATGACCTCACCCGTCCCAGGAGGCGAAGGCGCAGCGAGGGCGATCCAACTGGCGCTGAAGGATGGAGCACTCACCCCCGATCTCGTCAGCTACATCAACGCCCACGGCACAAGCACCCCCGCCAACGACTCGACCGAAACCGCCGCCATGAAAAAGGCCCTCGGCGAATACGCCTACAACGTGGCCATCAGTTCCACCAAATCGATGACAGGGCATCTGTTGGGAGGGTCGGGGGGCATTGAGGCCGTCGCGACGACAATGGCGATCGCCACCGACAAAGTGCCTCCCACCATCAACCTGGAAACTCCTGACCCAGACTGCGACCTAGACTATATCGCCAATCAGAGCCGCGAAATGACGGTCGATGTGGCCCTGTCAAATTCCTTTGGGTTTGGTGGCCACAACGTGACATTGGCGTTCAAAAAATACGTCCCGTAATCTTGTGTTATCTACCCTAGTCTGAAATTATTAAGGAGTTGGCGTTTCTGGCTAACCTTTGATAACTTTTACTGATAGGTATGTTTGCTTACTTCCAATCATAATGAGAAGAGTAGGCAACTTTTCTGAAGACCTGAGATCTTTAGATTTTAGGTATTTGACTTTAGATGTCAGGCGGGCGCGTATTTCAGGCTGAGCCTTTGAGCTTCGCCTGAAATACGCTCAAGCTTAAGGTTCGCAGTCCGAAAGTTTGTATCCAAAATCCGATCCCTAGCGTCCAAAGTCTAATCCCTCAGCTTCGCGCAAACCGTTATTCATTACACAAAGATCATGGTCGTTGCAGCCCAATCTCTCGAAGAACTTTGCATTAACTCGATTCGCTTTTTGGCGATCGATGGCGTAGAGAAAGCCAAATCAGGACACCCCGGCCTGCCCATGGGAGCCGCTCCCATGTCATTCGTGCTGTGGGACAAGTTCATGCGGTTTAACCCTAAAAACCCCTACTGGTATAATCGCGATCGCTTCGTGCTGTCTGCGGGCCACGGCTCCATGTTGCAGTATGCTCTGCTCTATCTGGCAGGCTACGACAGCGTGACCCTTGATGACCTCAAGCAATTCCGCCAGTGGGGTTCTAAGACCCCCGGACACCCCGAAAACTTTGAAACGCCCGGTGTAGAAGTGACGACCGGGCCCTTGGGTCAGGGAATTTGTAATGGTGTGGGTCTGGCCATGGCTGAAGCCCACATGGCGGCGACCTTCAACAAGCCCGACGCAACCCTCATCGATCACTATACCTACGTGATTTTGGGCGATGGCTGCAACATGGAAGGCGTATCGGGTGAAGCGTGTTCGCTGGCAGGCCACTTGGGGTTAGGCAAACTGATTGCCCTCTATGATGACAACCACATTTCGATCGACGGTGATACGGCGGTTTCATTCACCGAAGATGTGGGAATGCGCTTTGAAGCCTACGGCTGGCATGTGCAGGTGGTTCCCGATGGCGACACCAACTTAGAAGCAATTCAGGCGGCGATCGCGGCGGCACAAGCCGTCACCGATAAGCCTTCGTTGATCAAAGTGCGGACGACGATCGGTTACGGTTCTCCCAATAAGCAAAACACCGCAGGCGTACACGGTGCTGCCTTGGGTGGCGACGAAGTGACCGCAACTCGCACCAATCTGGGCTGGAGCTATGAACCCTTTGTGGTTCCCGAAGATGCGTTAAACCACTGGCGCAAAGCGATCGAGCGGGGCGCAGCAAGCGAAGCTGAATGGAACAAAACTCTGGCTGCCTACAAGTCAAAGTATCCCGAAGAGGCGGCTAGATTTGAGCGCCAGATTAGCGGCAAGCTGCCCGAAGGCTGGGAAAACTCTCTGCCGACTTACACCCCCCAAGACAAAGCACTGGCAACCCGCCAAACCTCTGAGAAAACGCTGAACGCGATCGCCCAAGCGATTCCCGAAGTGATCGGCGGCTCGGCTGACCTGACCCACTCCAACCTGACGTTGCTCAAGGGCTTTGCAGATTTCCAGAAAGGCTCCTACGCGGGTCGAAATCTGCGGTTTGGGGTGCGTGAGCATGGTATGGGTGCGATCTGCAACGGCATCGCCCTTTCTGGCTCAGGTTTGATTCCCTATTGCGCGACCTTCCTGGTGTTTGCAGACTACATGCGGGCGGCGATTCGTCTCTCGGCACTGTCGCAAGCTGGCGTAATTTACGTCATGACCCACGACTCGATCGCCCTCGGTGAAGACGGCCCTACCCACCAACCCGTCGAAACGATTCCTTCGCTGCGGGCGATTCCCAATCTGCTGGTCTTCCGCCCGGCGGATGGTAACGAAACCTCTGGCGCGTACAAAATTGCCGTCGAGCGTCGCAACCAGCCATCTCTACTGGCGATGACTCGGCAAGCTCTGCCCAATCTGGAGGGAAGCTCGATCGAAGGCGTGGCCCGGGGTGCTTACATTCTCTCTGGCAGTGACGACCTACCCGACATCATCCTTATTGGCACAGGCAGCGAAGTGAGTCTTTGCGTCCAAGCGGCTGAGAAACTGCGCGCCGACGGTCACAAGGTGCGGGTGGTCTCGATGCCCTGCTGGGAACTGTTTGAGGAACAAGATGAGCATTACCAGAATGCCATTCTGCCCAAGGCAGATCAAAAACGTCTCGTAGTCGAAGCTGCTTCTAGCTTTGGCTGGCACAAATACATGGGTAGCGAAGGCGCGATGATCAGCATTGAGCGCTTTGGGGTATCGTCTCCGGGTGGTCTGGCGATGGAGAAATTTGGCTACACAGTTGACAATGTGGTGGCTGAAGCCAAAAAAATTCTTGGCTAATGACCGATCGCGATCTTTGAGTAATTTAACTGGCTCCCTTTGGGGAGCTTTTTTTGTGCCAAATAGGCTGCAAAACCTTTGACTGTTGGTTCCCCCTAAAGGATGAAGCAGTCGCACCCCTCGATCGTTAAAATCGACAAAAACTTGAGCAGATTCTTGACCTTGGATAGCAACCTGGTGCAAAAGCAAATTGATTTGAAAGCCTGTAGAATCAACTACTGGGAAGGAGGCAATGGCTCAAACTCTCCTCCAATTTTGTTCTTACACGGTTGGGGAATCTCGGCAAAACCCTATCACGAAATTCTCACATTGCTTGCTCAGCACTGGCCTATTATTGCCCCTGATCTACCAAGTTTTGCTGGATCAAGTTATTCTGAATCCCTCGAAAGTTACGCTCACTATGCAGAGATTTTGTTGGATTTTTTGAATGCGATCGCAGTGCCCAAAGTTCACTTAATTGGGCACTCCTTTGGCGGAGGAATTGGAATCACGATCGCGGCCCTTTCTCCAGCAAAAATTCAAAGTTTGATGCTAGTTAACTCTACAGGAATTCCGGTTGGCTCTATCCCCGAAGTGCTGCTTCGGCGCGCGATCGAGATGCCGCTACAAATCTCTCTGCCCAAATTGCACTTGCAGTTGGTAGAAATTCCCCAAGTTTTTCTCCTCAATCTATTTTTTAATACGGGCAACGTGATTCAGTCGTTGTTTCTATCTCTAGAAAAAGATCTGACGGGGCTTCTCTCTTTAATTCAAGTCCCCTGTCTAGTTCTTGGATCAAGAAAAGACTTCACCACGCCCTTCAGCGTTGCCGAACAGCTTCACCAACGAATTAGAAACTCAAAACTAACCATCGCTGAAGCAGGTTATCACGAGTGGAGCCTATGGTATCCAGAGGAATTTACCGCGATCGTGGCTGAGTTTGTTGCTTATGATGCGTCTTCCGTAAGAGGCAATTCAACTACTTAGAGGACCACAATTGAATTACACAATTTAGTATTTTCTACTTATTACAAACGGATGAATTACTCCGCTCTACCTGAACCCATGGTCGATCGTATTCTGGTAGTGGATGATGTCGCCGACAACTCATTCCTCCTGCAAGCGTTTTTAGAACTCGAAGGCTACCAAGTCGAAGTGGCCGACAACGGTTACACAGCCCTCGAAAAAATCGCATCAGAACCGCCCGATCTAGTGTTGTTGGATGTCATGATGCCCGGTTTGAATGGCTACCAAGTCGTTCAGCAAATTCGTCAAAATCGACAGCTTCCCTTCATTCCTATTCTGCTGGTGACAGGTCACGATTTAAGTGCGCTTCCCCCCGTCGATGGGGTGAAAGTGAATGGGCTGATCCACAAACCTGTTGTGTTTGATGAACTTCTAGCTCAGGTTCAAGCCCTTCTTCGCCCCAACTTGCAGCAAGACTTAAACTAGCGGCGGCACAGACTATTTATCTCCATTTGCGGAATACCCCATTCGCCATGCGGTGGGGATGGATAGCGACGCTTCGATCGCTTCGATCGTGAACCTCAATCGTGAACCTTACCGTTGGGCATGATCGCACCCGTGAGAATTGCACCCGTAAGCTTGACCATAATACGATCGTCAAAACCCACCTTTGCCCCGCTCAAGTCGGCTCCCCGCAAGTCTGCACCACTCAGGTCGGCTCCAATCAAATTTGCCCCGCGCAAATTGGCCCTGTTCAGGTTTGCTTCCAACATGTTGGCCCGAAACAGGTTTGCTTTAGACAAATTGGCACTGTCTAAATTGACTTTGTGTAAAAAGGCATCACTCAGGTTGGCGTTGCTCAGGTTAGCGCGGCTCATATTACGGCCCGACAGATCCTTCTCCTGAAGGTCGGCTCCACTCAGATCGGCCCCACTCAAGTCTGGAGTGTTAGGTCTGGGGGGCGTTTGCGATTGGCGATGATATTGCTGAGAGTAGTACGACTGAGCATATTGATTAGACTGCTGCGCTGGCTGGGGGCGATGGTATTCTGCCCGATAGTGCGACTGTGTATAGTAGCTTTGCTCAGAAGACGGGCGCGGCTTGGGTTCATTTTTGCCGTGTTGACCATTCTGAGCATGGCCATTTTGAGTCGCCCCTGTCTGCCCATATCCATTTTGAGCATGGCTGTTCTGAGGGTGGCCACTCTTTTCAGACGAATGGCCGTTGGCCTTGGTTTGGTGCGATGATTTTGCTTGCGAAGAGTGCCCAGCTTGAGAATGCTGAGAGGCTTGATGGCTAGACGAAGCAGGCTGCGGCGGACGGTAATAGTAAGACTGGTAGTAGCTAGGAGAGGGAGGGCGAGACTGGGCAGGCTTAGACGGCTGGGCTTTACGATCGCGCTGATCCCGCAAAGTATCCCGTGCGTGGTTGATTTCTTTGAGCTTTTCCTCGGCTTTTGCAGCAAACGAGGATTGTCTTTAGGCAACCGATCGGGATGCCAAATAAACACCAAGTCTTTATAGGCCTGATTCACTTCTTCGATCGAAGCGTCAAGCTCTAGTCCCAAAATCCGATAGCAACGTTCCAGTTCGCTCATCTACTTCACCCTCTACGCCATTCAATCATCTAAAAAGATGCGACTGCTCAGCAGTTGCCGCAAAGGTTTAACCAAAGGTTTAACCAAAGGTTTAACCAAAGGTTTAACCAAGGGTTTAACCAAGGGGCAACTCACACACCTCCACTCTCCCCAGTGAAGTAGCCATACCCATATCTAGTCTCGTAAAATTCGACAAAATTAAGATCAAGCCGGAGACGCACAAACACAGAAACGCCGAGAAAGGGAGAGTGAAGCCAACTAGAAGGTTTGATTAGAGGTTTCTGATTCATTGATTTCTCGCATTTCTGAGCCAACGCTGACGCTTGATCGTGAATCTAGACAAACGGTTAGGTTTGCACGTCTACACAGTGTAGTCTTAACCCCACAGCCTTGCCTGAAAGTAAAGACTGATTTAATAGGTTTGATAAATCTCACTGATAAATCTCACTGATAAGTGAGGGTAATATGTTGTGGTAGGTTGTGACGATCGCCGCGTGATTTGCAAGACTTCATAGCAAATGGTAGCGCAGAGACTTTGCTTTTGAAGGCGAAAAACCTTCTGCGCTTAGGGTTCCAACGATTAGGGATACAAAGAGTTTTGCTGCTGGGATGTTAGGTGGTTTCTAAAAAAGATTTTACCTTCCGACCTTTGCTCTTCGACTGCGGGTCACTTCTTTGCCAGAAATCTCCTTAGGAATGTGGATTGATGAATGCCGAGATTTTCGCCTTCCTTAGCGGAAGAAATTGAACAGTCCCAAAAATCCGCTTAGAGGAGAGAAAACAGTTCCCAGGGTGTCGCCTACGCCAGCGAGACCCGATTTACCCACCACGATCGTGTCATTGTTTCGCAGAGGCGGATTGGTGCGATCGTTAATGCCTTGGTTAAAGTCCAATGCGATGGTGCGGCGTTCGACGGTTCCGTTGGGGTTGAGGCGCAGAAAATCGACCGATCGCTTCTTGGCCCGTGGGTTGAAGCCACCGGCCGCCAAAAGTGCCTGGTTGAGGGTCGTATTGGTTGGAAGTTGCAGGGTTCCAGGTTTGATAACTTCTCCAGCGATCGTGACGTTGATGGCATCCGGGGAAAAACTTGCCCTGGCGATCGTGGCGGCATCTTGAGGCGAGAGAGCGACGGCAGTAGGAACGATGATGCGATCTCCATCTTGCAACGGGATATCCTGTCTCGCGTCTCCTGCCTGAATCAGTTGAAATAAGTTGACCTTTACGATCTGTTCGTTGCCAGAATTGGTCATTCGGCGCACTTCAATCTCGCGAATGTTGGCGGCTCCGGTGATGCCCCCTGCCAGTTGCAGCGCCCGTGTCACCGTGGGAACTTGAACTTTTTGATTCACAGTCGTGGTCGTGGCGCTTGTGCCAGCCTGGGCGATCGCTTCACCTCGAATGCTGTGGGGCCCCGGACGGTTTACCTCGCCGGCCACAATAATTTTGAGCGGCTGATCATAGCTGACCGAAATGCTGGAATTGGCAATCATATTCGCCTCATCCACATTGACCGCCGTTGCGGCTGGAATCACGATCCGATCGCCATCTCTCAGGGGCAAGTCTTGGCTGATGTCGCCCGATCGCAGCAGTTGGCGCAAATTGACTCGAATCGTCTGTGTACCTGCATTTTGCCCTGGGAGACGACGAATCACCTGCACCTGTTGCAGATCCGCCGACTGATTGACCCCTCCCGCCAGTTGCACCATTTTGGTAAGCGTAGGAATGCCCATCTCGGTCAGCGTGGTCGTGTAGGAACCTGGACGCGGCACTTCTCCGGATACCGAAACCTGAAGGGGTCGAGATGCCGTCAGGCTCACCGTTACCACAGGGCGAGTCAGCCATTCGCGAAACTTGCCCGAAATTGCCGCCGATGCTTGTCTGAGCGTCAACCCTTGGACGACCACACTACCAGCCAGTGGCAGGTTTAGCGTTCCATCTGCCAACACCTGATATTCGCCGCTATATTCTGGCACGCTAAAAATGTCGAGTTTGACCTTATCGCCTGCGCCCAGCAGATAGCCTCCGTCGGTCAAGAGGGGGGCAGGGCTGGCAACTTGAGTTTGGGGAGGGCGGGGAGTTTGCGCCAAAACTGGATGGCCCATGCCCAGAAGGGCGATCGTCCCTATCAAAATTTGCGGGAGGAGGGGCTTCTCTGGGCACGCTTCGCCAGAGGAGTGCTCTGTGAAAAGTGTGAAAAGGGTGCTTTGCCTGCGAGATAGGGTTAAGTTTGATTGCTTTTGCATAAGGTTTTCCTTTAAGCGCAGATTGTTTGAGGTAAGGGTGCGATCGTCTCTTGGTACACCTCTAAAGTCTCTTGATGCACCCGTTCTACGGTTAGCCAGTCTAGATTTTGTTGAGCCTGATGTTGCCAGGTTTGCAATGTCTGCGGATGGGTGAGCAAGTGGCTCAGGGCCGTTGCTAAGGCCGTGACATTTCCAGGGGGAACCAGTAGCCCGGCTCGTCCCCGCTCTAGCACTTGAGGAATGCCGTCTACCTCGCTAGCCACGATCGCGCAGCCCGCTTCTCGCGCCTCCGACAACACCAAGCCAAACGGTTCGCGGTGAGATGCCAACACAAATACATCAGTCGCTAATAGATAACCCTGCGGCTCTGGCTGAAAGCCCTCAAAGTGAATGCGATGTCTCCAGGGTGTCTGGTTTGCTTGCTGCTCAAAGGTGGCTCGATCGGGCCCATCTCCTACTAAATATAGGTGGGCAGTTGGCAGGTCGCTGGCTATTTGCCCAAAGGCTTCAATTAGATCGGCGATGCCCTTACGCTGAGACATGCCTGCCACGGTGACGATCGCTGGATGGTGCAAGGGCATCGGTTCAATCTCTGAGAGCGATCGCTGGCGGGGCTGCCCAAGGTTCCGTTGGCAACGACGCGCAGCTTGCAGGGAGGAATGCCCCGCTGTTGCATCGAGATGGCCACCGCTTCGCTGATCGCAATCACCCGATCGGCTAGCCCCATCAAAGTCGCCATGCGCTGAAATTCGTTGTGTACCGTAGACACGATCGCGTAATTCGTATTTCCTCTGAGTAGTCTAGCGAAGACTACGCCCGTCATCATGTGCGTATGGACAATTTCTGGCGCGAAGTCTTGAGTAATTTCTCGGAATTTGTTGAGCGCTTGCAGCAAAGGAACCAGTTTTCTGCGCTGATCAAAGTCAAAATGTTTGACCCCCGATCGTCTCAATAGGGCTTCATACTCGCCCCCGCCAGAGGCTACCGCCACTTCATGCCCCCCCTGAGACTGCAAACACGCCAAATCGATCGCCACATTCACAATGCCATTGCCGATCTCTTGGATGTGGTTGAGAACGTGAAGAATTCGCATGAGACTAAGTAGGTAGGTGAAATTAAACTTAAGACCCTCATCCCCTAACCCCTTCTCCCAAAATGGGAGAAGAGGAACCCATTTT
>JAAUOZ010000164.1 GCA_012034655.1 Leptolyngbyaceae cyanobacterium CSU_1_3 | reverse complement strand
CCTATCGCCCGCTCTGGGAGAGGGGTTGGGGTGAGGGGCTTTTGAGTTTTGTCAGTCAACCAGCCCGGCCGTCACCAGTTGCTAGAAGTGCAGCAGCATCCGAGGATAGGAAAGGACAAACTAACGATCGGTTCATTCAGGTCATTCAGGTCATCCTTCCTCCTTCCGTCCTTCTCCCTTCTCTTTCCTCCCATGCCCTTTCCCCCTCTCGAATCGCTCACTCTGGCTCAGCAAGTGGCGCAAATGGTTGTGGTTCGTGCTTCTGGCTTTTTATTTGATCACCAGATTCAGTATCCGATTTGGGAACCGCCATCGGCAACCCTGCGCCACTGGCTAGAAGATGTAGAGGTTGGCGGGGTCATTCTTTTGGGCGCAAGTGCCGGAGAAGTAGCCCTTCGCACCCAGCAGCTTCAAGAGTGGGCCAAGACACCTTTACTGATTTGTGCTGACGTTGAAGAAGGGGTGGGGCAACGATTTTCTGGGGCAACCTGGTTTCCGCCTCCGATGGCTCTGGCAGCGATCGCCCAGCACGATCTGGCGGCAGCCTGCCGCTATGCCGAGCAGATGGGAGCCATCACCGCTCAAGAATCTTTGGCGATCGGGCTAAATTGGGTTCTGGCTCCGATCGTCGATGTCAACAACAACCCAGACAACCCTGTGATCAACGTCCGGGCATTTGGCGAAACCACATCCATCGTCAGTGCTCTGGCAACGGCCTTCATTCGGGGGGCACAGGCTCATACCGTTTTGACGACCGCCAAACACTTCCCCGGCCACGGAGACACGACGATCGATTCGCATTTAGAACTCCCTGTTGTGGCTCACGATCGCGCCCGTCTCGACCAGATTGAACTGCCGCCTTTTCGGGCAGCGATCGCGGCCGGGGTGGATGCAGTCATGAGTGCTCACCTGCTGATTCCAGCGTTGGATGAGCAATATCCTGCTACCCTTTCGCCCAAGGTGCTAGAGCAAGAACTTCGGCAACGACTGGGATTTGAGGGATTGATTGTTACGGATGCGCTGGTGATGGGGGCGATTGCCAACCAGTACGGCACAGAAGAATCCGCAGTGCTAGCGATCGAAGCGGGGGCAGATATTCTCTTGATGCCCCTTGACCCAGAGCAGGCGATCGCAAGCGTTTGTGCAGCAGTCGAAGCGGGACGAATTGACCCCGCGAGAATTCAGGCAGCAGTGGCGAGAATTTGGCGAGCCAAGCAAAAGGTTTGTGCCCCGCAACTCAAGTCTGAAACGCCCCACGCCTGGGAAAAAATTCAGCCTTCAAGTCCAGATTTCTCGATTTCCTTGGAGCAACCGGACGCGATCGCTACCCACACCGCCATTCTCCGGCAGTCTTTGCAACTCCATCGTCCTACGCCTGCTAGCTTAGACGAGCCGACTCAGGCAGGGCGAAATTTAATCGTGGTAGACAATATTCTAGACTGCGATTTTTTGGGGCGGACGGCTCCCGCGATCGTGCTTCCTGCCCAGTTTGGCTTTACTCACACTCAGATTGTCGATCGCCACACGCCGCCCATTTCTTTTGATCCTAAGACCCCAGATGAGACTCCGACCCTACTGCAACTGTTCATTCGCGGCAACCCCTTTCGCGGCAGCGCCGGACTCACCCAAACCGCCTGTGATTGGTTCGAGTTTTTGCTCCACTCCAAGCAGCTACGCGGGTTAGCCATTTACGGCAGCCCTTATGTTTTGCAGCAGTTTATCACTGCTTTGCCGCAGAATGTGCCCTACGTATTTAGCTATGGGCAGATGCAAACCGCCCAGGCGATCGGGCTACAGGCGTTATTTTTGAACTCTGCACCATAAAATCTGCGCGACAGGTCAAATAAAAAGAGACGCGATCGTCTCACGTCCCTTTCAGCTTGGTAAATCATTGACCGCAAAGACGATCGTGAACCGTAGGAGCAAGGCAATGCCATGCCCTGAACGGGAATACATTATTTGCCTGCAAGTCCCTTAGATCAATAGTTTGGACAGAATTAGGTGGCTATAATGCCGTAGGAACGCAGGTTTTGATAGTTTGGATGAGATTTAATCAAAGTTGGATTCAACTCTAACATCGAAATAAATCGTTCGAGCAGATAGTCGTTGAAGGCAATACGCTTGTGACTTGCCATTGAGAAGGGAGGCAAAGAGGGCTTCTGGTTACCCTGACTCACGCGCAGTTGGTCTTCGTACTTCGCCAAATTCAAGGCAGTCAAGGATGCGTTGAAGTGAAAATCAAGGCTTTGAGGCTGACGAGTTTGAGCATCACACAACCCCGTAAATTGCTTGGCATCTCTAAAAATAAACTCGATTTGAAAGCGAGCTTTGTAATATTGGAGGATGCGTTCGGCATCCAGCTCAACATCGGTTGAAAAGAGCAGTGCGACTCCCATTTTTTCTGGTTTGCGAGTATCGACAAGTGCGGCAACACGGATTTTGCGCTTGAGTGAGACATGCCAAACAACGAGCGTGTAAAGGTCTAGTTGCGGTTCGAGTTGACGGACATGAGACCATCGGCTCAAATCATGCAGTTCAACCTTGCCGTCATATTTACGCTTGGCTCCCCGTGGTTTTTGCACCCCACTGTAGAGGTAACGCATATCGGCATCGCTGCGGAGTTTGCTAATCACCTGTAAGTTCAACGCAACCACCCCATCGACAAACTTGCGCTTGCTGTAGAAGCCATCAACGACCCAGTACTTGAGCTGGGTCGGCAAATAGGGGGAGGTTTCTTGGAGTTGCTTGAGATAAACATCCATACGAGTGGATGTACCCACTACGTCGTCTACTGCTGGCGGTGCTGATGGCTTGGCGGGTAATTGCTCAAGCCGCTGCCGAATTTGCTCAATCGTTGCCCAGCGAATGGACTGACGTTGGCTTTGTGCCTTTGTCTTGCAGCTTGCCAAACTTGCCGGAGTTTGTTTGACCGATAGACTATAGCCGCGACGCGCTTCGACATCAATCACTGCAATCACCGAAATCTCTAAACCCTTCTGGGTGCGGCTCTGACTGCCGTTGTAAAACCAGTCCAATCCGTAGGTTGCTTTGCCACTTTTGGCAATAAACGAGCAGTCCATCCCGCCAATACAAGTCGCACTGCTTGGAATTGCCGCCGCGATGACTTCAGCATTCAAATGCATAAAGCAAAACGCTTGGCGGTAGTGACGACGGTAAGTTTTTTCCGACAACTCGCTGTAACGACTCAAGTTCGTGAAGTTGACTTTGCCACAGACCAGCAAAATTGTGGGAAATAGCGTTAATAGAAACTTTTGTTGCGGTTTGTCAAAGACCCCATTTTGGCAAATAGGGCTTGTAGAATAGTTTTCATCGCTACCTCTGGGGTGCTTGACTTTGTATCTGCACCTTACAAACAGAGGTAGCTTTTTGTCTAGCAGCTTGAATTTTCTCCCTAAAAACTGTCCGAACTATTGTTATAAGGGGTTGGGTAAATTCTTTGTTAGAAATCTCCTTAACCCAGTTTGTGTTTTCGCTTTTTCCATCAGGGAAATAAACGGTGTTCGATAGGATTGTATTTCGAGGGGCGTTGTTGCATGAATCAAAAATAAGTCATGCCAGTGGTATCAAGGAATGGGTAGTCCTATTTCATAAAGGATGGAGAATAATGAACGTCTTCAGGATGCTTTGCTGCTGTTGAGATAGAGCAATCAGCTATTTTTCTCTGTCCTTTACGTAAGGGCACTATCAAGGAATGAATTCTTAATCCGCAACCCAAACAGAATCGGGTTTAGCGATCTGGATCATCCGATTGAGCGCAACACATTGGAGCAATAGCTCCACGGCTTGGTTATCAAATTTACGAGAGCGAAGTTTCCATCCAATTGGTTTCCCCAGCGAGTGGGGAGTTCTAAGCAAGAGCATCACTCAGTTATCATAGCAAACAAACTCTCAATCCCTGACTACGACTTATATCGAGGCTCCCAACAAAACAACAAGCCTCCTTAAGGTTTTTGCCGTCCCTCGCACAGCATCAATCAGACCATCCTAAAACCTGGTGACGCAGCGTCAAAATGCTACCCAAACCGCTTGTATGCCTTCTATCTTTGAGCATAGCGGTCTACCAAAGCCTGAGCAGCGTCAGCGTGCTGCTGGGCCAGACTGTCAGGAGCTAACACCTCAACCTGCTGCATATATCGACACAGCCAAAACTGAAACTCTTGCAACGATCGACCAGGCAGCTTGATCTGGTAGTTTACATAATCAGGTTCATCAGTATCAGGATTGATCGCACCCAGCGATATTTTTTGGTGCGGATGGCGATAATTGCCCTCAATAATAAAGCGACTCACAGGCGAGTAAAATCTCACCTTGACGATCGTAAACACCAACTCTCCTGCCAACTCAGCTTTTTGCTCCACTGGATTGCCCAAAAACAACCCCCATCCCGTTTCTAGTAGACGATGAGCAAAAACTAAACTCTGTCGCTGACGATCGCCGCCCCTACTCTCAAAACTCAAGACTTTACAATAGTTTTTGAGCCGATTCATCCGATAGATTGCCAGGTGTCCGTCTTCTACTTTTTCAGTTAACAAATACCAGGCGACATCGTGATAAATCAGTTGCAGCGGATACACCGAAAGCGTTGCATAGTCCTGACTACCATAGGGATTGAGAGCCTGGACTAGCTCGATCGCCTGCCCCTGACAAATGGCAGATTCCAAAGTTTCCAATTGATGAAACAGCGTATCTTGGTTTGCACCGCATCGCATCATCTCATCAGGATCAGTCGCCACGATCGCTCGATTGAGATGTTCTCGCACCGGATAAAACAAATTGCCATCAAGTTCGAGATCCAATCCCCGCAGACGACGAGTTAGCTGACCTTGCGCCCGACGAGCTTGCGGATCGCCCTGATGCTTCGCTAGAGAAGCCAACGCATTGAGCGCCAATCGCAGTTCAGCCTTCGTTAAGCCACCTGTTCCGAGGTAGTAGCCCGATCGATAGCGTCTCTGACTGAGAATGCCATACCGTCGCAGAGTGACAAGATCTTTACGAAGGGTAGGCACTGAGTAGTGAGGCAGTTGAATGCCTTGAGCTTTGGCAACGGTCTGCATAGCAGTTTGCACAGGTTCTAAAGCTGCCGCGATCGTCGAGTCAGGATTGAGTGGATCGCGATCGCCAATACCAGGATGCTGGACAAAAGTAGAAATTAGCAACAAAAGTCGATCAAGGGCGGCCCGCTCGCTGTAAGGATGAAGATCGATGGAGTCAGCCATAATTTTGTCAAGTTGTTAGCAATATTTGTTAGAGTTATCTTATTTCTTTCAAAAGCTTACATGCTCTCAATTCTAGACTTTGTTAAAAAAACAATAAATTATTGTTAGTTTATAGAAAAATAAAAGGAAGCTTAGCTACAGTAAAAAGAGATTGGCAGCCTTACCTCACGAGATTGACCTGAATGATGACCTACACCGCCATCAGCTTTGCCCCAGTTCAAGGCTTTATCGAAAAATCGCGAAAATTGCGAGACTTGTTTGGCGCATCACTGATTCTTTCTTATCTCAGCGAGAAGATTGCTGAGGCGGTGGCAAAGTTACCGGATTGTGAAGTGATTTCGCCTGCACTGATTAATGTTCAAGAAGGAATGCCAAATCGTATTTTGGTACGAGGATTCGTCGATCGCAATGATGTTAGCAATGCGCTGTCTGACGCTTGGAAAGAGGTTTTGAGTGTTTGTCAACTCTGGCTAGAAAGCAATCTTGACTTTGCACCCGAAGATTTTTGTTGGGCGCAGGAGTGGGAGAAATGGCAGCGATACACCTGGGAGCTTTTTTGGGGGCAGGGTGAGACTTCTGGCGCTGCAATGCTAGATCTGGAGCAGCGTAAACTCAAGCGCGATTGGGTCGGCATCAATTGGACGGGAGATAGTTCTAGTTTGACCGGAACGGATGCGATCGCGTGGCATCGTCTAGGACAGTTAAATTCTGAACCAGGACGGGCGCTCACCCCCTTAGAAAAGCGGGAACTAGAAAGTTTTTATTGCCAATTAGCCTGGGTGTTAGACAATCCTGATGTTAATCGTGCAAAAGATGCCCCTTCTAATAGAGATAAAATTGAAGGCCGATATATTGCTACAAATGAGCGTCTTAGCATTCCAGAACTGGTTAAACGACTGGTGACTTATGAGGCGATCGCTCAACAGCTTGGCATGACTCCTTTGACAGAAGGCTTTACCGACATCAGCCAAAAACGAGAACAATGGATGGGCTGGTTTATGGGCGATGGCGACGAAGTTGGAAATAAGCTCAAAAGCATTTCTGATGATGTGGGACAACAAGCCTTTAGCGCAGCTATGCGAGAGTGGGGGCAAACATTTAAACAGACATTTCCTAAAGAACTGGGGCGAGTGATCTACGCCGGAGGAGATGACTTTTTGGGCATCGTCTACAGTTCTCAACTCCATACAAAAGACTTGTCTAGTCAAGCTTTAATGTGGCTAAACCAATTTAAGCAACAGTGGCAAACCCATCGCCAGGATATTAACGTCAGTATGGGATTTATCTGGGCTGCTAGCCGAGTTCCGCAGCGAGATATTCTTCAACACTGTCGTGAGGCAGAGAAACTAGCAAAAACTAAAGGGCGCGATCGCGTCACCCTTCGCGTAGTCTTTAACAGTGGGCAATTTGTGCAGTGGACATGCCCTTGGGATTGGTTGGTCATTTTGACAAAGTATCACGATCGCAGCGGCGGACAAAACTGGACGCATCTCTACAATGACTGGGCGCATCTCAAATCGCGTCATTCCATTCGATTTCATGAGGTCAAACACAACCCGATTGATCAAGATTTGGCACTCGCTATACTTAATCTCTACTTCGATGCATTAGACCCAAAGTTTGATGGGTTAGGGCAAGAGATTCAAAAGAAATCTGAGTGGAAAGCGATCGTTGGGGATAACAGCCCTGGTTCCATTGTGCAGTGGGTCGATGATCTAGTACAAGTAGGATGGCAGCTATGTTCAAATACTTAGTCATTGTTTCGCCTCTCGGCTTGATGTATGGGAGCGCAGGCGCTTTCTTGTCGCCCGAAAATCTAGTCGGTCGTTCTGGCTCCAAGTTTCCACCTGATGCCTCGACATTGGCAGGCCTGTTTTTTGCTGCAAACAAGCAGTGTGAAATTGCTCCTCATGAGACGCTGAAACGTGAGCTATTTGTTTCTGGTGCTTTTTGGGCAAAGCAAGATGATCCAGAAGCATTCTATGTTCCGATTCCGCGCCATCGGATAATTGGTGACAAACAAGACGACGAGTGGAAACTCAATGCTCAACGCAAATGGGAACGTAATCTAGAAAAGAAAAGTCTAGAGACAGAATACCGATGGCAACGCCTTGATGCATGGCGGCGAAACGCCTCAAAGATTCGCCAAAACAAAGAAATGGGCATTGCCCCCTGGAAGTTTGCTTCGTTTTTGCATCCCCAGATGAAACAGAATGAGCGTCAGGTTTTGGCAGAGGATGGGCTATTTTTAGAAAACGCGGTGCAAATGGATGATGGCTATTGTTTGGTCTATCTGTCTACTTACCCCTTGCCCGATGGTTGGTATCGCTTTGGTGGAGAAGGTCACATGGTTGAAATCTGCTCCCAAAAAATCAGCCCAGACAGCACGATCGCTCAACTTCTAACAACCAAAATTCAGAAAGCCTGTGCTCTGATCACGCCGGGTGTGTGGGGATCTAATCAGCTTTCTTACCGCTACCCCAAACAGGCTGACTTTCCCAAAACAGGCATCAAAATGCTCACAGATAAACCTGTTCCCTATCGCTATCGGATTGGTCATCAATCGACTGAGCGAGGCAGGTTAGGACGAGGACGCTATGCAGTGCCATCAGGGACTGTCTACGTCTTTAAGCAAGCGTTAGAAAAAACCTGGTGGGAGTTTCCAGAAGCCTGGTTTCCAAAAGAAGGGTTTCCGCTCAAGCATTTGGGCTGTGGGTTGTGTCTGCCAGTTGAAATTGACGGTGTTGCATAAGGAAAATAATCATGTATCAACGAGCTTACGGAATTATCGAAGCGCTTGCACCACTGCATGTTGGAGCGACCGCAGGAGAAGAAAACGGCAATCTCAACCTGATTTTTAGAGATCAATTTACTCAAACTGGGATTGTTCCGGGTAGCTCGATTCGGGGGCGGTTTCGATCGGAGATGCGATGCAATGAGGCAGGCAGCGAAAACCATTGGTATGGCGCACCCGCAGAGACCGGAGAGTCTGATTCAACGACAGAATCAGTCGTCAAGTTTGAATACGCTTCGCTGCTGTGGCTACCTGTGTTTTGTCCGGGTCAGCCTGTGGTCTGGGTGAGTTGCCCAAAGCTCCTAAAACGCTATCAGCGCATTGTGGGAGGCGATCTTAAGAACGCTAAAGTACCCAAAGAATATACAGGCTCATCCACGCTAAAAACGCTCGACGTAGAACGCAAAAAGAAACTCTTCTTTAATTTTGGTTTTTTGGAACTCAAGCAAACGGAAACGCTAAAAATCTGGTTTCCCAATGGTGAAGAACTGCCTGCGGTCATTGTCGCTGATAATGAAATTGGCATGATTCACGATATGGCGCTCTATCGTCAAAGCCGAGTGCGTCTCAAAGATGCTGAAAAGCGAGTAGATGACGGTGGCTTTTTTAACACAGAAGCCTTGCCCGAAGGAACGATGATGGTTTTCCGATCGCCATTCGTCTGACTAATCCGCAGCAGTCCTGGAAGCCCTTTGGGGAAGGCAATCAGAGTGGAGAAATCTACCTGGGTGGGCTGGAGTCGATCGGGTTTGGCAATTGTCAAATTACGCTCAAAGGTGAAGGAGTAGCTGCATGACTTGGAAGCTATATGAAATCGATCGCATCGCCCAAAAATTGGTGTTAGAGTTTCGCGATCAGGATGTGCTGGGGGAAAGCCACAAAATGCGAACCACGACTGCTTATGGGCTGGAGCGTTTTTGGGGGGAACATTTACGCCTAGATCAAAAGGAACAAGATCAACAGAAGGCAGCCTTCTGGAAGGCAACCTGGGACGCACTTTGCCAGATTATGAAACAGGCAGGTGTGACGATTCCCAATGACAAGGTGAACAGCAAAGATACAAGCTCGATCAAATCCATGTCAGAAAAGCTGTGGGCGTTTGACATAGAGCAGCGTAAGGTTGCGTTAGCGATTCTAGTTGAGCTTTGCAATAGCCTGGTGTGGTGGACACAGCGATATAAAAAGCCAAGCAGAAGGTAATTGTTCATATGCCAGATCATGATTATGTTCCATTGATGTTTCAGGCACAGGTGGAGGGACGATCGCAGATTCAGCGGTTGATTCCTAGCCAAAAGGCTAACCAACAAGCCTACGACTGGGCTAAACAGTGGCAAGAAGCCTGTGATGACCAAACGGTTCCACAGTTTGGGGCGCAGGTCAAAACCCGTGAGTGTCGATTTACCTGGCGGATGGTGACCAACAGTGGACAGGATGCGGGGGTGATTCGTCCGGTGATTGGCGATCGGGGCTGGGCTTACTTTCCTGGTTCTAGTATGAAAGGCGCGTTTTTGAGAGCTTGTCAGCAGAGTTGTCCAGCGGATGAAGTGCGGTACTTCTGCGGGGGTCAAGGTAAAGGTGGCGAACTGCATCCTGGTGTGTTGCGCTTTCACGGGGGCTATCCCAAAAATGCTGAGTGGCTGGATGATTCGCTAGTTGATGTGGTGCATCCGCAAGAAGATTGGCAAAGCAAAAATCAGGGAAACCACAGCGCTTTTATTCAATTTTCTCTACATCAACCGACGTTTGTATTTGGAATCTCTAGTACAAAACCGTTGAGTGATGATCAATGGGAAGTCGTCTGGAAGATTTGGCAGGCAGCACTAGAAAAAGGGTTGGGGTCGCGGGTGAGTGCAGGCTATGGGCAAATTGCAACTCATACGGGCAATAAGCTGACAGGGTTTGCCCTGTCGGGAGTGGGGCAGGCTTCTAAGCTGATCAATGGGCAGGGTGAGTTTCGATCGAACATCTTCAAGGCAGCCCTACGGGGACACACCCGACGATTGTTTAATGGCATCACAGATGAAGAGACGGCCGATCGCATTACCAAACAGTTGTGGGGGGGGCATTAGTAAAGGAGAAGACGCAACGATCGGTTGGCTGGGGATTGCCTTGAGTGCGCCAAACTTGGAGTTAGATGAGTGGCGATCGCCTGTCAACCGCAACAATGTGGCGACTGTATATGAAACGGGGGATGCGGTGCTGGATGTGTTGTTGATGAGGTCTGATGTGACCCCAGAGCAGCAAAATGAGTTAAAGTCGTTTACGATCAGGTTGATGAAGTTTGCCATGCTGCTGGGGGGATTTGGTAAGTCTTGGCGACGGGCGGATCACCGCAAGTTTTTTCCGGGCTATCAGCGGCAGATGATCGGGTGTCACTGGGAGTTTACCAGGCGTTCTTATGCGTTGTATATTCCGTTTGGGGATGACTTGACGGCGATCTCTAAGTTTCTGGACACGTTTTACGCGAAGGGAAAAGATCTGTTTGAGTTGCAGAAGATTGCGGGGCGGGGCACTCCGACGGCTGGCATTCGAGAGGCGTGGCGTAAAGATAATGTGCAAGTCTGGGGTCGATTGGCTGAAGATGAGGAGGATCAGCTTGCGATCGATTGGCTGCATCAGGACTATAAAAAAGGCTTTTCAATCAAGCAGTCTGAGCTAACGGGAAAAATGGGACAGGTCGGCCGACTGTGGCATCGGATGTATCCCCAGTTTCAAAAACGCAGCCGTGAGGGCAAAGATGTCTGGAAACCAACTCATCAATATGCTGAGCTGCTAACGATTTTTCCCAATGTTACAGCAAGTGAGCAGAAGAAGACGCAAGATTTTCTCAAATTTTTGGCTCAAGAAACTGAATTTCAGCAACTTTGGTAAAGGAGGCAGGCATGAATATTTGGCTGGTAACAACGGGTAGTAGTGATGTGCAGCTTACGACCGATGAACACTGGAATGATTGGTATCAGGAGATTAAAAAGTCGATTTACCGATTACGGTTTGCACCCACTAGAGCGATCGACGATGATGAGAGGCCTTACCGGCTTGCTGCCAGAGTGTTGGGCATTGCTTATGATCATCTGCCTGATGAGGTGGGTTCTTGTCTAGACTTTCCGCTATTAAATGGCTTTACTCAGACGCTAAAAGATCAGAAAACTGACATCGATCGCATTGTGATTTTGATGAGCAATCAGGAAAATATTTTTCCGGAGGCTGAACGCGACATAATGCGTTGTCCTTATTGGCAAGATACTTGTGAGCTTTATCCAATTTTGGAGGGCTATTTTCGGACGCAGTTTCCTGAGGCGATGTTGATGCCGCTAGTTCTGAAGCCTGATTCTTTGGATCGGGGCCTGGATGATTGGGATGCTGTTTTGATGTTGGTGCGGCGGGAGATTGGGAGTTTAGACGTTGAGCCGGAGAAGGTCTATGTGAGCCATCAGGCGGGGACTCCAGCGATTTCTTCGGCGGTGCAGTTTGCGAGTTTGGCGAGGTTTGGCGATCGGGTTCAATTTCTCGTCAGCAATGAATATGACGCTGACAAAACTCGGACGATCGCCAGTTCTGAGTATTTGGAGGCGATCAGATTGCAGGAGGCGAAGGCGTTACTCGATCGCTATGATTATGCAGGAGTTGAGGCGTTATTAGGATCGTTTTTAGCTACTAAAAATCCTCAAGCTAAACGGTTGGGAACCTTGCTGAGGGCAGCGATCGAGTGGAATCATGCGGAGTTTCATAAGTTTAAGAATATCTTGACCAAAGAGGGTGTGATTGCATCTGATGATTTTCCGTGGTGGCGGGCGGGCTATGAGTCTGCTTACTTGGCAGTGATTCGGCTTAATCAGGGAAATACAGTGGATGCACTTTTTCATAGCTTTCGGAGCTTTGAGGGTTCTATTATTGCTTGCATAAAAGATTGCTGTAAGCCTTATCTCAAAAAAGATGAGAAGCGTGGGTGGCAAGTTCAGTCTACTATTTCAAACCTTTTGCCAGGCTATAAAGCTACACTTTACCCAGATCAGCAGGAGAACCTTAGAAGAAATCGTCTTGGGTTGTTTAGTGGAACAGCTTATGGATTACTCGAGCAGATAAAGCCAGGTTTCAAAGATCACCAGGATTGCCAGATAGCCTTGGACTCAGCTAAAGACCAACGCAATGTTATATCTCATCACATTGAGGGTTTACAAGAGGAAGAGGTGTTTCAAGCGTGGGAGACAAAAAATTTAGAGGCATGGGCGGGTCGTGTGTTGAGGTGTCTAAATTTCATAGCTGACAAAGACTTCAGATCGTTAGAAGAAGCGAGTTTGATGCCAAAAAGTGCATGAGGAGTTGAGAAAGTGCATGAGGAGTTGAGAAAGTGCATGAGGAGTTGAGAAAGTGCATGAGGAGTTGAGAAAGCGCGATCGCACTCCACGAATCACAACCTTAGAACATCTACAGAAATAGCTCTGTACTAAACACCAAAAGTTCCGTAAATGCCGCTCCTGAAACGGCCGATTCTTGCTTGTGGATCGGGATAACGCAGGAGGAAAATTGGTATGGAATCACTCTACATTTCTCAGCAGGGCTGCTATGTGTCGCTCAAGCAGGATTGTGTGTTGGTGAGGCAGGGCAAGACTGTTTTGCAGGAGGCCCAGTTGCCGATGTTGGAGCAGATTTTGGTGTTTGGTCAGTCGCAGTTGACGACGCAGTTGATTCGATCGTGCCTGTTTCGCAGCATTCCGATCGCTTATCTGTCGCGGATGGGGCGCTGCTATGGGCGGGTGTTGCCTGTGGCGAGTGGCTACCGATCGCTAGCCCGGCAGCAGTTTGCATTATCGGAGGGGATAAGGCTGGCGATCGCGGGTCAAATTGTGAAGGCAAAGCTCAAGAATAGTCGGGTGATTTTGCAACGGCAGCAGAGGCGGCAAGAAAGTGCAGAGTTATCAGGTGCGATCGCGCAGTTGGGGGCAGTTGGCATTGCAGGTGGCTGAGGCAGGCTCGATTGAGCAGTTGATGGGGTATGAGGGGGCGGGGGCAGCTA
>JAAUOZ010000014.1 GCA_012034655.1 Leptolyngbyaceae cyanobacterium CSU_1_3 | reverse complement strand
CAGCGCCCGATCGTCGTTATCGAGTCCAGGGCATGGTGGGCCTGATCCTGGTGCCGTTGGAATTGGCGGGATTTATGAAAAAGACATTGTATTAGACATCAGTTTACAAGTCGCTAGTTTGCTGGAAAATCAGGGAATCCAGGCAATCCTGACCCGACAAACAGATATGGATTTGGGTTTACAACCGCGTGTGGATCTCGCCAACCGCGCGCGTGCCACCCTTTTTGTCAGCATTCATGCCAATGCCATCAGCATGAGCCGTCCGGAGGTGAACGGGATTGAAACCTTTCATGTTGCGGGTAACAGAGAGGGACAACGACTGGCAGAACATATCCAGCAACAACTATTGGCAAATACCGGAATGCGCGATCGCGGTGTGAAACGTGCTCGCTTTTATGTTCTGGTTCGTACTGCGATGCCTGCGGTGCTGGTGGAGGTGGGCTTTGTAACGGGGCGAGAGGATGCAATACGACTCAGCGATCCAGCCACTCGCACCCAAATGGCACGGGCGATCGTGCAGGGCATTCTTGATTATCTCGCAAACAACCAACCATGAACTGTAAGACTTTAGCTTCATTGAATCAGCAGTTTCGTTCACAAAGTGTCTCCGCAGGAGAATCGCCCCTCACTCTGGAAAGAAAAACTCTGCTGAATCTTCATCCACGGGTTCACGATTGCGGTAATATGCCTCTAATTCTTCCGGACTGACAGAATTCTCGGTGGGATTCTCAAAAAATGCCTTGATGCGGATATAACGCCGTAAGCCCTCTGCTCCGGCATCTTCCCGCGTAGCCTCTTTGAAATCATCTGGGAAGGTTTCACTCACCTTAATCCAGGCTTCCTGCAAAATATCCTCGATTTCAGCACTGGGAGCCTTGTCCAGCAAGGTTTCCAAGGCTTCCAGAATCTCGATCGTCTGCAAAATTTCGGGAGTAATATCAGATCCAGACATTGCACGTTTACCCATGTCCTAAAGCACGTAATTGGGGCAATGCCATTGTCGTTAGAAAAATCACTAATTGGGTTGCCACAATACTGGGACCAGAAGGCAAATTAAATGCGGCTGAAATCAGCATCCCAGCCACCGCACTCAAGGCTCCTAACCCTGCCGATAGCACCACGTAGTTGGTGAATGTCCGGCTCAGCAATCGGGCGGCGCAGGCAGGAATCACCACAAACGCACTCACCAGCAACACCCCGATCGCCTTGATCGAAATGCCCACTACCAGCGATAGCAACACAATAAAGGCGGTACGCTGAGCCGAAACCGAAACTCCACGGGCGATCGCCAATGGTTCATGCAAGGTCAGCAACATTTGCGTTCGCAACGTTAGACCAATAAATACCGTACAAGCAATCAATAACAAACCACTAAAGACTAAATCCAGTTCTCGCACCGCCAGAATATCGCCAAACAGCAGGTTATTCAGTCCACCTTTGTACTGCCCGACAAAGCTGAGGACAATGACAGCGATCGCCAATGATGAAGAATAAATGATATTAAGTAGCGCATCCGTCCATAAGCGAGTGCGTTCTAATAGATACGTGACCCCCAAAGCAAAGCAGACGGCAAAGGGCAGCAATACAACGGATGGATTAATGCCGATCAGTAAGCCAATACTGATGCCCAACAAAGCTGAATGCCCTAATGCATCACTGAAGAATGACAATTGGCGCAGGATCGTGAAGCTTCCCAGCATTCCACCCATTAACCCCGTGAGGATGCCACCCAAAAGTGCCCGTTGCATAAAGGGGAGTTGGAAGAGTTCGATGATGCGGGTAAGTTCGGTCATGGGGAGTAGGGTTAATGCCGATGGCGATAGCGAACAAATTCCGATCCGTAGGCAGCCGAGAGATTATCGGAGGAAAGGGCGACCTCTGGAGTTCCCTGGCAAAGTAACGTGCGGTTCAGGCAGATAACGCGATCGCAGTGTCGCCGCACCATATCTAAGTCATGAGAAATTTGCAAGATTGCCCAGCCTTGCTCTCGTTTAAGTTGGTACAGCAGTTGGTAGAACTCTGACTCACCCCGCACATCTAATCCTGCCGGGGCTTCATCGAGGATCAACAGCCGACGGGGACGAACCAGGCAATATGCTAGGAGTACGCGCTTGGTTTCGCCACCCGATAGCCCACTGATCATTTTGTGCATGAGATGGGCCGCATCGACCCGTACCAACGCTTCACGAATGGCATGACGGCGTTTGCGGTGGTCTTTCCAGGGCAACTGAAACCCCAATTTATCCCAGCCCAATCCCACCAATTCTTCGACGGTCATGGGGATACGGCGATCGAACAGAAAATTTTGCGGCAGATAGGCAATTTGCTGTCGGATTGCAGGTGCAAGAGAACCCCGACAAGACAGAGGTTGCCCCAAGATAAAAACATCCCCTGACTGCCGTGGCAGAATGCCCAAAATCGCTTGCACCAACGTACTCTTACCCGCACCATTGGGTCCGACGATCGCCGTATCTATACCGCTCTCTAGAGAAAATGAAACATCCTGCACCGCCGCATAGGTTTCGCGATAAACCGTGAGTTGCTCAACCGATAGCACGATTTCTCTCAAGCAACCCTCCTAAAACCGCAATCCAACAGTTTGTGGGACAGTGGCAACAGGTTGGGGTGTCCAGAGCGGCAGAAAAGATTGAGTTGATTGTCCTGTAAATGCCGTCACCAACGTTTTGACATTCTGTCGCATGGTGGTGAGGTAGTAATCGGGTTGGATCGCCTCAGAACCTCCCGTTTCGAGTGGGTTAAAGGTGCTCACCTGCACATTCAAATCCTTCGCCAGTGACGCAAACGCATCTTGTCCACTCTGGGGTTCGGTCAAAAGTGTTTGCAAATTGCTTGCCTTCACTGTATCCATCACTCGCTTCACATCATTGGGAGAGGGGTTTTCCTCTGGTACATCAACCAGGAACGTTGCCTTCAAGTTATAGCTTTGGGCAAAATAGGGCGCAAAGTCGTGGAAGGCGACAAAGGTTTTCCCGGCGTAGGGTTGCAGCAGCTTTGTGGTTTCGGCATCCAAATCCCGTAACTGCTGAATGTAGGCAGATGCATTGGCGGTATACACATCTTTTCCTGCTGAATCTGCCGCAATCAGCCCATCCCGAATGTTTTCTACCTGCCGAATTGCCCGCTTCGGATCCAGCCAGATATGAGGATTGTATTTTCCATGATCATGTCCATGTCCGGCTTCAGCTTTTTCATTTGCGCCATGATCGTGGTCATGGTCATGGGCTTCCCCTTCGATCGATTCTGTCGTAATGGTCTGTACACCCTGACTGGAATCAATCACCTTCAGGTTGGCATTCCCTGCATTTTTAACCAGGTCCTCCAGAAACTCCTCCATCTCTAGCCCGTTTTGCACTAGCACATCGGCTTTCGCCAACTTCTGAGCATCTTCCGGCTTTGCTTGATAGTCATGGGGACCGACATTGGTAGGTAACAGTTGAGTTACCTCTGCCCGATCGCCCGCTACGGCTTTTGTAAATTGCGTAATCGGCAGAAAGGTCGTCACCACCTGCAACTCATCTGCTGTCGCCGCCGCCGGAGACGCATCTGATTGAGGCGATTCAGAACCGGAAGGCGTATTGGTTGCACAACTTCCCAGGCTGAGTGCAATCGCAGACACCACCGCAACAGACAACCGCCGGACGAGACTGCTGGATGGCTGTAATCTTGTGTTTGAATGAATCATCTGAAGTATCCTCACGTATTTACAGCAGTTTTTCGTTTGATGAGATAGGGAGTGGGGAGTAGGGAGGTAAAGGCGTAAGAAAACTTTTAACCTCTTCACCCCATTCCCCATTTCCCATTCACTACTCCCATCACCGTTGCAACATCAACGCTACATCTTTGGCAAAGTAAGTCAAAATCAAATCCGCCCCGGCTCGTTTCATGCTGGTCAGCGTCTCTAAAATCACTTTCTTCTCATCAATCCAACCTTGTTCCGCAGCGGCTTTAATCATGGCGTATTCACCACTGACGTTATAGGCTGCAACAGGTAGATTGGTGTGTTGTTTGATCTGGCAAATAATATCCAGATACGCCAGCGCAGGCTTCACCATGACAATGTCTGCACCTTCCGCGCTGTCTAAATCGACTTCTTTGATCGCTTCTCTGGCGTTTGCTGCATCCATCTGATAGGTTTTCTTATCGCCAGACTTGGGTGCTGAATCCAGGGCATCCCGAAACGGACCATAGTAAGCAGAGGCATATTTGGCGGAGTAGGCGAGAATGCCCACGTTGATCCAGCCTTCCTCATCCAGCGCTTTGCGAATCGCTCCGACGCGACCATCCATCATGTCGGATGGGGCAACAAAATCGGCTCCAGCTTCTGCCTGAACAAGAGCCTGTTTCACCAACACAGCAACGGTTTCATCGTTGAGAATTTTGCTATCCTGCACAATGCCGTCATGCCCTTCACTGCTGTAGGGATCGAGGGCAACATCGGTGATGACCAGGACATCAGGAACAGCTTGTTTAATCGCTCGCACCGCGCGAGGAATTAAGCCATCGGGATTGTAGCTCTCAGTCCCCGCATTATCTTTCTGCTCGTAGGGAATCAGGGGAAAAAGCGCGATCGCGCCAATTCCCAACTCATATGCCTGCTTCACCTCATCGAGCAACAGATCCAGCGTGTAACGGTAGCAACTGGGCATAGATGGGACTTCCTCCCGTTGTTCTTCTCCTTCCATGACAAACAACGGGTAGATCAAGTCTTCTACGCGCAAGTTATGTTCTCGCACCATCCGACGTAAGGTTTCGGTTCGCCGCAACCGACGGGGACGATGCACGATAACCGACACAGTGGATTTTGCCGAGTGCCCAGAATCGGCAGGGTCGATTTCTGTTAGCGGCGTTTGAGATGCAAGCGTTGAGGTTTCAGTCAGGCTCATAGTATAATGAGAATGATTATCATTCGCCCATTCTACAGCAACCGCCGTGAAAAGTGACTCTTCAACTCAAGAAAGTGCAACCTCTTCACCCCGTCTGACTCGCAATCAGCAAGCGGTGCTGGATGTTCTGCATCAGCAAGCGGATGCTCTCTCCGCTCAGGAGTTACACAGTCTTTTGCGAGAACAACAGGCGATCGGGCTGGCAACTGTGTATCGGGCATTAGAAACGTTGAAATTGCATGGATTGATCAAAAGTCGGATGGGGGCAAACGGTGAAGCGCTTTACAGTCCTGTTGTATCCGATCAGCACTACCTCACTTGTTTGCAGTGTGGTCAGTCGTTTCCACTCGATCACTGCCCGGTACAGGAATTAGAAACGCACTTACAGCCTTCAGTTCCGTTCAAGGTTTACTACCACACCTTAGAGTTTTTTGGACTCTGTGAACCCTGCAATCATCAAATTCCTCAATGATTGCGCGGTTTATCTTAAAACTAATTAAAAATTCACTAAGAACTGTGATTTTCTACGGTTTGAAATCCTCTTCCAGAGCCGTAGCGAACAGTTTTGAATTCAATTCGGTTCGAATTGGGATGATAAAGCGTGTAAGTGGCTTGACCAGGAATGCGTCCAACATTGCCAACGCCAACAATCTGCCGAGGTTTTACCTGGGTTGCTTGTGGTGAGATAACCTTGTCCAGAGTTGTCACACTGGATGTCACAGTACCTTGCCGAATCTGATACTGAAATGTCGTTCCAGAACGACCACAAAATAAAGTGTTAGCATCCATTCGCATGAGACGATCGAGCATTTGAATTGGGGGTGTATCCGGTGTTAGCTCATCACTCACACTGACACTACTCCCGTGAATTAACAAACAGTCCAGTTCAAAGAAACCAAAATCGAGCGATCGCACCCATTCCACCATTTCTCTTGGAATCGCATCCCACAAGGTTTTTACCATGTCCATGCCATATCGCTCAACTAGTTCAGTTGGTTCTCCGGTGCGTCCTAAGCCATGTAAGATCAGCAACTGTTCTTCCCACCAACCCTGACACACCTGGGGCACAGGTTCATTGGCGCGAGGAGACTGAATTCGTTGAATTACTTTGATACTGGCAGGGGTTGCCGCAATCACATCGCCCAGGATATACAGTTCTTCTACCGGGTGTCGTTGCCGCTTGATATCTGCCAACACCGCTTCGTAAGCTGCTAAATTCCCTTCAATGCCACTCAAAATTGCCCAACAGGTCATCTGATGCTACACGCCTTTGTAATTTGGAAATTGTCACCTATTCTGTAAATGCGAACCAGCCTGCGAAAATAAAGCCAGTATAAAAACGAGTTACTTTGGTAAAACCAGCTTGAGCTAACAACTCCAGAGTTCGTTCTTCTGAAATACATTGGATATGTTGCCATACTCCGTCAGCAAGTTCGCTGAGCCGCTGCGATTCCATCCCTGCCAGTTGTGCTCGTTTCTGCCATCCATCAACCAATCGCTTAAACACCTCTGATTGCTTATCTCCATGCGAATCCACCAGCACAAACGGGCTACCCGGTTGAAGCCGAGCCGCGATCGCCTTGAGGTAATCCAGCTTGGTGCCATCATCGGGTAGAAAATGCATCACGAGTAGGCTGGTCGCAGCACTGTATCGATGTATCGGCAGGTCTTGCACAACGACCTTGTGCAATGTGACACGATCCTCAATTCCCAAAGATTCAACCTTGGATTGAGCCACTGCCAACATTTTTTCAGAAGGATCAACACCCGTAAACTGCCAGGTTGGATGAGTTTGACTCAAAGCACTAATTTCATTGCCACCGCCTGCTCCAACCACAAGAATGTGAGCATCATCCGTCAAATAGAGTTGGAATAAAGCTGTCAGCATTGTGAGCATTGCCTCATAGCCCGGAATACTTTGCCGTACTGCAATGTCATAATCAGTCGTTGGCAAATTAGGATTCTGATCAAAATCAAATGGGTTTTCACTCATGGTTATCGCTCACATACATGAGTTGGATCATCGGCTCGTTCGGCAAACTCCATCCCTCTGGCTAATCGCCATGCAAAGATCGGTGGTAAGCCTTTTTCGATAATGGCGGCACAGGTTTTTTGATAGTCATATTCCACTTCTCGCAACGTAATTTGATCATCATTCGTGTCGTAAATGACATAGGTTGCATTCGGTCTACCATGACGCGGCTCTCCTACGGAGCCTGCATTTACAATCCGCTTAAGCGGTGCTGAAAAACTCATATCCTCTGCTAATTTGCCTGTTGATTTAACTCGAATTTGCAGTTGTCCTTCATTGAGCGATCGCACATAGGGCACATGGGTATGGCCACAAAACAAAATATCGGCACCTGTCGCCAGCACTCGCTCCATCGCCACAAATGCATCGACTTCTGGCAACAGATACTCATGCTGATTGTGAGGACTGCCATGCACAAAACATAGGTTGTCATCCCGCAAGCTCAAGGGTAACTGCGCCAGATATTCTCGCACTTCAGGGTGAATTATTTGGTTCGTCCACTCATGTGCTAACTTGCCGCGTTTTTCTGCCAACACAGAAGGATAGCTACATTCACAAGCGTTTAATCCTTCCACAATGTCTTCATCCCAGCATCCCTGACAGGTCGGGATATCCAGAGCGCGAATCATCTCCACCACCGCATTCGGGTGAGGTCCATATCCAACTAAATCACCGAGACAGTAGATTTTATCTACGTTGTGGTTATCCACATCCGATAGCACAGCATTCAACGCTTCATAGTTGCCGTGAATGCAAGACATTACTGCGATTTTCATTAACGTTGCTCTCCTAATTGAATTTGATAAAGATGGGGAGTGGGGAATGGGGAGTGGGGAAGGGGCAATGGGAATGGAGTGATTCTACTCCCTACTCCCTACTCCCTATTCCCTCACCCACCGACTCACGAAGCTGTTGTTGGTAGTAGGCGATCACATGGTCTTCTAAGCAGCACGCTTTGATTATTTCAGCGATTGCTTCTTGATCCAGTGCTTCACCAACTACCTCAATGCCGCTAAACCGATCGGGTCTACCATTGCACCAAAGCGGCAAATTCAATTCAAGATAAGTCGTCTCAGCAAGTCCCGCCACAAAGTCAAAATAGAGCGATCGTCCATCAGCCACATCAAAAATGCCTTTGGCGCGTTGAACGGTGCCATACGCCCCATGCGTTAGTTCATACCAAAACGTATTCAGACTCGCGGGGTCAAGCACCTGTCCCGATAAGACAGATCGCCAGAGGTGGGGCTGGGATAATGCTACACCCGGCTCAACACCCGTTACCACAACGTCTGCCCAGCCCTGCCATTCTGTGTGTCGGGTTCCTGGCGGCAATACCGCCACTCGTCGGCAGTCTGCCATCTGGTCAGGCAAAATCAGAGAGGTGAGATCAATCTGAAACCCCAATTCAACGTAGACAGCAGAACCGACAAGCGGTTGTGCTAAAAATCAGTCAACTGCTCGACGGGTAGCACGGTGAGTCCCGCAACCTCCGTCGCTAGATAGGTTGTGTCGATGGGAATATTTTCCGCTCCCAGATTTAGATAGACGGCTGTCTCAGCAGCAGAATTGACTTGTTGCCGTATCCAGGTCGTCTTTCCCACGCCGGGTGGACCAGACACCAATGTGATGTTGAGGGATGGCATTAGGGCTTTTAGCAGTCTTGCAGTTCAGGGGTTTGGTTGAGAATCTGATTCCGAATCGATGTGAAGTTACGGTAGGCAGAAGAATCCAGACGATCACGCTGAAAGGCTGCCAGGTTGTGACAGTTTTGAAACGCTAACTTCACGTTAAAGTGCCGCTCTACGGCTCCCCGGATCGCATCTCCACCCACCATCCGCAGCAATTGCCCGCGTGCCTGCTCGTTGGGTGGGGCAACTGCATGGTTTGCCCACTCCTCACCCTCCTGGTGAATGCTGTAGGATAGCTTCTCGATGATATTCCAGGCATAGGGCAAAGATTGCCGGATGGTTTCAACAAAGGCTTTCTCATCTACCTCGCCTGCTGCTGCCTGTTGAATCAGGGCTTCACTGACGTTTAGAGACATTTTTTCTCCTGATGATTCATTCACTGCAAAACATCGTCCTATGATACAACTAAAATGATAATCATTCTCATAATTTAGCAATTGATTCATGCCTGATGCCGTGTTCGCTCTACCAGACTCTATCGACCTGGCAATCATCGGGGCGGGACCCCATGCCCTGACGCTGGTGACTCATCTTTTGCAGAAAAAGAAATCGATGCGAAGACGTTTTCTCGTGTTTGACCCCAGCGGCACCTGGATGCGCCAGTGGAACCATCAATTTGCGGCACTGGAGATTCCCCATCTCAGATCGCCCGCTGTGCATCAACCAGACCCTGCTCCTCATGCCCTTCGCACCTTTGCCGAACGTCGCCCCAATGAACTCTTTGCGCCCTACGACTTACCAGGAACGAACCTGTTTCAAGATTTTTGTCAGGAAGTGATTCGTCGCTGGCAATTGCAAACCTGTGTGTATCCGGCTCAGGTGGTGCAAATTCAACCTTTCAGCGATCGCCGTTCGCGCTTCTGTTTGGAATTATCAGATGGTCAAACGATGGTTGCTCGTCGGGTGGTGATTGCCAATGGTGGAGGACGACCCCATTTTCCAGGCTGGGTTGATCAAATTTCCCAGAATTATCCAGAGGATCGCCTACTCCACTCCCATCAAGTCGATTTGAGAGGATCGCATCTCCGAGGAGAACGGGTGCTGATCATTGGGGGTGGGTTAACCAGTGGGCATTTAGCCGTCGGTGCGATTCAGCGAGGCGCAGAGGTGATGCTGATGTCTCGTCGCAGCGTTTATGAAAAATTATTTGATGCTGATCCCGGCTGGTTGGGCCCAAATACCTCAAAGATTTCTGGGCAGAACCCAATTGGTTTACTCGCTGGCAGATGATTCAACAGGCACGGAATGGCGGCTCCATGACACCAGCCATGCTGACTCAACTCCGGCGTTTAGAGCGGGATGGGAAAATTACTTTCTACGAACAGTGCCAGGTGACACAAGCCCAATGGTTAGACAATGGCTGGCGAATCTGCTGTACGAATTCAGCGGTGCATGAGTGTATTCATCATCAACGTATTGATTGTGCTTCGCACACGCATTGCGAACGCATCTGGCTTGCAACCGGAAGCCAATTAGATGCAACAGCCCATCCATTGCTACAACAGGTTTTGAATACTCATCCCCTTGACATTGTGAATGGTTTACCCGTTGTCGATGAATATTTGCGCTGGCAAGATTGTGAGCTATTTGTCATGGGTGGGTTAGCGGCATTACGAGTGGGTCCCACCGCACGTAATTTGTCAGGTGCAAGAGCAACGAGCGATCGCATTGTTCCAGCCTTAACAAAAGCGAGCTTGTCTTTTTCTAGCTGCTAGAACCCGTAGACATTCCAAGTATTCAAGGAGTCTTAGGTGGGGAGACGGGCGCTGCATTTGGATAAAAGTAGCTAAGTTGGCTTAATAGTACAATTGTTCTTAATTTTAGGCAAGCAGGTAAAAAATAGGCGCTTAGATTTTTGATGATGAGCAAATCCCAAGCTCCAAAGCCTTATGATGAGAGCCGTTATTGAATCTCTTTATTCCGTTGAACCGCATCATTCAGCTACTGCAAGTTCAAGACCAACAGATTGTCGATGCCATCCTGACAGAGGTGACTGACAAGCACCTTGAGGATGCCAGAACTCTTTGGGAACCAATGTTGGAAGGGAGCGGCCAAGACGACGAGTATTGGAACTGGGTGGGCAAGAGCCGTCGATCTAAGTTGCTCCCGGGCGATGAGTTGTACGCGATCGAATGCGAGGGGATCACCCAAGGGCTGATGATGCTTGATGTCTTGAAAAAACGCTGTCAGATTGAATCTCAGTTGCGACGACGGTTGGTATACATCAGTGCTTTGGCAGCCGCCCCCTGGAACCGACCTGTCGTCACAAACCCGCCGACCTACAAGGGCGTTGGGGGTAATCTGGTGGATTTTGCAGTCGCCCGCAGCCATGAACTGGGTTATCAAGGCAGAATAGGATTACATGCCCTGCCGGGTGCGCTAGGATTCTATAGAAAGCTGCGCCTTGGACTGCTCGACTGCGGTCCTGATCCTGAAGAACCCGATCACCTCGTTTACTTCGAGACGCTAAGGATGGATGACCCATGACCCAATCGATTCCTGCCAAGCCAAAAGCCGCACCCAATGAAGGGACTCGCCATCAGCGGCTGCTAGAGCTGATTGAAGCAGAGGACGCTGCCAATGGTGAAGTGAGTTGCGGACGGGATTTGGGAAAGGGGCTTTCAGGGTATCTCAGTACTCGTGGGGTTGTTCTTGACGATGAGCAATTGAAGAGCCTATTACGAGAGCACTTAGGGCACATTCTGATGGAGCCGGATTTTGATTCCATTGCAACCCAGATTCAACGTCGGCTTGAATCTTTGGTTATGCAATCTCTAGATAGTTCTTCGAGTTCTGCATCCTTATTAGATTCAACAAATGTTACAGAGCATATTCCAACAGCGGAACTTAGAGAACTATTTCAATCACAGATTGCTAATTTTTGCTCTGAAGACACTTTAGAACAATTGATTCAGTTGAGCCACCAGATTATTTATAAAGCAGTACTCCAACCCCGACATACCTGGTCTAAGCCAATATGGGTGCTGCGAGGTGAAACACAGATTTACATCGTTCAGGAAACTGGAATTGAAGAAGCGATCGCCAAAGTCAAGACTCAGCATCCTCAAGAAACAGGAAAATTGGAAGTCACAACAGTTGGAGGTATTTTAGCCCCGGATCAGGTGATTTCCCTGAATATAAGTTTGCTGTAGGGTTCTCATCTGCAAGTGAATTGTGCGGGGGACGGGACAACTAACTGCTTAACCACTAAAAAAAGGCTTAATCCCATTTTTTAAGCTTGCACAACTAACCTTGTTTATTCTCGTTGTCTGTGAACGAACATTCAACTTGGATTTTAAGATTACTTTTGGCTGTTCCCTTCGTAACATAGGGGATACCTGTTTCACCACCGATTTCGATACCAAACTCCAAAGTTACTTTGTCTACATTAGCCAGCGCTACTTTTTTGAAAGCAGCCAGACTATAGTTTGTGTAAGCAAAAATGGTGCTTTGTAGATCCTGAATGTGCTTTTGAAAATCCTCTTTGAGTCCCTTTTCATTGGCAGCTTCCTCCTCTTCTTCATCTCCCTCAGAGCTTGATGATGCTATAGCTCCACCCGTGGCTTCTACCTCTTCAGTAATTTCAATGTAAACAACTGTATCTTTATCGATAAATAGGGGAGCCAGTTTGGTTTTCATAAAGGTGAGGCTATTACGTCAGGGTTTGAGGGTGAATATAGCTAGCCCAAAGTATAATACACTCAGATATTCCTGAGGCGGCATAAGTATGGGGCGAAGTGCATTAATTGTAGATATTAATACTTACAGTTATCATGGTCTAAAAAATTTAGATACCCCTGCTAGAGATGCGGAAGCGATCGCCCAACAGCTAGAATCCAGCTTTTCCCCTTTCCGGGTTAAACGCTTGCCAGAGGTGCAAGACAAAGCCAATGACGGACTAAAAACAGGCAAGACAGACCGAAGTCCGGTCACGCTTCGACGCTTGCAAGAAGCTTTAGTTCGGTATTTCAATCCCAGGGGTGAAACTTATAGTGATACGGTCTTATTCTATTTCTCTGGGCATGGTCTTTATGATGACCTCACGGGCAAGAGCTATTTGGCAACGAGTGATACAAATCCAGAAGAGAATAAATGGGGCTATCCTTTGACCGACTTCTCTGCCCTACTACGAGACAGTCCAGTAAAACGCCAAATTATCTGGTTAGACTGCTGCCACAGTGGAGGACTAATCGCTGTTAAGGATGCCAATCCAGGTGAACAATCAGGTTATAGTCGCTGTTTTGTCGCTGCATCTCAAGAAATTGAATCAGCCTATGAGTTAACGAGTGGTTCCTACGGTGTTCTGACGGATGGTCTGCTGCAAGGGCTAAATCCTGAGAGGGTTCCAGGACAGTGGATTGATACGCTGTCCCTATGTGCTTTTGTAAATCAGTACCTTAAAAACATACGGAAAACCTATCCGCAACGCTCTCTATTCCTCAATGTGGGAGAACCCATTGAGCTAACATACATAACAGCAGGCAGCACCTCGTTAGAAGGTTTAACCGAGTTGCAGGTTGATGTTTGTCCCTATCGTGCTTTGAATGCTTTTGACTTCACGCCAGAAGATGTCGAGGTGTTTTTGGGCGCACAGCACTGACAGACGAGCTTCTAGCTCAAATTTACGAGCACAACTTTTTAGCCGTGTTAGGGCCATCTGGAAGCGGCAAATCCTCCGTAGTCAGAGCAGGTTTACTCAGTGAACTTCAGCAGGGAAGAAGACGTTCTGGTACCGAAACTTGGCAAATTTTACCGATTATCCGACCAGGGGAAAGTCCGTTAAGGAACTTAGCAGGGATATTTATTTCAGAAGAACTCCGAACTAAGAAGAGGGGAGAAGCCCTGTTGAATAGTTCTCTGTCTGACCTCAAAGCACGAGGTGCAGAGGCATTTGTAGATCTGATAAACGAGGACTATGAAGAGCCTGTCGTTTTAGTGGTAGATCAGTTTGAAGAGATTTTCACGCTTTGTCGGGGTAGTCAGGAGAAAGAGCAGGAACGAAAAGATTTTCTGGATTGCCTATTTGGAGCAGTCGATACTCTGTCAGGTCAATTACGCTTAGTTATTACCTTGCGAGCTGACTTTTTGGGCAAATGTCTAGAACAATCCTATGGCAATTTAGCAGGACGAATTAAGGATTGTCGGGTAGATATAACTCCGTTGACAGATTCGGAACTGGATGAGGTGATTAACAAACCTGCTGCGACAGTGGGCTTGCAGGTGGCTCCGTATTTACAAAATCGTCTTAAGGAACATATTAAAGAAGCCCCTGGAAGCCTACCTTTATTGGAATATGCACTAACGGAGCTATGGCGGGATTGGCATACTCGTTACACATCAAGCAATGCTGATGTTGGCAATCAACTCACGTTTGAGGGTTATGACCGAATTGGTGGAGTAGCAGGCGCACTAGAGAAGCAGGCGAATGCTGTGTATGAATCCTTTGCAGAGTCAGCGGTTAAGCAAGGACTGGTACAGCGCATTTTTCTGGAATTAGTGCAGCCTGGTGAAGAGACAGAAGATACTCGACGGCAGGTGTTGAAGCGGGAGCTAATCAGTGAAGTACACCCCGAAGCAATGTTGGATGAGGTGTTAGGGAAACTGGTAGAAGCCCGTCTAGTTGTAACTGATGAAGTTCCTATGGAAAATGACCCGAATGCGGTTGTTATCGAGCTAGCCCATGAAGCTACGATTCGCCACTGGCAACAACTACGATATTGGCTTAACAAACATCGTCAAGACTTACCTATCATTCGGCAACTTCGAGCAGATACTAGCACCTGGCAGATTAACCACCAACAATCCAAATATTTGCTAGTAGGTGCTCGTCTTGATGCTGCTTTAGAGTGCGTCAAAAAATATCAAGAATTGGGATATATCAGTCACAACGTTCATACGTTCGTTCAAGTTAGCTATGAAACCTGGATAGCAGAAGAAAAGGAAAAAGAGCGGCAGATCTTTGAGGCTATGTGTATGACAGCAGAAGTGCAGTGGAGCCAACAGAAGCAATTGGAATCATTACTGACGATTACACGAGCTGGAAAACGTTTGCAGGATTTACTGCAAACCAGGCCACAGGTGACACCTGAAAATAGTCAACAGGTGCTTGCTCAACTACAACAAATGCTTCATTACCGCATTCAGGAAAGGAATCGGTTGGAAGGATACAACTATAGCTTGGAAGATTTCAGTGTTGCTAAAGTTATAGCTTATAGTCCAGATGGTAAGACTATTGCTTCTCCCAGTTCTGACGATACAATTAAGCTCTGGAATGCAATGGACGGTCAATTTATTGCCAGTCTAGAAGGTCATCATTCTTTAATTTATGCAATCATTTACAGTCCAGATGGTAAAATTCTCGCCTCGGCTAGCACAGACAAAACTATCAGGCTTTGGAATGGAAAAGATGGTAGCTTTATTAAGACTCTAGAAGGTCATAGCGGTGCAGTTAATGCTCTAGCTTACAGTCCGGATGCCAAAATTCTCGCCTCGGCTAGTGACGATAGAACCATTAGACTCTGGAATGGTGCAGATGGCAGCTTTATTAAGACTCTAGAAGGTCACGGTACAAGCGTGAAAGCGATACTGTACAGTCCAGATGGAAGAACCATTGCTTCTAAGGCTGAACTCAGTTCTGATAGTCCGGTAAAACTCTGGAATGCTGAAGATGGAAGTGTTCATGCTGATTTGGCGAGCAGGTCAGACTTTATTAAAGCCATAGCTTACAGTCCAGATGGCAAAACCATTGCTTTTCATGTAAATGAATCAGTCAAACTTTGGAACGTGGAGAGTGGTAGTCTCATTGCCAATCTGGAAAGCCATAGCGCTAACATTGACTGCCCTAGTCATGAAATTAACTCTATAGCTTACAGTCCAGATAGCAAAACCATTGCTTGGGCAAGTGCCTTTGGTGCTGACAAAACAATTAAGCTTTGCAATACAACAGATGGCAGCCTAATTAAAAGCCTAGTAGGCCATAGCGATAGCGTTGTAGCTCTAGCCTACAGCCCAGACGGTAAAACTCTAGCTTCGTCTGCTATGGATAATAAACTAAGGCTCTGGAACCGCTTAATGGTAATCTCCTGATGCATCTGGAGGGCAGTAGTTCTGAAATTAATGCCATGAACTATAGTCCAGACGGTAAAACTTTTACTTCGGACAGTTTTGCCAACACATTTGGGCTTTGGAGGGTGGTAGATGGTACCATTTCTGATGGCTTAAAGAAACATAGTGCTGTACGCGCCATAACCTATAGTCCAGATGGTAAAACTATTGCTTTCATTAGTTATAAGAAGATTAGTGTTTACATTGGTTCTAACAAGGATTCTGGCGAAACTATCAAGCTTTGGAACGCAACAGATGACAGTCTCGTTACCATCGAACACGAGCGTTACAGTCCTTACGATACTGTTCATGCCTTAGCATACAGTCCGGATGGTAAAACCCTTGCTTCTGCTGGCTCTGACAAAACTATCAAACTTTGGAATACGGCGGATGGTAGTCTTATCCTTATCTTGAAGGGTCATGGTGACCAGGTTTTATCCATAACTTACAGTCCAGATGGTAAAACCCTTGCTTCTGCTGGCTCTGACAAAACTATCAAACTTTGGAACACAGCAGATGGCAGTCTTGTCAATAGCCTAAATAGTCATGACGATAGTGTTCGCGCCGTAGCCTATAGTCCAGATGGTCAAATGCTTGCTTCTGCTAGTTCAGATAAAACTGTCAAGCTTTGGAATATGACAGATGGCAGTCTCATTGCGACTCTAAAGGAACATGAAGGTGTCTACGCTATAGCCTACAGCCCAGATGGCAAAACTCTTGCTTCAGTTAGTGGAGATGATGGTAAGGGTAGAACGGTCAAGATCTGGGGTGTAGATTTCGATCTAAATCTAGATGCTCTCATGATCCGAGCTTGTAATTGGCTTTGCGACTACCTCAGCTATAACCCCAATGTTAGTGCGGGTGATAAAAAGCTTTTGGAGGGATGTTCAGAAAGCAAGTTAAAGCAGTCCTGAAATCGCTAGTCTAATTTTTAAGGTATACCGCATCAATAGACTACGAGGGTAGCAGGTGTGCTAGATAGCACACCGTAATAACTTACTCTGGTTGCTTATAGAGAGGAAAGAGAAAGTGGCGCATGTCCATCTCTAGCTCCGGATTGTTGAAATCTCCAGCCGGAACCAGCATTACCGGATAGTCCGGTTGCTTCAAATGCATCTTGATCCCAGAACTAGGAATGGCTTTAACTGCCTCTCCCAGGTATTTAAGATTGAATTGGATATCCAATGTCATATCTGTAGGGACATGAGCATTAATCGTTTCATTGCCCTTACCAAATTCTCGTTCGATCGAGAGGTGAATCTGTTGTGCCGTTCCATCAAAGCGAAACTGAATTCCTCTTTCCTTCTTGTCAGTCAACACCGATAGCCGCTCCAACGCTTTGAGTAGTCCTAATTTCTCCAGCACCACTTCTTGGTCAAAACTATAGCGTGCCAACAGTTGCTCACAGTCTGGATATTGCCCTTCAATGCACTGGCAGCTCAAAACAACGTCTTGCCATGCAAAACTAGCACGGGTTGCTTCTGCATCGTACAGCAGTTGAATCGAGTCAACCGAATCAGCCAGGTTACGAATCAGTTCCTTCAGCGCTTTGCCGGGAATCGGAAACTGGGTGAGTTCATCGGCTCCCGATCGCCTGCGTCGCTTTCTGCTAATGCCCTCTGTTGACAACTCTGCAATCGCCACTCGATGTCCATCTGTTGCAACAAATTTCAGCGCATTTTGCCCAATCTGAATATAAACGCCTGTCAAAATACGCTTGGTTTCATCCGTGCTAATCGCGTACAGCACCCCTTTCAGTCCTTCTCTCAACACATTGGTTGGTAGGGAAACTGGAGCCGCTTTGAGGGTTGCAATGGGTGGAAATTCCTCAGCCGGAATCCCTCGAATCTCATACTTCCCATCGGCATCCGACAGCGTCATGGAGCAAGTCTTAGTCAGTTGCTCCTCTTCGGACGCTGGCTTTGTGACCTGCACCTGACTGTTGAGCGTGATGCTACCTGTTGGAAACTGTTTGACCATCCCTGAAAGCATCTCAACAGGCACCGTAATCTCACTGCCCAAAAGCACCTGTGCCTCAAAGCTTGCCTGAATCGTCATTGATAAGTCAGTTACAGTCAGATGAACCTGTTGAGCGTTAGCATCTGCCACTACCAAAACATTTGCCAGCACTGGATGGCTAGGTTTTGCTGGGGCAGCACAACTTGCGATCGCCAGCGCATCATGAAACTGACTCTGCGAACAAATCACCTGCATCCCTTGTTCCGTTGTAGGTGTGTCCTTTGGCTGCGATCTAGCTGCCCGTTTTCTCGCTGATTTCCTCACAGGCTCTGCCGATACTTCAGGCTCAGCAGAATTTTCAGGCTCATCGACGGTTACTTCCGCTTCACTTGCCTCTGATGGGTCGGCAGGTTGCTCTAGAGAAGTGAGTTTCCCAGGAACCCGCTGGGCGATCGCCGCTTCAGAAGTCGGTTGCTCAATCTGCCTTTTTTGCTTTGCAGTCTTGCCCCTCGATCGTTGTAATGCTTGAGTCATGATCAGTGCCTCTGATTGAATGGTCGTCGAAGGATGCCTGCGTTAGCAGATGAGAAATGCCAAAGACCCTATGACTCCAGCTTCTTGGCAGATTGACTAAATTGCTTAGGGTATAGTATGGAGCCGAAACGCCGTTAAGTATTCCCTAAGTCACCAAAGTTGGTGGAAGCAACTCATCATGGGTGAATTCGATACGCGGCTTCTAGCAGTTGGGTTTACTTAGGGAATATTTTGAGGTGATTCTGCCCAAAAGCATTCCCTAAGTAAAAGTCCTATGGCACAACCAGAATCCGCCGACGCGCACGGCTGGCTCCGACATACCATAAGCGATTGTGCTCCCTCACCTTTGCCAACAGGTTTTTTGCCGTCTCACCACGTTCAGGATTAAGCCGTTTACTTAAATCTTGTCCATCAACGCCACATTCTAGAAACGTACTCCCCTGGCTATTGTGCACCGTAATCGCAAAGCAATTTCGCACGTTGGCAAACTGTTCTAAATGGTGATAATAATCGCGCCATAGGAATGGATTACGTTTGGCGATCGCCATCAGCCGACGAGTTTCAGCATCAAACCTGTTCTGCTCATCTTCATGCAGAGCATAGATTTGACGTGATACGCCATCATCCGTTGCAACCTTTAGCCTCCAGGCTTTGTAATTGCTGTAGCGATCTTCCGAAAATTCTTGAATCGTGAATTCAGTTGAGGTTGAGAGGAGGATTGTTTTGCCATCCGGAGCCAAAACCGGATCGCGCGTGATCAGCCGTTCACCGGGAATAAACCGAGTGGTAGCCTTACCATACAGATGGTTGCGAATCTGCTGGTTGTAGTAATCCACTTGAGCATTTGTCCAGCTTAGAATTCTGAAGCAATCAGGGTTCTGGGTAAACTCGCCAGAGATTTTCTTGAAGGCATATTTGAGGAGCGATCGCCGTTTTACCAGCAATGAACCGTTACTCTTATCTGGTAGATACTTTGCAAATGGCTCAAAGGGCGCTTTGCTCTTCGTCACTGCATAACGGCAAGCCGTGATAAATTCCAACAGCGGGCTATCCGCACCCTGACGCACAACTTGAGTCAACACCGCTTTATTGGGTATGTTGAAGGCTGGCGATCGCCCTTCATTCACCGGGTTAAGCTGAGCCGGATCACCCATCAAAATTATTTTCAGCGGGTGCCATGTTGATATTCTTTTAGACGCTTCCTCAATCCAGTGCCAGAGTTGCTCTCCAATCATGGAACACTCATCAATGAATACGACATCGAACAATCCGATATATGACGTTCCGGTTGGTGCCAACACTTTTTCGTTACCTCTGGAAACCATGCCCAGTCCAAGCAATTGATGAATCGTGAAGAAGTCTACGCCAGTCACCCCATTTTCTAGCGCCATGCGTTGCAACACACCCACAGCCTTATTGGTGGGCGCGGTCAGAACGACTCGTTTCCCCTGGCTGACTAAAACTTTGACTAATTGAAACACGATCGTTGATTTTCCCGTCCCCGCATATCCTACTAGCAGAAACAGGGCAGCCGTGACAGCCGGTTGCAGGAACGTCCACATTGCATCCAGTGCTCTACGCTGTTGCTCAGTCAGCTGAAAGGGGAAAGAGCCAGTCGGGGAGGAAGCAGGAAGGGTTTGCATCATTACGACTCCGCTAATTTCATCCACAAATCGGCTCGGCACAGCGGTAGCTGGTTTTTTTGGTCTTCTCGAAATCAGCAAACCCAATTTCAGCAACCCAATTCAATTGAGTCCTGTTTTAGTACAAATGTTTACAAACTAAGCTGTAACAATCTGAGAACTGTGCCATCGCTCTACCTCCCACACCTACGAAACCACTAGCCATGTGGTTACGCACTTAGGGAACAACTATATCCAGATGGACAGTTCTGGTCTATTATTCTTGGCAGTCCGTGGTAATTTCTTATATAAGATTAGTAACCGCAGCTATGGAGACTCAAAAACCGAAACGGAAAGGGCGAGATCAGCTCTATGGAGAACTCAAGAAGCCGACCATGATTGCACTCACTCCCACCGGAGTTGAAAAGCTGGATGAGTTAGCTGCTGCATTCTCTCTGTCTCGTTCCGAATTCATCGAGCGCATTGCTCGGGGAATGCTTTCCGTACAAGGAATCGAGTAATCACAAACCTATGGAGAACGTAAAGTCCAATGCCCTTTAAAGCTTGAAAACACCAGGAAATCGTCTTGGCGGGTGAAGTCCTGGTGCCTTCGATGCTTCAGTTAAAACCAGAACGACCATATCAACGATATGCCCTTCCCGGTTGGATAGGTTGCGATCTGCCTACTAATGACAGGTTAGCAAATTACTCGATCCTTGAAAAGGGCAGAGGTTCTTACCCCGTAAGAATCTAAGTATGGCGTTTTGGTTCCATCTAGTTCTTTTCAACGATTGAGCCATGATACAACCCAAACCCAACGATCGCGAGGACAGCACTCCCCTCCTCGAAGACTCCACCCAATTAGAATTAACTGAGGTAGAGGTTCTGCCCTCCCAGTCCACCCGGACTAAAATCCGCAAGCCGCGCAACCTGCCTCGAACAGAACCACCTCTATTCACCACCAAGTCAATGGAGATGATTGCCAGTGGAGCGCCTGTCATCAGTGCCACGCAGGCTTTTTTAAAGCCTCCAGATTGGAGCGAGTATGGGCAGGAGCGCCTTTACTTCCAAAAACACTTTGGCAAAGGACGCTACATCGAGTTCTACGTCCTAAACAAGCAAAAGCACCAGGCAGAGTCGATTTCTACGCAAGCAGAGCGCGAAATCCTGGAGCAATACGGGGTGATGGCAGCTCGCCTCCATGCTGTCTTTGCTACCTATGCTTCGTTGCAGTCTGAACCTTGGAAAGAGCCGTTTCATCTGCTCGGTACAGACTTGATCAAAACGCTCAAGGTTCACAACAGCAACAAGTTCACCAAGTCACAAAAGCTCAAGGCAGTTGCTGACCTAGCGTGGGTTGTCGGGACGTTAGGTGCGGTCATCCACTGGTTTGAAGGCGACATGGATCTCTGCGTTCGGGAGCGAAGCTTGCTATGGATCGTCAGCGTCCAGGAATACACCCAACCCAATGTCGATGGGGAGTCCGAAGAATTGCATGAGGTGGTGATCCGGGTGCAACCAGGACTCTGGACCCATAGCTTCCTGAACCGAGAGGGCGCACAACAGCGGAAAGCCCTGTATCAGTATGGACTGATTCCTAAAGAAGTCTTTGATATCGATCCCCACCGGCGCAAAATGGCGACCAGCATGGCGCTGTATCTAATCCAGAATAGCCGTTCTCGTCCGAATGGGGTTTATACCGTTGAAAGCCTACTGGAAAGTGTTTTACCTAGCAGTGACATTGAGAAAGCGCTGTCCGATCGCCGCTACGGGTGGAAGTTAAAGGAATCGGTAGACAATGCCCTGCTCACCCTCAAAGATAACCTCAAGATTGACATCGACTTCGATGATGAAACCTATCCCTTGTGGCTAAGACCCGTCTGGAGCCTACCCGATGAAATAGCAGACCTGCCCACAAAGAGCGAAACCAGCAACTCTTGGGGGCAAAGTGGCTACCGGATAGCTACATTTCCAAGCATTGGTTCCCGGCAAAACTCACCTTCCGGCTACCCGTGCAGATTCAAGAGTGTTTGGATGAGCTTGAAACCAGACGAACAGAAAAGACCAGCCGAGCCTCCGCTGGTGCCAGTACTACGCGGAACAAGCCTAATAGCAAAGTCAAGGGCACTACAGCTAAAGCGCTACTGCCTGCGGCTGAACTGGATGGAAAAACAGTGAAAGCTGCCCGTCAAGCAAAGGGATGGACTCAAGCCCAGCTTGCTACCACGATCGGCAAGAGTGTCAGTTGGGTAAAGCTGGTCGAGAGCGATCGCCGTCGCGCCGTCGATGAGGATCAAAGCTTGCTACGTCAGGTTCTTGGCATCCAGTAATTCAATTGAACTTGGTTACAAGATCTGTAACCCTACTGTAACCATTGTCAAATAAAGGTTTTAGACAAGCTCAACCGTCGTTAAAGTCCCATAGTCGTGACATTAACATCCCCCTGCGGTGACTTGATTTTGCAGTCATAGCGATCGCCTTTCCATGTAACTCTCTGTAACCATTGATATAAAAAGGTTTTAGCGATATTTATCAGGTTAAACTTCCCCTTTTAATGACATCAATACCCCCTGGTCGTGACTTGAGTACCACTCGGACTAAGTTTGTGGAGAATTTAGTTACAACCACATCTAGCGAGATTTCAAGAGAAGATTCGCTATATATAGCCATAATGCAATTGAACTACGCTAAATACAGTAGTGCATTAAAACAATTCCACTAAATCTAGAAACCTAAACTCGCTTTTCTGATGTCTTTGTAACCTGAGCGTAACTTTGCTGTAACCATTGATATAAAAGGCTTTTAGCCGCAATTCCTGATAGTTACAATCCCCTAACCGTGACATCAGCCTCCCCCAGTCGTGACTTGCCCTCTAGGCTCAAGTCCCAAGCCGTTGTAACTCTTCTGTAACTAGCATCAGATCTAGATTCCAGATCATTTTGGTTACAAATCTGCGGTAATAAGCTCCTCTGGATGGGACTTTAATTTCCTATCGCCGTGACTTCAGTATCCCCTACAAGTGACTTTACCCTCCTCTTACTGTGACTTTAAATTTTCAGAATGGTTGCGGAGCAAGCTATTCCAGAATGGTTACACGTCTGATCAGATCAATCAGATCGATCAGCTTGTAACCCCCTGTTTCCACAAAACAGGGGGTTACGCTTTAAACGCAAAAAGACAAAGAACTCACCCGCCACCCATGTTTTGCAAATTTATCCCAGTGATCGTCTTTAGCTCGCTCAAGTGGATGAACACATTCGCGACATCATTACCGATTTGATTAGTTGAACCACATGTCAGAAACCACCCCTGTTTTGCAGCAGCTTTACCGCCTGATTTTCCATGAACATCAGCAGCTTTATAGCGTCTGGCAAAGCACTGATGTTCTACAGTCACAGTATGATCAGTCTCTCACCTCTGCTGTAGTAGAAGCGCATCTTCAAGGCAATTCAATTATCTCGGTGCGCCTCCTTCAACCGGGGACAAATCTGGCTAAAGCGGGCTGCATTGATTTTGATGCTCCCAAAGATGGCAGCGACGAACAGACTTTGCGTGAGGTTCTGAGTCTGTCTCAACGAGTGCAACAAATCGCTACTAGTCAAGGACTCTCTGCTTATCTGGAATTCAGTGGTCGTCGTGGGTTCCATCTCTGGTTGTTTGCTGACATGCCGCTGCCTGGTGCTACCTGGGTCAAGGCATTGCAGAACCTCTGTTATTTAGCTGATTACAAACCCAAGGAGATTTATCCCGCGACAGCAACAACGACGATCGATGGTAAAGCATCGGGACGACCGATCAAATTGCCCTGCGGCAAGCATCAAATCAGTGGTAAGTGGAGCGGTTTCTTAAGTGAACCTGTGAACTGGTCTGAAGGATTTCCGGTAGTGCCCGACGATCAGGCGGGTCTAATGGCATCCTTTCAGCGGATTCCTGTGGCTCAACTGGCTCAACTGGCTGCACTTGAAGTCAGCCTCAGCAGTGCGATCAGTAAAAATGGGCATCAAAAGGGCAATGCTTTTCAGGAGCGATCGGGTTTTGCTGGGAGTTCAACCGTGCAGTCTTCTACTGCTACAAAATCGACGGACTTTTCAATTCTGGCTCCCGATGAGCATCCCGCTTGTATTCACTACCTGATGAACCAGGGTGCTCCAACCGATCAGGACTACAACTCAGTTAACTTAACTCTGGCACGTTATGTCATTACCAGGGGATGGGAACGTAACCAGGCAGAACCCTTGGCAGAAGCAATGGCACGGGCTTCTGATCACCATCCCACCAGCAAAACGACGGTTGAATCCAGGCTCAGAAATTTCCACAGCACTTATGCTTCGGTTAAACGCAATCCTCACGACTATCAGTGGAGTTGCAGCTACATTCGCAACAGCCGTGAGTTAGTCCGCTGTGGAGGCTGTACAGGCTATGCCTGCCCCTTCTGGCAATGGGAGAAGCCAGAAGGGGACAATGAGGTTGCTAGACGGGTTGAACGAGATTTGCTGGCTTACATCTTGCATCATCCAGAAGCCGGGATGCAGGAAGCCTTGGGTGTGGATTTACCCGTTGAGGGCTTTATTGTCACGTTTATGTCCAAAGGCGATGATTCAAAGCCGTTTTATCTCCACCAAAGGCTCTGGGAATGCTTTGTAAGCCTGGAGCTAGAAGGGAGAGAGTTAACGCCCAGTCTCGTTCTCTCACGGCTGGAAAAAATGGTGATGGAGCGCTCTCCCCTACCGACACCGATTCTGAATCAAATCGCTGCCTATTTGGATGAGCTTTTGAATCTGGCTCCCTGCGGTTGGGAGACGTTTACAGAACTCCTCATGAGAGTGCGAGATACTGGCTTGCGATCGCTGGCAAAAGAGCAGGCAGCCACGGCATCCGAACTGTTGAACAGCCCCTTACATCCCGTGACCGAAACGCTGGAAACGCTGATTCACCACTCTCAACATCTTCAGCAACGGAATGCCTCAGAAGTCATGCCAATGGTGGCATATACCCAGGACTTGATCCGAGAATTGTTTGGGCAACCGCAAACGGCGATCGCTACCCCGGCTCCTTGGCTGAATCGTTCTCTCAATGGTGGGTTACATCCCGGCAGGCTTTATGTCGTGGGTGCTCCTCCCGGCTCCGGAAAAACGACCTGGTGCGCCTGGTGCGCGGATGAAGCGGCAAAAGCTAAAATCCCCGTGCTGTATGTCTCTTTTGAGATGGGGAAGCAGCAACTCTGGGTGAACGCTTTGTCGCGGATGGGTGGGCTGAACTCCGGCTTGATTGAAGCAAAGCACTGGATGAATGCCGACTATGCCCATACCGAATGGCTGAAACAACAGACTGCGCTGGCAATTCGGGCATATGACCAGCAGATTGCAGAATATCTGACGGTTTTAGAAGCAGGTCCAGAGGTCACAGTCGCGCATTTGAAAGGGACGATCGCTCAAATTCGCCGCATCGCAGAACTCGATAAAACAGCGCCCGTGTTGGTGATTGTCGATTATTTACAACTCATGTGTTGTGGGGATGAAAAACTCGACTCTGGTGCCAATGAAGTATTGCGGGTTTCGCGGGTGGCAACGGGGTTAAAACAACTGGCGCGGGACACGGGTGCTGCTGTGGTGGCAATTAGTGACATTAATAAGGCAGCCTACCAGAAGCGCTTCGGACTGGAACGTTAGATATGGGTGCGTTACGGGACTCGTTCAAGATTGCCCACGCCGCAGACTGCATCATGCTGCTCCAGACGGGTAAGGCACAGCGCGGCAATGACCAACCTAGAGATCAGCTTGATCTCCTGGAAGAACGCTACGCCGGGGATTATCTCAGACTCCGGCAAATTCAAGACGTGCGCGCCCAGTATCCGCTCAATGAAAAAGCAAAGGCGACCTATGCGCGACTCAGCATTCTCAAAAATCGGGGTGGTGTCACAGCAGAGCCGTTGTTTGTCTATGAGCGGGCTTACCACCGCTTTATTCCGGTTGATTTGGATTTAGGAGAGGACAATGACCGTGAAGATCTCTAGCCCCAATGTTAGTGGTGTAGAAGCAAATTCCAATCTCCCTACGGCTGCTGATCCGCTGTATGAGGATTTAATGGACTGGGCAAAATCTCGGAAACGGCAGTTTTTGAGAAATCGAGTTCAACAAAGTAGCGAACCTATTAAAGCTGCAACTGCTGAATCAGAAACACCATCGGCGAGCGATGCTTGGATTGAAACCTGGTATACTCCACCGCCTCTACCATCGCGGATTGCCAAACAGAAAGCGACGCTCTTCCAGAGCCACTCCGTGAATGCTTCCAGTGCCCCCTATCAAGAAGCGGGAGGAAAAGTAGAAGCAGAGGAAGTCAAGGAAATCAAACCTTTTATCTCTCCTAGTCCTGCAACCTCCCTATCTCCTCCAAACCACGACAGTTTTGAGATTGGTCAAAAAGTTGTTCTCCGTCCAGACTCTCAGCGGGTACCTGCTGGTATTCCGATTGATGCCATACTGATCATTCAGGAGATGTGTGTCAATGTTTATCGGCAACATCAAAATATTTGGTGTGTTTGGTGTAGCAGTGATGCTTTTTCTGGTTTGAAGTCAATTGATTCAGATTGTTTAATACCATTACCAGAGCCAGTTCATAAGGCTGATATAGAAAGTGTATCTAAAACAGAATTTAACGGTCTAAATATAGATGAAAAATCAAATTCTGGTTTATCTCATACGCCTGTAAACTTTGAGTTTGTCGAAGATGGACAACGGCTTGCAGAAGTACTTAAGCCTTTCCAAACTTGCCAAGTCATTGCGGTTGACACAGAAACCACTGGGCTTGATCCATTGAAGGATCGAATTCGCTTAGTTCAGATTGCTGCCGCTAATCAGCCTGTTATTATCATCGACCTGTTTAAAGTTGCCAAGGAAACGCTAACTCCTCTGTGTGACCTGCTTCAAGGTACTCCGATCAAAGTCTTGCAGAATGCCAAATTTGATTTAAAGTTTCTTCAACAGGCAGGACTTCCCATTGCTGGCAAGCTGTTCGACACGATGATAGCGGCGCAATTGCTGGATGCAGGGGTGCGATCGCACGGATACAATCTGGCGGAACTAGTCAAGGTCTATCTGGGAGAAGAACTCTCCAAAGAACAGCAGCGAAGTGATTGGAGTAATCCCAGTCTTTTTTCTGAGCAGTTAGAGTATGCCGCGCGAGATGCAGCGATTCTACTGCGGTTGCGTGAGGTGATGAAACCCAAGTTGACAGGTGCTCGTTTGGTGGAAACTGCCAAGCTGGAATTTGATTGTTTGGGAGCGATCGCCCAAATGGAACTCAATGGCATGCTGCTTGATCTCTCCCGCTGGGATTCCCTGCGACAAGAACTGGAACAAAGAAGAGACGAGATGGCGGGTGCATTACGACAACAGTTTCAGCCAGCTTTGCTGAGTGCCCAACTCGATCTTTTAGGGAATGAAGTTTCTCTCAATTTGGACAGTCAGCCGCAGGTATTAGAGGCACTACAGCAGATGGGTGTGCCAGTAGAGAACACCAGTAAACTTTCGCTGATTCCCCTGTCAGAAGAGCATCCCCCTGTCAGAGCGTTGCTAGACTACCGTAAGGCAGCAAAATCAGTCCAAGCCTTCGGCAGTAGCCTACCCAAGCACGTTCACCCCATCACCGGGCGAATTCATCCAGACTATCAGCAGATGGGGGCTGCTACTGGGCGCATGTCCTGTCGTAACCCCAACCTGCAACAGATTCCCAGAGACAAAATCTTTCGCAGTTGCTTTATTCCGGCTCCAGGCTATCGTTTAGTCGTGGCAGACTACTCTCAGATTGAACTGCGGGTCGCAGCAGAACTCAGTGGCGATCGCCGTATGATTGAGGCATACCAGAATGATGAAGACTTGCATCGGCTAACCGCTGCCCTGATTGCTGATAAATCCTTGGATCAAGTTGAGAAATCGGAGCGGCAAGCAGCCAAAGCCGTCAATTTTGGGCTGATCTATGCAATGGGTGCCAAAGGGTTGGCGGAGTACGCCTACAACAACTATGGGGTGCAGATGAGCCTAAAGCAGGCAGAAACCTTTCGCAAGCGATATTTTGAAGCATATCAGGGGATTGCCCGCTGGCATGGAGCGATCAAGCGTAGGCTGCCGAGGGAGATGCGGACAATGGGCGATCGCCTTCGGTGTTGGAAAGATGAGCCGAAGTTAACAGAGCTGCTAAATACTCCAGTTCAGGGAACTGCCGCAGATATTACTAAGGCTGCTTTAGCGAAACTCCCGATGGCATTGAAAGAAACACGAGCCAGGTTAATTGGCACCGTACATGATGAGATTTTGCTGGAAGCACCAGAAAATGCAGCAGAACAGGCTGCACAGATTCTTCAACAAGTGATGGAGCAGGCTGGACAGAGGTACTTAAGAAAGGTGCCAGTGAAAGCAGAGGTAGGAGTTGTCAGCAGTTGGGCTGAAAAATAGAGATCTAATTTCTAGCTATTAGCCTCTGTAGTGCTGAAGATCCCGATGTTGTTCGTTTAACCAAGGTTAAGGGTTAACTTTAGGACGGCTCAAAATCACTGACTGCACTCGCCCATCTCCCGTATGGACAGCTACTACAGGAGGACGTAGATTCGATTGGCGATCGGGTAAAGCTGGAAACAGATACAGCCAGTTCCCGCTTTCAATCAGCAACCGCCAGACGACCAGTTCCGAACTATTCGCTCGGTTGGTGCCTTTGCTATACAGCCATCTGAATTGCTCCACATCGCCAAAAATCCGCAGGTTTTTCAACGCTGGGATTTCCAAATTGCTGGTGTCATCTTGGATTAGCTCATCCGTTAAGCTAGCTCCCAGGGCAATCTTGTCGCTAGGGCTAACCAGGGTGACCATAGGGCGCGTGGAACTGGGGTTGATGGCATCTCGCCACGCATCTTCGGTGCCCTGCCAGCGGGCTAGCCAAAATAGGGCAATCAGCACCCAAGCCACGATGATTAGATCCCGGCGTAACGGTTGGGGAAACAAATCGGTGATTTGTCGTAGCCCTTGGCAGAGGGGAAAGCGATGCAGCCGACTGAGCCACAGGTCACGGGGCGATCGGGTTGCTGCCCTAGAAGGAGCAAAACGCAGAGGTTCGAGCAGCCACACTGTTGCTTTGATCACCACTGCTACTAGCAGAACCATCAGCACAGCCCAGATCAGGCGGATCGGGTCGCCTAAAATCACCTGAATCGGCACGAGGAAAAAGGACTCTGCCGGGAAGCTGAGGCTGTTCACATCTAGTTCAAAAAAGCCGAAGTAAGCCCAGCGATACACCCAACCTGTGAAGAAAATAAAAATCGCCAATACCCCCACTAACCCGACGAAAGCACCTAGGGGATTGGGGTTGGTGGGATCGGGAGGGGTGGTTGTCATAGGAACATAGGAGGTATGCTGAACGGGATATCAAGCTATATCCCATTTTCCACTCAATCACCCCTATGCACCGACTTTTTTATGGATTGACCATCGCTACTCTTAGCCAACCTCTGTTCGCCGTGCAAGCCCAGACCCTATTGAATCCAGTCATCCCAGTATCCCTGCCAGTGAGTGCCACGGTCTCGCTGAAGGCGGGGAGTTCTAGAATTGGTCAGGTGAAGGGCTTTGATGCCAAGAAGCAACTACTGATTTTGGGGAAACAGTCGATGCCGATCGCCCAGGTAAAAAGGTGGTGTTCGATCGCAAAGCTCTTGCCTATCGCTCCGATGGCAAGCTGATCATTCGCGGCGAAGACACTGCCCAAGCGAAGCAAAGCACTTGGCAGAATATTGCCCTGAATGCATTTCAGATTAAAGATGCGAAGTTAGGGCAAGCGCAGGTCAACCTGAAGGGAATATTGCCATCGCTGCAAGTCAGAGACATCCAATCCATTGCCAAAGACAGTGTCTATGTCGTGGATGAAATCCAGTTTCAACCTGCTGGCAAGCTGACGATTAAGGTCACTCCCAGCGATCGCTAATGTCTGATCCATTCTCAATCTTTTCTTACTCTAAGATTCTGACTTTACTCAATTCTATGCATTTATCCAAAATTCATACAAAGCAGCGCACTTTCAGCAGCATTTTAGCTCTCGGGCTTGGATTGGCTCCCGCCGTGATAGCTCTGTCACCCTTGGAACCTGCTTGGGCGCAATCTCCAACTTCTCAGCAACAGTTATGGCAACTGCTACAACAGGCAAGCCAAGAAACTAAGCAAGGAGACTCACAACAATCTATTGAAACACTGCAACAAGCTTTGGAAATAGCACGGCAGTTGCAAGATAAGAGATCTCAAGCGGAAGCCTTGCTGATGATTGGTTTCAATTTTATCAATCTTGGCCAACCTCTCAAAGCCTTGGAGTATTTTAACCAGGCTTTGCCTGTAAGCCATTTAGTGGGAAACAAGCTTATCGAAGCTAGAATACTGCATAACATTGGTGCAGTGTACGTCAAGCGGAAGCAGCCTCAGAAAGGGCTAACTTATTACAGGCAGGCATTGACTATTTGGAAGTCAATAGGTAGGCAAGAAGACGCAGCAAATACACTGAATAATATTGCGGGAATTTACAGCAACATTGATCAACCGCAAAAGGCTTTAGAGTATTATAACCAAGCCTTATCCTTCCTAGGCTTGTCGAGCAGCCGTGATCTAAAAGCTACTATACTGGCTAATATTGGCTTACTTTATAAAAGTACTGGTCAACCACAAAAGCATTAAAATCCTACAAGGAATCGCTACTTATCTTGCAGGAAATAGGTGCACGTTCTGACGAATCTCAATCACTAGGTAATATAGGAGAGATTTACCGCTATCAGGGAAGATTTCAAGAAGCCTTAGATTACTACAATCGGGCACTACTCATTCAGCAGGAATTGAGAGAACCACGTATTAAAGCCGTTATGCTAAATAACGCTGGTGCAGTTTACGAAACTATTGGAAAACCTTCAAAAGCATTGGAGTATTATAGTGAAGCACTGCTTATCTATCAGTCAATAGGATTTAAGACCAATAAAGATAGAACTAGTCTAGGTATTACGTTAAATAATATTGGACAAGTTTTCCTCACAATCGGATTACCCCAAAAAGCTTTGGAGCAACACAAGCAGGCACTGTTAATCCTACAAGAGAGTGGCGATCCAGTATTTGAGGCAACAGCTCTCAGCAATATCGGATTAGTGTATGACAATCTTGGACAGCCCCAGAAAGCTTTAGAGTATTATAAACAAGCGTTATTAATCCAGCAGGACCTGAAAAAATATCGAGATGGCGAAGTCAGAATATTCAATAATATTGGCTCAAGCTACCGCAACATTGGAAAGCACTGGAAGGCTTTAGAATATTACAATCGAGCACTATCTATTAGTCAAACGATAGAATACAGGGCTGGAGAAAGTGCTGCGCTGAATAATATTGGTACGGTCTATAGTGATGTTGGGCAACCTCAAAAAGCCTTGGAGTTTTACAAGCAGGTGCTGTCTATTGATCTATTAAGGAAATACCCGTTCGGAGAAGCCAGAACACTCAGTAATATTGGTGATGTCTACAGTGCCATTAGCCAACCTCAGAAAGCCTTGGACTACTACAACAAAGCATTACTTATTCATCGTTCAATAAAAGATCGTTTTGGGGAAGTTGCTACGCTGTCGAGCATGGCTGCAACCTACTCCTATACTGAACAGCCAATAGCTGCTATTAAAAAGTGGGAAGAGGCTGTCAACGTAACATTGCAAATGCGCAGTGAATTAACACGAACCAATCGTTCTGCATTTTTACGAACTCAGCGACGTGCAGTCACCGGATTGGTTAGCGTTCTAATAGAGCGCAGTAATCCAGACAGTGCTTACAATTGGGCAAATCTCGTTACTACGTCCGAACTAGCTGACTATGCTCGATTGCTTGATGTGAACGTTCGCGATGCGGAAGCCCAAAAAGCTCTCGACCAGTTGAACCAACAGAACCAACGATTGCAACCCTTGTATCAACGCTTACAAGAGAAATTCTCTGAGGATCTAGCTCGTGAGATTCGTGCGTTAGAGGAAGAGAGAACTAAGCAAATAGAAGTAAACATTAAAAAATTTCCTGACTTGGCAGAGCTACTGGAAATTACTCCTACTGACATTACCGACCTTAAAGCCAGCATTCCAGATGGAACCACGGTGGTTCACCCTGTACTACTAACCAACATCAGGAATATTCCCAATGAAATAGCCTTCTTCATCCTCACCAAAGATCGCCTCACGGTCAAAAAAGTCCCCATTGACCCGAAACAACTGGATGCCCTGCTTTCTCAAACTTATGCTCAACTCACCAATCGATTTACCGGCTATTCCGCCAGCTTGGCACAGCTTTACGATTTGCTGATCCGCCCCATCGAACCCCAAATTCAAGCCACGAATCCTAAGCAACTCAGCATCATTGCCACCGGGCGACTCCGCTATCTCCCCTTTGAAGCCCTCTATGACCAGAAAACCGAGCAATACCTGATTAAAAAATACCCAGTCAATTACCTCACTCGCCTCTCCACCCGTTCTCTAGGATCGAAGAACAACGGGAGTCCAACCGCAGAAAAGCGGGTTCTAGCCGTCGGCAATCCGGTGCCCAAAGCCCCGCTCGCTCTACCCGGCTCTGAAACAGAAGTGCAAGACATTGTGAAAACTATTCCAGGTAGTGAAGCGATGCTCCGTGAGCAAGCCACACTTGCCGCCTTCAAGCTTCAGGCGCTGAGATTCCCATGGCTTCATCTAGCAACCCATGGCTGTTTTCGCCCACAAGGATGCTGTCTAGGTACGCCTGAGGAGTGCCAAAAGTCTCCTCGTATCGACTTGCAAGCGAACACCATCCTCTTCGCCGACCAAAAGTTCAACATTGCCGATGCAGCTCTTTTGGGTTTGCAAAATGTAGACTTGATTACCCTCAGTGCCTGCCAAACTGCCCTGCAAACCAACTCCAACGGGGAAGAAATTGCCGGACTCGCTTACCTGTTTGAACGCGCCGGAGCTAAAGCCGTGATCGCCAGCCTTTGGAGCGCCCCAGACAAAAAGACCCAAGCTCTCATGATGCAGTTCTACACCAACCTCAAAAACGGCATGAGCAAAAGCGAAGCCTTGCGCCAAGCCAAACTTAGCCAAATTGACAGCCACCCCTTTTTCTGGGCACCCTTTGTCCTCATCGGCGATCCGCGTTAGCCTACAAGAAATCGCAGTTCTGCTGAGCAAACATAGGCAACTTCCAAGCTTGATGAAAGAACTGCGATTTCTGGAGGAAGAGCAACTTCCAAGCTTAATGAAAGACCCTACCCTCTCAAACACGCCTTAAAAGGATTCGTCGGGTTCGTAGTAACGCCAGTTGTGGCGGCGCGATCAACGATTCCTGATTATGTTTCTGGCAATTCCTCATTCAGCAAACTGTCTAAATCTCGCATTCCTGGCAAAATCCGCAGAATTTCCAGACGTGTGTCTTTGGCGCGATAAACGACGACGTAAGCTGTTTTACCAATTTTGGGAGTTATCAGTTCTCTGGAACCAAAAACTCGCCCCGGTTTACCCAGGTTGGGCATTGAGGAAAGCCGCTTAATCAATTGCTTTAGCCGGGAAGCGACCGCTTTCGCTGCCTCTGGGTCGTCTTCAGCAATGTAGGCACGAATAGCTGCTAAATCCTTTACTGCAAGCGAAAGAAATACTATGCGCATGGAGCAGGCGTTTCATCCTTCGTTCCCCAAGTATCTAACCACGCATCCACTGCTTCACCCTCTACCCATTCGGCTTCAGGACTGTCCGCCAACGCGATCGCTTCTTCAATCGTTTGAATTTGCCAAAGGTGTTGCTCAATGTAGAAGGAGATCGCCTCTGCTGCCAGCCAGGACTTACTACGCCGAGTACTCTGCGCTAAAGCATCCAGCTTGTCTTTTAATTCTGGAGCTAATCGAATGGTAAGGACTTCACTTTGAGCCATCAGTGTTCTCCAAATTTCCCCCATTCTAGCGTAGAGAATACAGTGTATACAATGTCTCCACTATATGAGTTCACTAGCTGCGATCGCCCTCGCCACCCTCTCAAGCCATCAAACACGCCTTAAAAAGATTCATCGGGTTCGTAATACCGCCAGTTGTAGCGGCGCGATCGGCTGCCACTGTCCAACTTATCGATCGCCCCTGGATCACCATTCAAAAACTCGCCCAGCTCTTCATATTGGCTGGGATACCAGGAACTAGAAGTCGTGGTTTTGGGTTCATCAGGTAGCACCATACTTTCCCCAGGTTTCAGATGGGCAAAGCGCGGATGACATTCATCTTGAGTTCTGCCATCTGGGGTCAGGAGTTCTTCGCTTTTATCATCGGGTTCTTGATCATATTCCTGAACCAGCAAACCGTTCTCCAGACGCTTAATGTGCCACGGCATTGTTATCCTCCTTGCTGTTCAATTCAAGAATAGCCACCTGGCTGATTTTGCCATGGCTGCTTTGTGTAAACGTCAAAAAACAGTCTAACGCTTTCTAAGTTGGATGGTAGTACGTTTATATCATGAACCGTAGGTAATGGATCTGACCACGCGGGTCATTGAGGGTTCCGGTCTTAGCATCCCGATTTTTGATGGGGTGCACAACAACGGGAAGGGACGGTATTTGTCGGAGCCGGAGATTATTAAAAACTCTTTGCTGGAACAGATGTTTGAGCCAGAAGAGTTGCAATCTCTGCTGCTCGTAAAAATTGACAATCGTAATCCTGATGCAAATCATCTGCGGGCGCGCAGTTTTGCCGATGGCACTTCGCGGCGGCTCACATTTAGTTCTGGGAACAGTTACTACTTTGCAGATGATGAATTGCGTAAGAAGATCCGGCGCTTATTTGCGACAGAGCCGGATACTGCCTGTCGGTATGGTTCTCTATTAGTGAGTAACTGCTACAAAGCGTCTGACACGTTGGAGAACCTGCGGGTCAAAATTGTGGATTTCAATGACCCGGAGTATTCCCACTACAAAACTGGCGATTGTCACGGTAAGATTTCGCCGCAGCTTGCTCGTCAACTGGGAGGTGAGCAAAACTGTCCGTTTCAATTTCGGTTTGCCTGGAGGAGGCAATGGGCGGAAGGAAGCGAGCAAAGCTGCCCTCGCGTCAGCTTCTTATCTAAAGGAACGCTATTGCCCGATGCCCGACTGACTGAGGCAGAGGGCTATGACATCGTTATGGATCGATCGTCGATCAAGGGGATTAAAAAAGCCCGATTGGATGAGCTGGTTCTGTGTGGAGATTATGAGTTTCCTCAAGCCGCAATGGGCAATCGGGGCAATGCCAGAGCCACCAGTTATGACAATAGCTGGCAGTTTACCATCTGGTATTCCGAGGATGCAGTGCGGCAGGATTTGAAGCAGCCGACGGAGGAAAAAGCCAAAGTTCTAGCAGATTTACAGCGGCATCCTTTGGCACTGGCACGATACATTGTGCAGGAATACGACAAAGAGCAGCAACGGCGACAGGAGCGATCGGAAGAAGACTTTGAAGATGCGGATGGTAATGCCAACAGCCAGGTGCAGGAATCTCGCTGGATTTCGTTGCTGCGAAGCGACAAATATGGGCAATTGGTTGAAACTCCCAAGTTTCGGAAGTTTGCAACGGATTATGTGGCAGGTAGATGGCGAGATTTAGCGATTAAGAGCGGTTACAGCCATAGTTCTGGAATGGCGATGCCAGCGGACGACTTACCGCGTGGCACGGTTTGTGTGCCCCATCTGCCGGAAGGGGATGTGATTCTGACCCGCTACCCGATCGTTAACTCAGACAATATTCGTCTCTACCGCAACAGCCACGACCCGGAACTCAAAAAAACTCGTAATGTCATTTGGATTAACCCCAAAGATGCTGAGGAGTATCATCAGGCAGACTTCGATGGTGATCAACTCATGGTTAGCCCTGCTAGCCAGTTGCCTAACCTTGCCAAAGAAACGCTGCGAGCGGGCGAGCCAGGACGGTTTGAGGCAGTAAAGCAACGCCCTAAGCTGGCTTATAGCGAAGTTGCCACCGATGAGGGTGGTTTGAAGTACCAGAATCTGGCTCAGATTGCGGCTACGGCGAATCAGAACAAGGTGGGGTTGGTGGCGACCAACATTGGGCGGGTGCAATCGTCGATGCCAGGGGAAGGGGAGAATGTCGAGCGGTTTGAGCGCCGTCAACGAAAACTGCTTAACCGTCTGTTTCAAGCACTTCAGGTCGAGGTCGATTCACCCAAAAGTGCAGAGCGGTTGGAGGACATCCAGGAGATCGAAGGGGAGAATCTGCTTTCGGATGCAAAACGCTGGTCAGAATCTCATCCCAGCCACTTTTTTGACTTTAAGAAGGACGATCGCCTCTATCGCAGTTTTGCGATGCCTGCGGACGCTCCCGGTTCGATCAATGTGCTTGCCAGGGAGGTAGTCAATCCGTTGTGGGAGCCGACTCGTATTCGCAGCCGCGATCGCCACGAGTTCCGCTATCTATTTCCGAAAGATGATTTATCTGTGGATGCGTTGGAGTGGGCAGAGGAACTGAAGACCCGATTCCAGCAAGCCAGGGATGAAATTCAGGAGCGGGTGGGCGAAGACCGGGATGCGTTCAATGAGGAATTGGGCAAGCTTTACGACAGCTACCGGGCTGAAATCAATGAGGTGTTTCCGACGACCGAGGAGCGGTATGAGGGAGCCGCTGCACTCTGGTATACCCAGCACACGCGCCCGGAAATGGATCGGCATCGTCGGGATTGTCTGGCATTGGCAGAGCAAATGGATATCACCTTTGCCCTTCAGCATGGCTATGAAGTACCCAGCGAAGCCCTACCCAGAGATGCTTATGTGTTGAGTGTACCGTTTGGGTCGGATGCGATTCGGTGGAAGGAAACCTTGGAGCAAAAGGGCATTCAATTTGATGCGATGATTCATCCGCAGCTACCGATGATTGAGTTTGCGCTCAAAGATATTCCTCCCCGCTTGGTTGAAAAGCTGGAGGCGAAGTTTGGCAAGAATGTTAACGATCTGGATGAACTTCGTGTACCCGATGATTTGCGAATTATTCCTCCCGCTGATCATATCTGGGCGGAATCTCGGCAGGATTCAGGCGTGGGAGCGCTGGCATACAACCTGTTGACTGAGGAAGTCTGTCAGCAGCTTCAGGCATTTCAGTTCGATGAGATTAAGGTTTTGGGTATCCGCCACAATGACTTTGCCGGGGAGAACTTTGCCAGTAAGCAATGGCGCAATCAAACTGTGAGCATTCAGGTAGTGGAGTTTGAACTGCCGGAATCGCATCCAGAGTATTACCGTTATAACGGCACCCCGATCGTCCAGATCGACGACAAGAACCTGGGCACTTTCTCACCGGATACCCCTAAGCTACCGATCGGGAGTTCTTTTGAAGCTAATCTACGTCCTGAAGGTTCCAGTGTGGTGCTGAAGTTGAACCCTGATTCCATTCAACTGCCTGAGCCAGTCCTCCCTGGTGCGGAAGCTGTTCAAAGTTTTGAACTGGATAGAGATCAATGGCGTAAGGAGATGTTTTCAGGACTGGTGGCAGCCGTAGCCACAACCTATGAACAGCGGCGGTCAGGTGATGCTGAAATTGCTCAGTTTAAGGTGGGTGAAAAATGGACTGCCTACGTTCAACCCACAGGTGACTTTATTGTTCGGAATGAAGCGAGGCGCACGATTTGTCGAGGAAATCTGCATACAGGTGAGGAAACGGTGCCACTGTCGGATGATTATGCTGGTGAGTTGGAAAAGATGTTGGTGGAAAGGGAGCGATCGCCCATCAGAGGTTTAGAAAAGACTGTGGATACTCAGTATTTCAGTAATAGCAAAAGTGCCGAACTTGGCTGAGTATACTAGGGGGGCTATAGAAATCTGACAGCTTCTATTGTCTAAAGGTATAATATAGTTCAAAAGAACCATTACCAGTTACTGAGTATTGACCTGTTTCTTTAGCTACAGTGAAGTTTCAAACCCTCTGATTCCCCTTAATAGTCAAGTGAGGTTTGATCGCTAATGATGACCTCAACATCAGAATTACTTGGGTTTTCTATGCTTTCTCGGCTTGCTGAGTTAAGGAATGCATGGGAGCAAGATTATTCTGAACGAACACAAGGTGGTTTATTAGCACTCAGCGGGTTTGAGTACCAATTTCTCCTGACGCTCCTGAAGATTGTGCATCTTTGGAAAGCATCGACTGACGCTGAACGTCAAGATTTGGAAACAGCACGAAAAATTTTAGCTGAAGCTATTTCAGACATTACTGAGTCAGGAAGAGATATTACCTTTACTCAGGTAAAAAGGACTCTTTCAGCTAGCGGTCTCAGAAGTGCCCTTGAGGAGTTATGGGAAATTTTCCAGCTTGCTTCTGAAAGGACGCCTGATTTAGCAGAACATCTTCGATTTGTAATCTCAGGTCAGTTTGAAGGACATGAAAATCCTCAACAGGTTATTCAAGGGTGGAGAACTCAATCTGACGGGTACTCGCAGCAAGAGCTAAGGCTATTCAAAGCACGTGTTCGTCATGACCTAGTCCCTGACCCAAGATCTGATTTATCGACCGAGTTGCAAGTTCTTGCACGGGATGAAAACACAGAGATGACGATTGCTCGCTGGCTAGGTTATCTTCTCCAACTTGGCTCCGGATTTTCCCCTGAAAGCATAAGCACTTTTATCTGGAAAGAGCTTGCTAATGATGGAAGTGTAGAGGCGTTTCGAGCAACGCTTGCAAGATTATTGAGCCTGTCTCACAGCCGACTTTGTGTTATTCGAGAGACGCTCGGCGATAACATCACTTTGCCTAGAGCAAAACTTTCAGATTTGCGAGCATCTCTTTTTAAGAAGAATATTACGCTTCTTATCGGCTCATCGGGTTCAGGAAAATCAGCACTCTGCAAAGCGGGTATCCAGCAGGATTTCAAGCAAAATTTTGATTGCTTATTTCTTCATGCGTCTGATATTGCCTCTTTCACAGAATCTTCCGATGTAATTGCTAATCGAGGATTAAGAAGGCTTGATGAACTTTTAATTGCTCGAATTACTCAGAAACCAACTCTCGTTGTTATTGATGATTTGAGTGATGTTGACGATCAGCATTTCGATGCTGTTTTGAATCTCCTTCATAATACGTTGACCGCTGATCCATTGTCTGATGTGCGGTTTATCCTTGTAGCACATGTAGATGCTAGGCGTCGTATTCATGAGAAGATCTCTGCTCGATTTGGCAATGACTCTGTGTACGATGATGTTGAGTTACCGCAGCTCCCTGTTGAGGAACTTGTGTGCTCTGAAGCTTTACCAGATAGTGTTATCAGCTTGATTCAGCGACATCACGAATTTGGTCCTGCTTTAAACTTGAAGTTAATTGATTGGCTGGTTCGCAGTGCTCAGAGAAAGCAGGTTGATACTGCTGTTTTCCAAAGTGACTTAGATTTATTGACTTGGTTTTGGCACGATCATGTCCAAGACAGTCAAGACTCCAGTAATCTAGGTCAAGTATTAATTAGAATTGCTAAGGAATTGGCAGATAGATTTACACCCGATCTTCCGCGTGATTTTGACCCATTAATTGGAGAAGCTTTACACACACTTGTGCGACGAGACTGCCTTCGGATTGTGAGTGGGCGACTGGCTACTACCCATCGCTTTGTCGGAGATTGTGCAAGGTTCTATTATCTTCGGGGAAACCGGCGAGAGATTGAGAGTGAACAGTTAGTAGAATGGTTGCAAAATCCATTTTGGGTTCAACCAATTCGCTGGTTTGCGCTACAGCTTGCACTGGAATCAAGCGAGGGTGACACTTGGCAAGAATTTTTATATGAAGCTCTAGAAGGTGAGCATCTACAACTTTTAGATTTACTGCTAGATGGCGCAATTCTCAGTAAGCAACCAGGTTCTGTTCTTCAGGGATGTCCTGATGAAAATTTGCCATTTGTAATTGAGCGCCTTATCACTCGCCTTTTAGCGATCGCAACAGAACCATATCCTTTTCATGCAGATGGTTCTCAATCCACACCTCTCCGAACCCGCATTGCTATTCAGGAACAAATAACAGGAATCCCAAAACCAGATCTATGGGAACCCGTTTGGCATTGGCTATTATCCCAAACTCCAGAGGCTGTAATTGAGGAGTCTTGCATAGTTTTTAGAGCGGCTGAGGCTTGGCTGAATTGGAGTGTCCATGCACGAAGTTTCTCGCTCCGATCAGAAGTCGCCAACTTCACCTTAGATTTGGCTCAGGCAGTGTTATTGCCCGACCCCAATCCTGAACATACCTGGGCAACAAGGCATCGCTTACGCGATTTCGAGTCAAATGCTTTTGCATGTATAGTTTTTTCGCTCAGAATCATTCTAGATCGCTCCATCTGGTTCTTAAGAGTATTGGCAGGACGAGAAATTGTTCCAGCAAATAGATTAGAGCCAAGACAGGAGATAATTGGGACTACACCGTCTGATGATTTGTTAAGAATGCTTCGTGGAAATGGTGTGCTTCAACCAGGACATCCTAATGGACCTGTAGCAGAAGTTAATCAACAGTTCCGAAAGTTTATGCTTAGACAGAATGGGTTTTACCTAAATGCTGTAATTCTTACACATCCTCAGCTTGGAGTAGAACTATTCCTGGCATTGACAATTCAGCCACCACATTATCTCTATGAGAGGGTGCAAAGAAATTATGATGTGTTAGATCGAGATCGGGGTACAGCAGGTTCTGATGATATTGATGTATGTACATTTAAATTCCTCCCGCTCCTTTCATTGCTACAAATTGCTGAAGGCATTGCAATCAGTATTGTTGAAATTCTTTGCAACATAGTTACACATCGAAATTATCAAATTGATCAACATCTTGAGCAACAAAGGAGTGAATCAGAAGGAAATCCTGAAGTAGAAGAAATACTCAACTCTCTAAAAACAGACACTCATGAATTAACTCTACTTATTGGTGAAACTAGAAAACAGTTTCAGGGCGGGCGAAAAGCTCTCTATTGGCATCGCAACAACTTAGCCCCTAGAATTCTTGCATGTCTTTTAATGACGCTCGAAGGATGGCTTTACAGTCGTCCTAATAGACAGGAGTTAGAGCATTCTATTTCCCTCATTTTGGAACGTACTAGCACTGTAGCAATGCTTGGTGTACTTGTGTCACTTGCAAAGTGCGATCTAACTCTGTTGAGTAAGCCGTTACTACCTCTCATATCATCACTACAACTGCTTATCTGGTTGGAGTTTGAGCAGATTGATCACGGTCAAGACTTTGGATTCGATGGTACAGGGGCAAGGGCAAGCCTTTTGCAGGAGGACTATCAGGAGCTTTTAGAATTCAATCGTTTATCCTACCGCAGCGATGAGCTTCAGACAGTTATTCTTCATCTGTGGATAAATGAGGGTATCCCTTTAGTTGAACAGTCTCGAATTTTAAGAGATTGGGATGAACATCAGCTTGAATTGATACCAGAGATCAGTAAAAGTAAAGCCCTGAGAATTCGAGCCTTATTTGGACGGAGCAATTGGCAAGAAAAACAGGATAGTGAAGGGGAACAAGTATTTCAATTCATTGGTACTACTCCTAGAGATTCTGAAGAAGAAGTTAAATCTGAAGCTGCTTTGTGGAATCTTCATCATCTGCAAATTGCAGTGACCTGTCGGCAAATTCTTGATGGAAAACGAGAGAAAAACGTTAGAGATACATGATCAGTTAGTGAATCTTTTAACCAGCAAAAGGCAGATTAACTTTTTTAAGGAGAAGCTTGAACATCAAGCTTTTAGTAAAGTCATCTGGGCAGCAATCGCAATTGTTCTCGAACCTCCAAACAATATTTTAAGCGAGGATTTGCAAAGCGAATTGAATTATTTGGTTGAGACTTTTCCAAATCTGTCTATCTCTTTAGATGGCTTTCATCGTCGTCAGTCTTACGACTTAGATGCTAGAGCTTTTATAGCTCATGTGGCTCCTAAATTATTAAGAGAGCTTCAACCTGATACTTCCGTTAGGGTATCTGCTTTTCGCTGTCTTATTGGAGTTCGAGATGGTGATTCATGTGCTTTTATGCGATCGTGGATTAGAGAGTATGGACTTGAGTATCCACTCACACAGGAACTTATTAGCGTTGTCCCTCGAATAGCTCGCCTCATCACTTTAACTTATGCTTTCTCAGAAGATCTAAGAATTGATGAAGCTTGGTCTACTTTAGAACAAAATTTCGTTGAGGAAAGTTTCCACAAAATATCTATCCTTGAAGCTCTTAGGTGGACTCCAGAGATCCTCATTGAACTTAATGAGCAAGAACCTCGATCGTTGCAATTAGGGCTTGACTGGAGCTTTTTAATGGCAGCATTAACTCCAATCATAGGCATAGAATCAGGAGATAAAGCTGCTAAAAGCTTGGAAATTACACTACTAGAAGAAGCCTTTTATGCCTTGCTTTGCCTGAGAAAAACTATTTATGAAGATCGAAGCTCTTCGAGTGATGAAGATAGATACGACTTCGAGTGCATCCCAGTTTTGTAGGACTCACTTTGAGAATTGCCCATTGAGGTAGGCACAACGATGCTTGAGCACCTGGGGAACGTTATCTTTGTCCCACTGCGCCCCGGATATCTTGATTCGCCGCCCGATTTGTTTAACGGTTGATTCAATTGCACCGGAACCGACGGAGATGCCTTCTGCTTGATAATAGCCATAGTTGACAATTCGCTCTCGATGCCTGTTGAGGTAGGCAATAAAGATACTCACTCGCTCGTGTTGCCAATCCTCAAACTGTGCAATCGCACCTTCGACATTCCCTTGCCACAAGCAGGCTTCCACCTCATTTAACCGTTGCTGCGACCCTCCCACCTTGCCCAAGTTTTCAACCAAGTGATACCAGTCTAAAATCTCACGTCTTTGAGCAGCAGTACCAACCTGTGCATAAATGTTCCAGATGCCATCATGACCATCGCCCAGGCAAGTCAACGGCTTCGACAAGGGCTGCCCATTGACCCAGTTCACTAAACTCTCATTGTCCTGAAAGAAGGCAGCGACACGGCACTCGTGCAGATTCACTGCTTTGTAATCTCGCCATTCACTCGGTTGTCCTTGGGGTGTTCGCAATCGCACTTTACCTCCGTCTACGCTCATCTCCTCAACCGGTTCTTCCACTTGCGGCAACTCAAAGGTTTGACGATGCACTAAGCGTTGTTGAGTACTGTGAGAAACCTTGACCCCAGTCAACACTTCGATGTCTTCTGCCGCCCGCTCATACGATTGGTTGGCACTCACCAACAAACAACACTGCTCCAGGTAAGGACTCCATCGCGTGTACGCTTTCACCTCCAGAATTTGAGCTTGTTTCTCACTTACTTGCAGTTGTCCGAGGATGCTGTCGAGGCTACGCTTTCGTCCACTTGTAGTGCCGCTGCTTGTTGCAATAAAAAATCCCCGATCTCTGGGCTGACATGTTCGAGCAGATGTCCTCGCACTGCCGCCTCAATCCCTGCCAATGTTTTCACTTGCTCTGGGTCAGTTTCCTCGTACAGCAGGGTGGCAAGCCCACGAGCGTGGGCTTGGATTTGGGCTTTTTTCTCAGCGTCCATGGGAGGTATCGGGTAAAGGTACAATGCTCAAAGTTTAGCGTTATCGGCAAAGCTTATAACTAAGTACTTTTACTCATCGCAAAAGTGGGATACACTCTACGACTTCATGAAGAGAAGCATCTATCTTGATGAAGATCAGTCTCATTTTCTAGATATGATTGTGAAATCTAGTCTTAACAAGATAACTATAAAAATTGATGTACTTATCCACGCTCTAAAAGCGACTAAACTTGTAGACTGCATTATATTAGTTCATATCGTTGGAACTCTGACTTATTGTTTTATTGAGCAAACATCTTCAGGTATATCAGGTTCAGTTGGAAACTCTTTTAGAAACCATGTAGCGTCCGCAATTGGAGCATACTTATTTGAACTTAGTAATCAAGAACAATCAGATCTACAAATTATTGGAGATATAGAAGATATTTGGGAAAAATTAATTGATTTATTATCATTAGATACTTGGCAACCATTAATCGATTCATTGTCAGAAGCAGATCCAGAAAACTTGAACATTGACCAATGGCTCACTCATTTCTTTAACCGTTTTCAGGACGAATTATTTCCAAGATGGAGGATAAGAAGAAAGCTTTACGGAGTTGGAAAGTTAGCGATTTGCAAAAAATTCCGACGTGTACTTTTTCAAAAGCTTACACAGCACCAAGAGTTTCTACCTGATCACAGAAATGATGAGAGTGAGGCTTTAGTTCAAGTTCTTGTCGAACTCTGGGATTCTGACTGTACATGGATTATTAATAAACAATCTCGATGCCAAGATTTAAGAACCTTGCTTGGGCACTTGCAGGAAATTGACGCGGTAGGGGCAAGAAGCTTGGCAGATCAAGTGGCTAGTTTTCTATCAAATCCCGGTAGTTGAGCAGATAACTAAGTTAGAAGAACCTGTTTACTGGGCAGCTAGCTTAGAAATGCAAATTTGGTTAGGTCGTCTTCTTGGATCGTGAACTAACTGATGAATTCTAGCCAACTGGATACTAGACAAATCGCCATTGGGCATAGGTAGAGAGGGCGATCGCCTTGTTAGGGTGACAACTACAGCAACCTTAACTTGTGTTCCAGGGCTGCCTATGGCTACCAAAACACCCACCCGACCCAAGCAGCGGCAGAGTACTCAGAAGCGATCCTGGCAAAACCTGACCGATCGCCGAAAACTTCGCCATCTTGAAAACACCCTGGATAAAGCGATCACTAAGGCGCTCCATGAGGGAGGAATTGAATCCCATGAGGACTTCAAGGCTTATGTGGAGTCATTTAGTGAGCGATCGGGCAAGGCTCCCATCACTGTTGAGCTTTGTGAGGGCGGTGGCAATGACGACGAAATTCGAGGCTACCGCTTCTATCTCACCAGTGACCCCAGCCAAAGAACCAGTGGCAAGTATTTGATCAAAACCTGGAAGGCGTTACGGATAAGGATGAAAACTACTTTACGCCCTCCAACATTGCTGAGATGTTTGGGTTTGAAGAGGCAGAACTTGATGATCTGGATGCCGACTTGGACGATGCGCTTGATCTCGATGACGACTTTGATGAAGAGCCAGATGAGGATTTAGAGACGTTACTAGATGCCGATTTAGATGATGAGTTAGATGAGTTAGGGGATGAGGAGCTTGCTTCGCCTCCGACAGCTAAACATCAAGCTAAAACGTCACCGAAAGCTCAGAGTAGAACTCAATCCAAGACGCAGGTTCAAGGCAAAGCTGGTAAATCCAATCATCGAGACTTCCGCTACCGCGACCCAATGGAGGAAGCGTCGCGGCTCAGTGCTTCGGCTGCGGTAAATGGACGCGAAACCAATGGAGTGAATGTGGCAGGGCTGGCAGGACAACTGGCAACTCTGGGCATTGTGGTTGGGCAGGGCGTGTTAGAAAACCTGGCAGATCAGGATGACGAGGAACGGATTGAACGAATCGTCCGAGAACTTCAGCGGCAGAATGAGCAGGTAGACAACCTGACCAGCCGTTTACAGGAAGCAACAACCGGGCGCGCAACGGTAACGCCATCGATCGAGCCAGAACCAGATGCGGGTGAAAATCCTCTAGCAGATGCGGCTGCAACAGTGGGGAGTAAGGTAGACACGCTGGGTGTAAAACTAGACCCTACTTACAAAGGGCAACCCCTGGAGATCGATCGAGAAGCCAGTATTAGTGAACAGCTTGACCAGATTGAGGCATATCTGAAAGGGCTATCCAAACGGCTTGACCGCTTAGAGGTGGTGGTGAGTCGTTTGGAGAAGCAAATCGTAGAACAAACCAATTCCGCAATGGTTGAGCCAGAGGTGGATACAGAAGAAAGTCAGGTTGCGGCACCCGCACAAGCGATCGCAGAGTCCAAAGTGCTGGAACAACTGATGGCGCGACGAGCTGATCCTCAACAAGTTTCTTGTGCAGAATCTTTGGTGGGCTTTGCCAGAGTTGCTAATGAACTCTCGGATAACGCTGATCAAGAAGGAATTGCGATTTCCAGTAACAAAACTCTGCGGATGGAAGAGCAAGGGGAGCAGGTGGCGGTCACGTTAGTGTCGCGGAGCGATCTCGCCCTGAACAACAACCAGGGCAATACCCTTTTTGCAGGCAATTGTAATGATGGGCAGTGGGCGATCGCAGCAGATCACCTCAGTGCTGATGAGAAAGCTACTATTGCCAAACTTCCTCAGTCCAAGCAGGAATACGCCACCAAAGCCAGTGCCCAGGCATTGATTGCCACCTTCCAAGAACGCTTATCGGAGCGATTCAATGGGGAGGCTGAACCTGTATTTACCTGGACAGATCAGGGCAAAGCCAAGTATGAGTTTGAGGTTGTGACGTTACCGAACGGGACTCAATTGCTGCAAGGATTTGACCCGAACCACAAGGATGAACAGGTTTTTGATGCCATGTTGGTGCCCGGTCAATCACCAGACATTCTGCATTGCAGTATTCCAATACGAGAGATGGAGTCAGCCATCAATGAGCAGATACCTGAACAAACGGATGAAAAGCATCTGAATCGCCGTTCTGGTAAAGCGTCTGCCAAACCGAATCGCGAAGAATTGCAAGTTTAACTAAAAAGCTGGATCAGCATTGATGGAGAACCGATGATGCAAACCATTAAAACTCCCGTTACTAAGTCTCACTTAACTCAACTACGTCGTCGCTCGACTAAACAATGGGGGCATTTCAACCTTATCAAAATTGATTTACTGTTCATTGGACTTTGTGTTGCTGTTGTTATTTATTTGTTGATCAAAGAGCCATTGCTCATAACAATTTTGGGTTGTGCCAGTGTGGTATTTATCAGTCTCTGGCATTTGATTAAGGCAGTACCCATTCTAGAAAAATACCTGGGTGCCAAAATTCGTTTCTGGCATATTGCCTCACTCATTATTGCAGTTACGGCGCTGCTCAATACCTTCGCGGCACCTGCCCAGGCTATTTTCTCAGCGGATTAGAACAATTTTTCGTCAATCTGGCTCAGCAAAGTTCACAGGCAGGTGGCGGCACTGCCACGCTGGATGCCAATGTGATTGGGCTAATTTTCAACTTGATTCGGGGGGTGTTTTTGTTGCTGGTTGCGGCTGCGTCACTCTTTGCTTATAACCAGGCGCAGCAAGGAAATGATTGGCGACCGATCGTAACCCAGGTAGGACTGGCATTTGCGATCGTTATTGCGATTGATGTGGTTACGTTCATCTTCGTAGGAAATGGTACTGGAACTGCTGCTGGTGGTTGATTTGGCAAAGTGAATTGGAATAGCTATGGAACGGGATTTCAATCGAGAATTCATTAAAGTCAATCGAATTTTAGGCAAGCAGGCGAGTATTGGTCCAATTCCAGCGGATCAACTGGGTCCCTGGGTTGCCATTGTTGTTCTTTGCTACGGCATCACAAATGGGTTCTTTAGTTTGGGTCTGGGTTGGTTTTTTGGAACCTCATTTTGGCTGATTGTAAGCTGGTGGATTCTGACTGGAAATCAACCCCATCAATTTCTCGATCGCTGGCGTAATCCGCCGGGAACCGAGTGGTGTAACGGCAACAACATCTATGTTTCGCCTATCCCAGACCATAGACCAACCTGGATTCGCAAACGTTATGGTGATGCACGGGTCAACATTCGGCTGAAACCAGTGCAAGTGCCCAATCAGTATGGAGGCAAAAGTACGTTTATGCCATTCCAAAATGAAGTCAATATCTGCTGTATTGCAGAAATCAAAAAAGATGATCGTGAAGTGGCTGCACTGTTGCTAGAGAAAGGTAAATCTCAGTATCAGCTTGTGTTTGGATTTCGTGTTGCTGGACTGCACGACGTGCTGTACGACAGTGAGGTGAATGCGTTTGCTCATGCCATTGAAGAAGGGATGAAAGAGTTACCGATCGGTGAACGGATTACCTTCTGTACAGGTTGTGCAAGTGATGATGCAGCGCGACAAGAAGAACTGTCTACCCTGGCAGAGGAATGCCAATTAAAACCTGTTTCCGTGCTGACTCGAAATGAGCAATTACGAGTGCAGCAACTTGCTCAGGGAGGAACGCGGCAGACCTGGAATCAACTTGCTTTTTGTACCTGGACGAGTGATGACGAGGCGGGTACGCAACACAAAGATTTGGTTGGCGGACTGATCGAGCGGTTAAGAAAAACGGGTTCCTGGGTAGTCGAGCAGATTACGGGAAATAAGCGGGTTTATCAAGAAGCATTTTTCAAAAAGCTTTTACTACAGGGGTTTCAACAGGGTTTTATTCAATGGGAAGTCTTGCTCAATACTAAAGTGGGGCTGGAGGTAATGCCCTGTAGCGCAGCAGATCTGTGGCAGTGGCTCTGGAGCCGATTCAATCAAGGCGTTGCACCTCCCATCCCGCAGGTCATTACTTTAAAGGAGACAGAAACTGGACTGGAACTGACCGAAACTGTGACGACGGACAAGCACCTGTGTACCTTGCTGATTGAGGGAACTCAGGGCGTTCTGCTTGCCCGGAGCATCGAGGTGATCACGATCGGATTTACCTGACGGGAAGAGGTAAGGTCTGTGGTGTGATGACGATGACCGATCCACCGATGGGCTGG
>JAAUOZ010000163.1 GCA_012034655.1 Leptolyngbyaceae cyanobacterium CSU_1_3 | reverse complement strand
CTCTGCATCAACCAAGCAGAACTGCCCCCGTCGAAGAATTCACTACAACATCAAAGCCGCTTCCCCGCCATTTTGGTGCTATCTCGATCGCGCCCTCGAACAACTCCCTCCCATAACGCGGCTCATGGTGCTGATGGCTCAAACCTTCCATTGGAGCGAAACCCGAATTTCTGCCTACCTCCAAGCCGAGGGCGAATACGTTCCTCCGGCTCAGGTCAAAGCCCATTTGCACGACAGCTACCAACTCCTCGAAACCACTTTGCCCGAAGATATTAGAACCATCTACCTGAGTGGGAACGCTAGCGAGCAGAGACAGGGCTTAGTCGGTTTAGATACCACACCTTTAGACAGTACGCCTTTTGAGGCTACCCTAGACTAATCCTGAAAAATATTGCTGGGCGGAGGTTTTGAGATGCGTCGGACACAGGCACAGAGAAGGATAACGATCGAGGCGACACTGGTTCAATTGTTAGCAAGTGGATTTGTGCTCAACCTAGCCCTTCCCGGTTTTGCCAATCCCAGTTTTGCCAATCCCAGTTTTACCAATAATTTGAACGCCGACCTAAATACACAATTATTGATTCGCCAATATAACGGCACTCAAAGTGCTGAAAGAATCGAAGCCGATCGCCTCTTTCGCCAGGGACACCAGCAAGAACAAGCCGGATTCTCCGACAAAGCGATCGATTCCTGGCTACAAGCCCTGAAACTCTACCGCACCATCAAAGAAATAGAAGCCCAAGGAAGCACGTATGATGCCCTAGGTCGAGTCTACGCCCAGATAGGAAAGCCCGTTGAGGCAGAAGATGCTCTCAGACGCAGATTAGCGATCGCCCGCGACCTCAAAGACTTCAAGGGGCAGGTTTATGGCTTCAACAATCTAGGAACTTTGTTGCTCCAACGAGCCAGCCTGCAAGAAGCCGAAAAAACCTTTGCCGATGGCTTAAAAGTTGCTCAAGACATTCGCTTTGATGCCGGAACAGGTCTCTCTCTGAGCAATTTGGGACTGGTTGCCTACAATCTGGGTCGATACGATCGAGCGATCGCCCTCTACGAACAAGCCAAGGTCTTGCGAGGGCAAGCAGGCGACCCCGGCGAAGCAACCACACTGAGCAATTTGGGCGATGCCTATCGCGCCGTTCGGGACTATCGATCGGCGGTGGTTAGCTATCGCCAGGCACTATTTGTGTCGCGCAACAGTGTCGATCGTCCCGGTGAGTTTCGGGCCCTCGGCGGCCTCACTCAAGCCTTCTACGGACTGGGGCAAAATGCCAACGCCTCTGAAACCCTCGACCAGCGATTGGCCCTAGCTCTCGACCAAAACGATTCTAGGCAGGTGCTCTCGACCCTCAAAGATTTGGCCAAATATTATCGAGCCAAGGGCGACCTCATCGCCGCAGATGGCTACTACCAGCAAGCCTTAGCCGTTGCCCAAACAATCAACGACACCCAAGAAGAGCAAAAACTGTTAACCGAAATTGGCGTGCTGCGATCGAGAAAATTTACCCAGCCCTAATCAACCGGGTCTGACATGGCGACCCCACCCACCCATTCGTCATCTGCTTTTCACCAACTGCACGATCGCGTTCAGCGGTGGGTCTGGCAGCAAAATTGGACAGAGCTACGCGACATCCAAGAACAAGCGATCGCCCCTATTCTCTCAGGTGACACCGATGTCATTCTCTCCGCCACCACCGCAGGCGGCAAAACCGAAGCCGCATTTCTGCCCATCTTCTCTCAACTGATGCGCGATCGCGATCGTGCCCCCCTCTCCCCCCCTCTTCCCCCTCTTCCCTCCAAGTCCTCTACCTCAGCCCCCTCAAGGCTCTCATCAACGACCAATACCGTCGCCTCTCCGCCCTAGGGGAATTGTTAGAGATTCCGATTCACCCGTGGCATGGCGATATTGATGCCAGTCGCAAGCAGCAGGTGCTCAGGCAGCCGTCGGGCATCGTGTTGATCACGCCAGAGTCACTCGAAGCGCTGTTTGTGCGGCGGGGCTATCAACTCAAACAAACCTTCCGGGGGTTGCGCTACATCGTAGTAGATGAATTGCACTCGTTTATTGGCGACGAACGGGGGAAACAACTGCAAAGTCTGATGCATCGTGTTGAGTTGTGGGTCGATCGTCAGATTCCTCGCGTTGGCTTGAGTGCTACGTTGGGCGATCGCTCTTTGGCGGCAGATTTTTTGCGCCCTGGCAATGGCAACGCTGTCGTAACGATCCATTCCTCCGATGCAGGGCAAGAACTCAAAGTGCAAGTGAGAGGCTATCGCAAAAAAACACTTCAGTTTCAGTTTGATGAATCAGAATCAGAATCGCAAAACAATGAATTAGACATCGCAGCGCATTTATTTAAAGTATTGCGGGGAACGAATAATTTAATCTTTGTGAATCGACGATCGAGTGTCGAAGAATACACCGATCGTCTGCGCCAACTCTGCGAAGATCATCATGTCCCTAACGAATTTTTACCCCACCACGGCAACCTTTCAAAAGAACTGCGCGAAGCAGCAGAACAGGCCCTTCGAGGCGATCGTCCTGCTAATGTAGTCTGTACTACAACCCTAGAAATGGGCATTGATATCGGCGCAATGACTTCGATCGCGCAAATCGGTGCACCTTTTTCTGTCACCAGCACTCGCCAAAGATTGGGGCGATCGGGGCGGCGATCGGGCGACCCAGCCATTCTACGCTGCTATATCTCCGAACCGGAGGTGACGATCGAAACTTCCGTTCAAGACTCGTTGCATCCAGAACTGGTACAGACGATCGCTATTATTCAACTTTTGCTAGCAGGCTGGTGCGAACCGCCCGTGGTCAACAAACTGCATCTCTCGACGCTGACCCAACAAGTGCTGTCGCTGATTGCAGAATATGGGGGCATGAAAGCCGATCGCGCCTGGAAGATTTTGTGCGCGACGGGGGCATTTCGTCAGGTTGATCAATCTTTGTTTATTCAGCTTTTGCGCTGTTTGGGCGCAGAGGATCTGATTCAGCAAACCCAAGACGGGGCACTGGTTTTAGGGCTGACAGGCGAACGGTTGGTCAATCACTACAGTTTCTATAGTGCCTTCCAAACGCCCGAAGAATATCGCATCGTGGCGAATGGCCAAGCCCTGGGAACCTTGCCTGTCAGCTATCCCCTGATCGAAGGGTTATATTTAATTTTTGCGGGGCAGCGCTGGTGCATTCTTTCGGTAGATCTAGCGCGAAAAGTGGTTGAGGTGGCAAGAGCGGCAGCGGGTCGATCGCCCATTTTTAGCGGCAACGGCGGCTGGATTCACGATCGCATTCGTCAAGAAATGTACCAGTTATATTGTGCCGACGAAATGCCTATTTTCCTAGACAGCACTGCCCGCGACCTGCTCGCCGAAGCCAGAAACAATTTTCTGCAACACAGCCTCGATCAAGTTTCCTTGTTGCCCGACGGCCGGCAAACGCTGTTTTTTTTGCTGGGCGGGAGACGTGGTGATGAATACGATTTTGGTGCAGCTACAGGCGCGGGGGGTGTCGGTCAGCCGAGATGCGATCGCCCTGGTTGTCGAAGGGTTGCCCCCCAAAGAAGTTCGCAAACATCTCCGCTTCATTGCCAAAAATTCTACCGATGCGATCGCGCTGGCTGCCACGGTCAAAAATTTGCAGATTGAGAAGCACGATCGATTTCTAAGTGCAGAACTGCTCGCCCAAAACTATGCCTCTGGTTACTTAGACACCCAAGGCGCAAAAGACACCCTTGATCGACATCACTGACACAAATGGATGTTCGTCTTTACACTGATCTCAATTCCCGAAGAAATGCTGACTTAATTTTTAATAAAGTGTTAATTTTCTAAGAGTCATCGGGGTAAACTCTAGACACAAGACTGCTACCCTCCGTAACTTGCGTGGCTGCTGCTTTTCCTTGCACGATTCGCTCTATTGCGTGACCCGTCTCTGCTTCAGAGATATCACCGAACAAGCGGCACAAGCCAGTAATTTCCTCATGTTGTAGTCGATCTCAAGGAGTCGTTGACTCCTTCGATCGCTGCCCTGTCTGTTTTACAGTTCGTTTGCTCGCTTGTCCTCTGTATGCCTTTATGAACTTCCTAGTGACTCCAGAGATTTCCCTCTACGAATTGGCGGTTAGTTCTGAGCAAATACCCGTCGCGCTGCAAGCCAGCCCAGTGACCTTTAAGTCGTTGGTGAGCAGCCTGATCGCGTTGTTGATCGAGCAGCAGATCCCAGCCGCAATTTGGGCAAAAATGCCTCGCGGTGAAGCCTGGCAAGCCGAAATCGATCGCTACTCTGAGGCGACAGATCTGGCCCGGGCGGTTCATCTGTTTAGAAACCAAAAAGAAGATGTCACCGAAGAAATCGTAGACACCCAGATGGCAGAAGACGCGATCGGCGACGGAATCTTGCACGAACATGCATCGGTGGTGTCGGTACGATCGCTCTCCGAAAGCCAACTCAAGCGAGACTATTTTTTGCTGATCTGGTCGGAGCAATTTTGCGCCCTCTTGGTCGCCCATCGCTCTAAATCTCAAACTCGCCTAGATGCCGAAGCCGGACTGTTTGACTCGACCGAGGAGCCAACCGAGAAAAAGCAGTCGCTGTCTGTTTTGCTTTCCCTGGAGGCGCAGTCTATTCGGCAATTCCTCGATCGCCTCCAACAACTGGTTCCCGATTCTGACTCAGCCCAAGCAGCCCATTGGAACACGCTGATTGCCCAACCCCAGCCCCAGCCCAATGCCAGCCTCCTCGGACAGCTATTTACCAAGCAAATTCAGCGCCAAGAAGATCTCTGGCAACGGGCTACAACCCACCGCAAACAGGCAGAAATGTCGCACCTGCTGCGTCTGCAAAACGAAGAATTACTCAACGCAATTCGCCTCAAAGACGAATTTCTCAACAATGTTGGGCAAGAGTTACGAACCCCGCTCACCAACATGAAGACCGCCCTCACCCTGCTTAATTCTCCTAATCTCAAGCCCCCTCAAAAGCAGAGATATATGGATCTGTTGGTGAAAGAGTGCGATCGCCAAAGCTCTTTGATTACCAGTCTGCTGGATCTGGTGAGTTTAGACCAAATGGCCGAACAGACCACGGTGCAAGCGTTGCGTCTGAGCGAAGTTGTGCCAGGCGTGGTCAGCACCTATCAACCACTAGCCGAAGAAAAAGGAGTCAGACTCGCCTACACCGTGCCAGAAGACCTGCCTCCCGTTTCGTGTCTCCACACCTGGGTCAAGCAAATTGTGATCAACTTGCTGCACAACAGCATCAAATTCACCCCCAGAAGTGGGCAGGTTTGGGTGCGGGCCAAGCAGCAGGGCGACTATGTACAGCTTGAGTTTCGCGATACGGGCATCGGAATTGCCCCCAGCGAGATTCCCAAAATCTTCGATCGCTTCTACCGCATTAGGCAGGCCGTAGAAGAAGATTCAGGTGGGGCAGGGTTGGGGCTGACGATCGTGCAGCAACTCTTGCTTCACTGTGGTGGCTCAATTTCGGTCAAGAGCCGACTGAGTGAAGGCTCGACTTTTAATGTGCTGCTGCCAGTCTATCGGGTGCAAGCCGAAATAGAGGAGTGATTGCCCAGGAATTGCACAGGGATTGCACAGGGATTGCACAGGGATTAGGAAGTGCCGTGGGATAATGGTTCGAGGTTGATGAAACTTAGAACTTTTTATGCCTGTTATTCATCTCAGTGCAGATCAGATTAATGCGATCGACCTCTCCCCAGCGCTGGCGGTGATTGAGCCGTTGCTGTCAGAGGTGGCAAGTCACGAACAGACAGTGCAGTTTGCGATCGACTATCCGCTAGAAGCAGGCGACCCGCGGGAGTTGCCAGAAGTGCCAGAGGTGCGGTTGTGGTTTATTCGCCTAGATGCCCTCTACCCCTGGCTACCCTTCTTGTTGGACTGGAAAGCGGGAGAGTTTGCACGCTATACGGCCATGCTAGTGCCCCATCAGTTTCACCCCAAGGACGGCATTCAATACAACCCTGAAGCGCTAGAAATCTACGTCATGCACAAAACCTTTGGGTTGATGATCTGGATGCAACAGCAAGGCATCGAAGGCAAGTCGCGCCTGAAAGCCATGACCCAGATGTTGGGCTACGAAATTGAGGATGATTTTTTTGACCTTCTAACTGGAAAATAGCGTTTACAGTAATTTAGGAAGGTGGATTCAATCATTCCGTCCCCTGCAAGGTGGTCTTGCCCTCACCCCAGCCCTCGCCCAATCTGGGAGAGGGAGCAAGAGTCCGGTTCCCCTGCTCCCAACTGGCGAGAAGGGGTGAGGGGATGAGGGCGAAAACCTCGGCATTCATCAATCCACATTTCTTAGGGATCTGCGAGTGAATCATCTACCACCCGCCAGGTTTCGACTTCGCTTAACCTTCAACCGTCGAGAGTTGAGCGGAGTCGAAACCCGATTCACTGGTATTTTATTTTTATGCAAACCCCTAACCCATCCTGGAGTGTTTGATATGCGTCCTCAATGGTTTTTGGTTGCTTCGCGGGCGATCGTCCTCAGCGCAGCAATTCTATTTGCTCAGATCAATCTGGGGCAGGTTGAGGGGAAAACCTGCCAAAATAACTGCCCAGCGCCGCCGCTTCAGTTTGTGCCGGGGCAGAAGATTAAAGTGCAGGTGGTCAATCGGGCTGCAAACCAAGTCCAGATTGAGAAAGTCTTTGGCACAAACCCGGCGGTGCTCAATCCGGGGCAGCAGATCGAGTTTGCCCGTGGCGGTAGCAGTGACCCCAATCTTTCGATCGTCTTCTGGGATGTGACGGCTCTGGCGATCAAAACCCGCATCTCGAAGCCCAAACCTGACCTGCTGCGAATTGAACTGCAATCAGAATGGCGATATCCTCCGGGCGATCGTTCAGTCTACATTCGCAACGATGGGCGAGTGGAGGTTTTTTGACCCGATCGTTTGCTCGACTTTCAAATGGTTCACCATCTAGTAAAATGAGCTAGTTTTTCTGAGCGATCGCCCGTGCTAGAGTTGCCAACTTCTCAATCTCTGTTTCCCCGTGCTGGCATTCCTGACCAACGTTGGCACATTTTTCCTGCTCAGACAGAACGGGCAAAACAGATCGCTCAGGTGACAAATTTATCGCCTCTGTTGGCTCAGGTGTTGCTCAATCGAGGGCTGTCTACACCCGCGCAAATCAAAGGTTTCATCGAACCCGACACTCTAGAGTTGCCCTCCCCACTCGAAGAATTTCCTGACTTGCCCCTGAGTTTAGAGTTGCTGATCAATGCCATCAATCAGCGACAGCGCATCGCAATTTGTGGTGACTACGACGCAGACGGGATGACGAGTACGGCGTTGTTGCTCAGGGCGTTGCGTTTTTTGGGGGCACGGGTTGATTATGCCATCCCCAGCCGCATGAACGAAGGCTACGGCATCAATGAGCGGATTGTAGAAGAATTTCATGAAGAAGGCGTGTCGGTGATTTTGACGGTCGATAATGGCATCGCAGCCCACAAACCGATCGCCAGAGCTAGAGAACTGGGCTTAGTGATCATCGTTACCGATCATCACGATGTCCCGCCGATCGTTCCCGATGCGAATGCGATTCTCAACCCCAAGCTGATCGCTGAAGCATCGCCCTATCGCACCATGGCTGGGGTAGGTGTTGCCTATATTCTGGCGTTGTCTCTAGCCAAAAGTTTTGGCAAAACGCAAGAACTGCGCGATGTGTTGCTAGAGCTTTTTACCCTAGGAACGATCGCCGATCTGGCCCCGCTCACGGGTGTAAATCGGCGCTGGGTGAAACGAGGATTGCGGCTTTTGCCGAAGTCGAAGCTAGAAGGCATTCAAGCGCTGATTCAAGTGGCGGGGCTGAGTGGCGAAAAGAATCTCAAACCAGAGGCGATCGGCTTTCGGCTGGGGCCGCGAATCAACGCCGTAGGGCGGCTTTCTGATCCGCAAATTGTGATCGAACTGCTCACCACAGATGACCCAGGCACTGCCCTCGCAGAAGCCATGAAATGTGAACAGATCAATCAACAGCGTCAGCAACTCTGCGAAAAAATTGAACGAGAAGCGATCGATGCCTACGAGCAAGGAATAGTGAATGCAAAGGACGATCGAGTGATGTTGCTAGTGCAACCGGAATGGCATCACGGCGTGATTGGCATTGTGGCATCTCGGTTAGTCGAACGGTATGGCGTTCCAGTCTTCATCGGCACATACGAAGATGAATCGCAAAATCACATTCGAGGATCGGCTCGGAGTATTCCAGAGTTTCACGTTTTTGAAGCGTTGGAATTCTGTAAAGATCTCATGCTCAAATCAGGCGGACACCGCGCCGCCGGAGGGTTTTCTTTTGAGGCAGACCGACTAGATGAGATCCGATCGCGCCTTCGCACCTTTGCCCATCAGTCCCTTCAGCCAGAGCATCTCAAGCCACTGGTGACAATAGACGCTCAAGCCAGCTTAGAGCAAATCGACTTAGCCTTTCAGCAACAAATCGATGCCCTTCACCCCTGTGGGATGGAGAACCCCGACCCCGTGTTTTGGACACCCAACGTCAAAATTAGCGACCAAAAACTAATCGGCAAAGGACATCTCAAACTCATGGTCAGTTCAGAAAATTTGGATGCCGAAATGCTGACAGCCAGCCCGAAGCTAACGGCGATCGCGTGGCGTTGGGGCGAATATTACCCATTGCCCAAACAGTTAGATATTGCCTACCGCGTCAAAGCGAATGAGTGGAATGGCGAAGTTTCGGTGCAACTAGAAATCGTCGGCATTAGGCTGCCAACCCAGCCCACTTCTGCAACGGTTGACTTTTTGTATAACCAGCGCAACTACACCTGCACCTTGCTAGAGCGAGGCGATACCCAAGAGCTAAGAATTCGCAACTTCAAAGGTGAAATTCTCTCAATTCAAAAAGGGCAAAGAACCGGAACGTTGGCCAAGCCCCAGCAAGCCGCTCAACCAGTAGACGTATCCCAGCCGCCGTTTTACCCGCTCATCAAGGCTGCCCTGCAAGCCTTAGAAAATTAGCGCGATGTACAACTCATGTGCCGCATTCTTTGTTCGTGCATCCGTTGCGTCTTTTGTGGCCAGGTTAATAGAAGGGCGAGGGCTGCAAAAGTGGGATGCACCCGACTTTCAGCCACACTGTAGCAATAGACAGCTTCAGACAGGGCTGACCTTGGCGCGATAGAGTAACCGATCGTTCTGGCGATATCCCGCATAGCGCACTCTCACCAGCGCTCCGATGTCTGCTATGCCACCCATTAGTTGATGTTCCTGAGGATTGTAGGGAATTTCTGCACCGACGGGTGCGATCGCTTCAACTCCCCACTCTTGCAGAAGCTTCTCAACCGGACGCACCAACGGCAACAACTTGACTGCCGCAGCCTGGGGGTTTTGTTGGGCAGCAAAGGCGGCAGCAGACCATTGTAAAATCCACGGCTCTAGCGTTTGCAAACTCGTTTGTTGAAATTCTTGCCAGAGGTCTTGGCGCTGTTGAGCGATCTGTTGTTGGAGGCGTTCGTATTCATGTTGGAGAGGCGGAGAGGGGAATGGAGGAAGGAGAAAGGGGGGAGGAAAGAGCAGGGGTGAAGGTGGTGAGAAGATCGACGATCGACATTCCTAACGCATCGCTTAGTTTTTGGAGGGCATCTAGTCGCATCTGGTTGATTTCGCCGCGTCGTAGTCGCATCACCTGCTTTTCTGATACGCCCGATTTTTGGCTCAGTTGCCTAAATGTAGAAACACCCCCCACCTGCATGAAGTGCTGCAACTGAGGGGTGAAATCTTGACGATTTTGGTGAGTCATAAAGTCATGAGACAGGTCTCTCTAACTCATACTAACGTTAGACGACTGGACTTTTGCCGCAGCTAAACCCAATCTAAAGCCAACGATCGAGTTAGCCAATCTTACTCCAACAAGCTTCTCAACATCCACGCTGTCTTCTCGTGGATTTGTAGCCGTTGGGTGAGTAGATCGGCGGTAGGTTCGTCGCTGGCAGCTTCGGCAGTAGGGAAGACCGATCGCGCCGTGCGGGCTACTGCTTCTTGCCCCTGAACCAGCAGACGAATCATATCTTCTGCCTTGGGTACGCCTGCTGTTTCTTCGATCGAACTGAGCTTGACGTACTCACTATAGGTTCCAGGAGCAGGGAAGCCTAAAGAGCGAATTCTTTCGGCAATCAGATCAACGGCTAGCGCTAGTTCTGTATATTGCGCCTCAAACATGAGATGCAGCGTGTTGAACATGGGGCCGGTCACGTTCCAATGGAAGTTGTGGGTTTTGAGATAGAGCGTGTAAGTGTCTGCAAGGAGACGTGACAGCCCTTCTGCGATCGCTTTTCGCTGTGATTCCTCAATGCCGATATCAATCACTGGGTTGGAGGCTTGAGTGGCCATGGTCTTTCTCCTAAGTTAAGTAGTTTGAGATATACTTTGTCAGGGCATAAAATTAAAGATTTTGGACGGGGTGCAGGGGTGGAACCCCTGGCTGGGGGCTGCGCCCCCACATCCCTTCTAAACCAAAATCTATAGGCTGACGCAGTATAGAAAGCGTCTGAGCAATCGATAGGGATGATTTGACTACCTTTAAGAAAATAGCCGAAAGATCCCGAATCGCAAAGTCTGGCGGTGCTGAATAGAAGGTGAAAACAAGATCCCCAATTTCTGAGTTGAGTTGCCAACCTGTGAGGCGGTGTTGCATGAAGTTGGAGATCGGGGCGGCGGCTCAGGCCAGGTGTTTTTGCAAGACCGATCGCGGCGCACGACGTACCCGACAGAGAATCGTTTCATGCCCCAGCCGACTGCAAGCCTCGTAGCGGTGACAGCCAGAAAAGCCGTAATATTCACCGTCTACTTCTAGTACATCGATCGGTTCCTGCAAGCCAACCTGGGCGATCGACTCCATCAACGCTGTCACTTTTGAGGAGTCGTTTTGACGAAATAAGGGACGGCGAATCGCCTGAATAGGGATTTCTTTTACCCTGAACATTGTTGAAGTTTCTCGCGTGATCTACTTCTAAATCATACTCGTTATGATTATGAGTTGCAAGAATAATGATTGATCTTTTGCACGTCACGCCTTGAATTTTGCAATACCGCACAAAGCCCAATTGAGCGACTACAATCAAACTGATACATCGAAAGACGTACTTCTACAGATAGATAAATTTTGATAGCATTTTAGATTTTAGAGGGGCAATTTTAGAGTCTAGAACCCTGATTGAATGAGGGTTCTAGACAATTTAATTTCCAATATTGATATCATTCTGCATCATAAAAGGTGAGCTAGCGTGGGCAAGACTTTGACTCAAATCCGTGCTTTGTCTGGGGCAGCGATCGTCGCTCTCTGTCTAGGGATTCAGCCTGCAAAAGCCGCCGCTGAAGATAGGGTCTTGCAGGTAGGAATTGTGCAGCGATATGGCGACAAAACCAAAGATGTGATGACGCTCAAGACAACTCCGGGCGATCGTATGACGCTGCGATTTATCACCAACGGCAAGTCCCAATCCCTAACCACTCCAGAACTCAAGCTGGAAACAGTTCTTCAACCTCTAGCCCAACCCCAAGTTGAAGAACGAGTGGTGTTTAGCACCCATCGCAGCTTTGAAACGGCAGAACATCAAGCCCAACAGTGGCGCGCCCAGGGCATCGAAGTCGAACTTGCCCAACCCGATCGCTGGCAAGTCTGGGCAAAACGCGAGACCTATAACACGCCGCTACTCAGACGGTTGCTGCTGCAAAGTCTGCAAGCTAAAGGTGTGCAAACCGTCAGAATTGAGAGCAAGACGGTTCGCCAAGCGCCTCGACCGTCGTTTGTGGTGAATGGGTTTCGCTACACCCGTGACCATGTAGACATCACATCGGGCAATGGCGTGATTCGCATCGATCGTGAAAAGGATGAGCAACCCAGTCGGGTTTATGCGGGGAGTTTTCGGCTTCAGCCAAATGCCTATGGCAACTATACGCTGGTCAATTTTGTGCCCCTAGAAACCTACCTGCGGGGTGTGGTTCCCCATGAGATTGGGGGCTGGGCCCCTCAACCTGTTTTAGAAGCGCAGGCGATCTTAGCACGCACCTATGTGCTGAGAAACTTACGGCGCTTTATGGTAGACAATTACCAAATTTGCGCGACCACCCAATGCCAGGTGTATTGGGGCATTGATGGGGCAGTGCCTTCGACCGATCGGGCGATCGCCGCCACGCGCAGCTTGGTGCTCACCTACGAAAATGAACTGGTTGATGCGCTCTACTCTTCGACCACCGGGGGAGTGACGGCCGCCTTCACAGATGTTTGGCGAGGCTGGGAGCGCCCTTATCTCAGGTCTTTTGTCGACTCAACCCAGAACGTGTGGGATCTTAATCGGCGCAGTCTAGCAGACGAGAATAACCTGCGAGCTTTTATTGCGACGCGAAAGGGCTTCAACGAAGAAGGGGCGGAGATGTTTCGCTGGCGATATGCCAACACGCTCAACCAAATGAATCAGGACTTGCGAAAGTACCTAAAAAGTGTGCAGCATCCCCTGTCCGATTTTGGCACGATTCAACAGGTGCAAGTGGTGCAACGATCGACGGCGGGGCGAGTGGTCAAGCTGCGGGTGACGACCGATCGCGGCCCACTCGAACTTGAAAAAGACGATGTGTTGAATGCCTTTTATGCACCTGCGAGTACGCTCTTTTACCTTGATCCGATTTACGAAAAAAACAAGGCGCTCAAGGGCTATGCTTTTGTGGGCGGAGGGCTGGGCCATGCGGTTGGCTTAAGTCAAGTGGGTTCCTATCATTTAGGCAAACTAGGCTGGACGAGCGATCGAATTCTCGGCTTCTACTTCCCCGGCACACAATTGCAGCCGATTAATCAATCCATTACCCTGTGGCACGATCGCTCGATCGCCCAAAGCCAACCCTAGAGAGCAGGAGGCTGGGAGAATGAGGGCACTTTGAGCGACATCAAATTCACGTTAAGGAAGGTGGACTTATCAATGCCGGAGATCTTCGTCCTCATCCCCTCACCCCTGCTCCCAAGTTGGGAGCAGGGAAACCAGACTCCTCTCTCCCAACTTGGGAGAGGGCTGGGGTGAGGGCAAGACCACCTTGCAGGAAACAGAATGATTGAATCCACGCTCCTAAGCCAAGAGACAGATAGAATTCTGGTAGGAGACCGTGCCCTGAGTGCTGATATATACTGCGTCAGCCTATAGATTTTGGTTTAGAAGGGGTGTGGGGGCTGCGCCCCCCAG
>JAAUOZ010000162.1 GCA_012034655.1 Leptolyngbyaceae cyanobacterium CSU_1_3 | reverse complement strand
GCGGACAAAGACTCAACCAATCCAACCGCAACGCATTGCCACAAGTAATCCAATTGTCATTTTTCAGTGGCAAAAACTCCGCCAGCGCCAACTTCGGACCGCGATACAACACATCACATTGATACTCCGCAATAATCAACGCCAATCGCGCAATCTCCGCCGAAAAATGACGCAATTCAATCCCCCGAAAATTGGTTAGCGGAATCTCAGATTTGCGATCCGGCTCCCCTCGTAGCTGATTGATCTTGGCCTCGATCGCCCGCATCTCCTTATAGGCAATCACCAAAAATTCCCCGACCCACAAGCCGGATCAAACACCCTGATCCGCGCCAGCCGCTGCCGCAAATTCAGCAGCTTGCGCCCATTCTCCCCCGCCGCCGCCAGTTGCTCCCGCAAGTCATCCAAAAACAGCGGATTCAACACCTTGAGGATATTCGGCACGCTGGTGTAATGCATCCCCAACGTCCCCCGCTCCTCATCATCCGCCACCGCCTGAATCATCGAGCCGAAAATGTCAGGGTTGATCTTCCTCCAATCCAAGTTGCCGACTTGGAGTAGGTAGGCACGGGCAATTCGGCTGAAGCGAGGCACATGACCCTCACCCGAAAACAACCCCCCATTCACATAGGGAAACAGATCCGCCCAACTGCGAATCCCCGCTGCCTCCCGCTCCTTCGGCGGCGTACACATCGATCGAAACAACTCCGCCAACACCTCATGGGTATTCGACGCATCCGCCGCACTCATCTGCGCCACCGTCTGCGTAAACAGCCCATCACTATGCAAAATATTCGTATCCTCCGCAAAAAAGCAGAAAATCAGCCGCGCCATAAAATGGTTCAAATCCTCCCGCCGTTCCTCCCCATCCCAGTCCGGATTCTCCTTCAGCAACTCAACATAAAGCCGATTCAGCCGCGCCGTCGCCTTAATATCAAAGGCATTCTCCCGAATCTGCTTAACCGTCGTAATCCCCGCCAGCGCCAAGAAAAACCCAAAATGGTCATGGAAATCCGGGTACTTGCAGGCGACAGTCTCTCCATCCGCCAGATTCTCCGCCTCAAACCACTCCCCATCCGTCGCCAAAATAAACTTCGCCTTCTGCCGCGCCGTCGCCCCACTCTCCCGCAAGGCCGTCAATGTAGCCGTTACCTCACCCTCCGCACAAACTTTTAAATGGATATTGTTACGCTGGAGCACACCGCCGGGTAAATCTGATTGATTCGAGCTACCGCTTTTCAGCTTTTTGATCGTCGTTGCCTTGTTCCCAAACGCTTCCAGAAAAGCAAAGGGAAACTCCTTCGGGTCAAAAGGTGCGCCCGCAAGCTGAGAAACGGCTTCTTCGATTTCAACAGCATTCATATTTCGACCATCGATCGCTCAGGGGCAGTAGCTCAGAGGCTCAATTATCGCCTCCTAATGCAACTTTGAAATCTTACCCCGATTTTCGATGATGGAGGTTGCGATCGCCCACCCCCCAATACTTCAGCGCAGGAAATGGATGTATTACTTACCTCTGAGAGACCACATCCCGTTTTGACCATTCCAACGCCGTGTTGAGGAGCAACTTCGCTTTCAACAAAACAGGCTTCGCGCAACACCACCAAGAACACTGACAACACCACGATCGACCCACCCGCAAACAACCTGCGTCGCAGAAAATCCCAGGTCAAGTCCTTGCTGCCGGTGTTTACTCAACAAGCGAGTCTGGAAGTTGCTGGATCTTGGCGATCGCAGTTTCTCGAATTACCACAGCTATCACCTCCACCAAAATCGCTCTTGATTAGGCAACGGATGACAAAGACTGCTCGGCGACAACTTCGCGGTAGTAGCTTTGTAGCTGGCGAGTCGCAGAAGACCAACTCCAGCGTTCTGCTTCTCTACGAGCATTGCGGCGTAGGGTTTCTCGTGCCTCTTGCTCAAATAGAAGACGTTGGGTCGCGGCGATCGCTCCTCTTTCATCGTGAGGATCAAACAGATAGCCGTTTACGCCGTCTTCAACGATATCGGGAATACCCCCCGATCGAGCCGCCACCACCGGGCAACCCGCCGCCATCGCTTCTAGCAAAACCAACCCCAATGTCTCGGTGCGCGAAGGAAAAACGAATGCATCTGCGGATGCAAACGCAGACGCGAGTTCTCGTCCGCCCAGATAGCCGACAAAGTGGGTGGGTGTGTTTTCAAAGTGTTTTTCGAGGGACTGACGGTTGGGGCCGTCTCCGACAAGAGCTAGGCGAGCGTTGGGAATGGATTCGAGAACGGGTTTGATGCGATCGATCTCCTTCTCGGCAGACAGCCGCCCCACATAGAGCAACAGTGGCGCTTCGGGATGCCCTTGGCTCAGCCTGTTTCGCATGTCTACACTGGCAAGGTGAGGCTGAAATGTTTCGGTATCTACTCCGCGCTGCCACAGATCAACACGCTCAATGCCGTGCTGCGTCAGGGCTTCTATCATGGCAGTGGAGGTGCAGAGATTGAGGTGGGCTTGGTTGTGTCCTGCTTTCAGCAATTCCCACAGTAGACCTTCTAGTGCGCCGAGACCGTAGTGTTGGAGGTATTCTGGCAGATGCGTGTGGTAAGAAGCGACGAGCGGAATGTCGAGAGTCTTGCTGTAGTAGAGACCAGCCAAGCCCAAAATTGCCGGATTCACAACGTGAATGAGGTCGGGTTTGAACTGGGAAAGTTCTTCTCCGATCGCGGGTCGCGGCAGTGCGAGTTTCAATTCTGGGTAGAGGGGCAACGGAAAACCAGACACGCCATAGATTCGTGCGCCTTTGTGTTCGGTGAGTCCGCCTTCGGGGGCAAAGATCAGCACCTGATCACCCAAGCGTTGGAGATGATCAACTGTATGACGCAGACGAGTGACGATGCCGTCTACTTTGGGCAAAAACGTCTCAGTGAATAAGGCAACTCGCATAAAGAATCGTCTTAAGGGAACTCGATCGAGATTGACGGCAAACCAAAGTGAACAATTCGCCTCAAGCCAGCAGACGAATCAACTCGATCGCCAAAAGCTAACAGCAATCAACTATCTGCGCCAAGAGACTTTGGGTAGAATTTGCCCTTCGTCGATGCGCGTCTTATATTTGACGGCAAATTGAGCAGTGAATCTAACAGCGAGTCAGACAAAAAGTGTGGCTGAAGCCCTAGATTGAGCAGGTTTGTGTTTTTGGCATTGAAGTAGTGTTCTTCTTTCTCAATTCTGGGATTTTCCAGGTTTTGCACTTCGACCTTCAAGCCCATCGCACTGCCCGCTTTGGCCACCATAGCCGCCAGGTCGCCCACGCTAAACAGTTCGGTAAACTGGTTGAAGACGCGGAACTCACCAGGGTTGGCTGGCGTGGCGATCGCCAACTCAACACAGCGCACCGTATCGCGAATATCTAAAAACCCTCGTGTCTGCCCGCCTTTGCCATACACCGTGAGGGGATGCCCAACCGCCGCCTGGATGCAGAATCGGTTTAGCGCTGTGCCAAACACGCCATCGTAGTCAAGGCGATTGATTAGCAGTTCATCCAGGCCGGTCTCTTCGGTGAGCACACCGTAGACCACACCTTGGTTCAAGTCTGTTGCACGAAGTCCCCACATTTTGCAGGCGAAGTGAATGTTGTGGGAGTCATGCACTTTGCTGAGATGGTACATGCTGCCGGGCTGTTTGGGGTAGGGCAGGGTGTCTTTGCGACCGTTGTGCTCGATCGTGATGTAGCCTTCTTCAATATCGATATTGGGCGTGCCATATTCACCCATCGTGCCCAGTTTGACTAGGTGACAGTCGGGGAAGCTCTCTTTCATGATGTAGAGCAGATTTAACGTTCCGACGACGTTGTTCACCTGGGTGAGCACGGCATGTTCGCGATCGATCATCGAGAAGGGAGCCGATCGCTGTTCGCCAAAGTGGACGATTGTTTCTGGCTCAAACTGGTGTAACGATTTGTGCAGGAACTCGTAATTGGTGATGTCGCCCACAAATAGTTGAATCGGCTTCTGGGTCAGGTCGTGCCAGCGCTTGAGGCGTTGTTGAATAGGTGCGATCGGGGTCAAGGTTTCGATGCATAGCTCCATGTCCCAGTGCCGTCGCACCAAGCTGTCTAAAATCGCGACCTCATACCCCCGGTTGGACAAGTAAAGAGCGGTCGCCCAACCGCAATATCCATCACCACCAATAACTAGGACTTTCATCTTGCTAATTCTTCGCGAATACTTTGCCAAATCTATCAGGTTTAGGGACTCTGTGGATAAGAGTTTTAGAATTGGCTTTAAGCTTCTGGCAGGGGACTTTCAAGGATTCGAGATTCGCTTGTATCGCCCGTAGATGATCTGTAGAGGGCAACTATCGGAAGGCATAATCTACCCTTAACCCTAAGATCATCTAACTTTTAGATCATCTAACTTTTTCTGCCTACTTGTCTCTAGACAGAAACTTACTGACCAGAATTTGTTTGCCAGGGCTGGTTAAGCGATCGTTACCTCGTCTGCAAAGCTAGCCCGACGTGCAAACTGAAATTTCCCGGCGACAGAACCCCAAATTCGTTCGTCAGTTTGGGGATCGCGGCCACGATCGAGACTGGTGAACTCTCGATCGTCAATCTCAAATTCGCTATCAAGATAGGTCAATTGCCCTTTGAGGGTCACCATGCAAGCTTTTCCTGGCTCGACCTGTCCTCTAAAGCTGTGGCCCGTCCATTCAACATGAAAGGTGCAGCCCGGCATCAGTTCTAGGTGGTCAAGTTTGAGGTCTTGCAGTCGTCTGAGGTCGCGAGAAGCCCCATAAAACTTCTGCTCATCCCGAATTTGATAGTTTTCGATTTCAATACGTCCCTGGTTGGCGACGAGCTTGAGCACCCGAACGCGGTAGGGGTTGTTTAGCATGTAGTCGTAGGCTTGTTCGAGGTAGAGGCTAACGCCTGAGAGCAAATCGATCGGCAAGGGGCGCATACACACTCGAATATGGGCGAAAAAAGGAGGATTTTCAAATGCTTGTTCCTGATTGCTGAAATCGGAAGCCATCCAGCGAGCCAGTGTAGCGATATCGGTGGAATGAGTCATAGAGTTGCGTGTCTTAAGAGTTGCGTATCTAAGAAGTTGAACGTTGAAGGCTAGCGGTATTAGACCTGCTTTGAAAATCGAGAGCTATACTTTGTCAGGGCATAAAATTAAAGATTTTGGACGGGGTGCAGGGGTGGAACCCCTGGCTGGGGGGCGCAGCCCCCACACCTCTTCTAAACCAAAATCTATAGGCTGACGCAGTATATTTAATTCACGATCGTTAAAAATAACCGCTTCCCTATTCCCCCTTCCCGATCTATCCATTCAAGTCTGACACGCTACTAGGGTGAGTCTGACGGTGGGCTGTAGGTTCGCCACTGGGTTGGGAGGGTTTGACACTCAAGCGTCAGCAAAGCTTTTGAGAAAGGCTAGCCCACTGTAGAGGTGAAAGGTTGGGTTCCAGGGGCTGGTGTCTTGCCCAAATAGACGAACGTGAGATTTGAAGCGCTTGAATAGAAGTGGTTGGTCGATCGCTGTCTCGCTGAATGCCTGAAACTCTGACCAGACGGGCTGCTGAGGCAGTTGATAGTTTAAGAATGCCAGCAGGTTGTTCCAGTGAATGCGGTTGGTTGCTTGGTCGAGGGCGATCGAATCTCCGGCTGGGGCAGAGAAGGCGATTCCTTGCTGAAATTGATAGTTCAAATCGCAAATTCTTAGGATGCATCGGCGTTTGGGCAGATGGAGATCGCAGAGGTGCGCGTAATCTTGAGTGGTTTCTCGGCGTTGCCGTTCGGTTGTGCCCCTGCGGATGTCGGTGTCTACGACGCGCTCAAAAATAGGTAGTCTGCCCTCGACGCGCTGACAAACCTCTGACCAGTCAAAATTGAGGGAGCCGAGTTGCCCCTGTTCGTTTTCGCAGAGGACGATCGCGCCAGGTTGATAGGCTTGAATGGAGTGAACTTGGAAAACTGGCAACTTTTGTAAGGCATCTAAAGAAGCCCAAAACGCAGGAATTTTGGCTGCTCTAATTTGCTGCCCATAGAGTTGCAGTTCGCCGATCGCGCCCACCCGATATAGCCGCCAGCCTCGTTGGGGAATTTGCATTCGTGCGGTGTATGGGTCTAGTTTTAGAACTCGTGCCAGAGCTTGCGCGGCGGCCGTTCTGGTCTCACTGGGCATTGATTCAAGGATCAAAACGCCGGGTTCTGTGCTTTCTGGTTGGGCGGTTGCCTGGGCGATCGCTTGTTTTCGGTCTGCGTGTTCTTGCTCGTCTAGGCGTTGGAGGCCTTGTCGGGATTGGTTTGCGAGTTTGGGGTTGCTTCCATCGCGCAAAAGGTGGCGATAGATTTCACGCGCAGATTCGAGCTTGCCAGAGACTTCATAAAGCCGTGCTCTATAGAATTGCCCCCAAAGATTTTGGGCTGGGTCTTGTGGGGAGTCGTGCAAGAATTCCTTCAAGAGCTTGGCGGCGACGCGGTAGTCTTGGCGATCGAAGGCGGCAGCGATTTGGTCGATCATGGGCGGTGAAGAAGGGATGCCATCTCCCCATCTTAGACAGGAGTTAGGGTTTGGGTGCGTTTTCATAAACGCCTGAAATCAAAGAGAGGGCAACGATCGGCGCGGTGACGGCTCGCAGAATGCGGCAACCGAGGGAGATGGGCTGATAGTTTGTGGCGATCGCGTGCTTAATTTCTGAATCTGTCCAGCCGCCTTCGGGTCCGATCGCGAGGGTGATTGAGGGCAATCTTTGCTCTAGTAAAACATCTAGTAAATGGGGAGAGTTGCTTCTAGCGAGACAGATGAAACGGGGATCGTCAGAATTTTCGGATAGGCGATCGACCCAGGGCATAGGCTCTAATATCGTCGGAACGATTTGGCGTTCAGATTGTTCGGCGGCTTCTTGGGCGATGCGTCGCCAGCGTTCTAGTTTGTTGGGGCTGGGGTTGAGCAGGGTACGATCGCTGATCACAGGAGCGATGCACCCTACGCCGAGTTCGGTGGTTTGCCTGATTACGTCGTCGAATCCGTTGCCTTTGGGCAGTGCCAATAGGAGGGTAACGAAAATTGGGAGTTCCGATTTTGGGTCAACGGCTGCTAAGATTTTTGCCCGATCGAGTTGCAGTTCAACCAGCCAACTTTGCCCAGATCCATTCATGGCGATGAAGGAGTCGCCCGATCGCAATCGCAAGACTCGACTCAAATAATGCTGTTGGTCTGCGTTCAGCAAAATGTGAGGGGAGTCAATTTGAGAGGGCGCAATGACGATTCTTTGTAGCTGAGACAACTGTTTTTTCTGTCGGGTTAACGATCGTTTTTTTAACCTTAAAAATTCACCCTTCCCCTGCCGCCAAGACAGGAAAAGGGGAACCGATCTAAATCCCCTCTCCCCGAATGGGAGAGGAATTTAGAGTAAGGGCTGCGAAAGTGGGAGGCACTGAGATTTACAAGCGCGCTCTGGGAGAGGAGTTGAGACGAGGGCAGTTTAAGTTTTGTCAGCCAATTCAAGACTCCCAGGGGTCTATCAAGAATTTTTTGAAGGGCTGAAAACCTCTCAAAAATAACCGCTTCCCCCTTCCCGATCTGTCCATTAAAGCTTGACAGACTCCTAGGTTAAAACTTTTTGAATGCGCTACGATTCGACGGGTGGCAGGTAGGCATCTAGCGCGTCTGCAACGAGTTGAGTAATCGGCTTACCCTGTTGCACAGATGCTTGCTGAAGGCGAACGTAAACATCGCGCTGAATACTGACACGCGGAATTCTATTGCGTTTGGGGGCAGCGTTCACTTTACCAGACATTTCCTCTGCGATCACGGGATCGTCGCTGAGGTCTTCGGTGGTAATGTCTTCGGTCGTAATGTCTTCGGTCGTAATATCTTCGGTCGTAATATCTTCGGTTGCGGTGGTTTTTTGGGAGGTATCTTCCATAGTGAAACCTGAAAGTTGATAGGTGCTGACAAATTCTCGCAGGGCATCAAAGCCGAGACGATCGCAAAAATCTCCGAAGCTTTCTTGAGGATTTCGTGACTTTTTGAGCAGCACAAAAATCGGCTCGAATTCAGTTTCTAGATTGTCGATGTGTAGCTTTTCGATGTAGGGCTTCGACAGCCGTGTTTGGTTGGGGGCGGCCCCTAACCAGATTTGGTAGGTGTCTGGGCCGTTGCCGACAAAGCCTAGCTCTGCGAGATAGGGACGGGCGCATCCGTTGGGGCAGCCCGTCATGCGGGTGATGAAATGCTCATCGGGTAGGCCGACTTTTTCGAGCAGCGATCGTAGCCTTGCCAAAATGCTGGGAATCACTCGTTCTGATTCTGCTGTTGCCAGCCCGCAGGTGGGTAAGGCGGGGCAGGCCATCGAATAGCGTACCAGGGGATCGATTGCTGCGATCGATGGGATGCCGCAGCGAGTCAGAATCGCTTGAATCTCGTCTTTTTGGTCGGGATCAATTTCGTAGAACAGCAGATTTTGGCTCGGCGTAACCAGCATTGGCAAATTGTAAGTTTCTACAATTTCACGCAGTGCGGTTTTGAGTTGGAATGATCCCTCGTTTTTGACGCGACCATTCTCAACCGAAATGCCGACAAATAGCTTGCCGTCGCCCTGTTCGTGCCAGCCCAGAAAATCTAAGTATTCAAATTTAGGTAACGGTCTGAACGGCTCAAATTTCTTGCCAAGATACTCTTCAACTTTGGCGCGAAATTTCTCAACGCCCCAATCTTCGATTAGATATTTCATTCGAGCGTGGCGACGATCGCTACGATCGCCATAGTCGCGCTGAGTGGCGACGATCGCTTTCACTGCGTCGTAGACCTCATCTTTGGCAACATAGCCAATCTCATCAGCAAGGCGAGGAAACGTCTCTTCTTTGTTGTGGGTGCGCCCCAAACCGCCGCCTGCAAAGATGTTGAAGCCTTCGAGTTCGCCCTGGGCATTGGTGATCACCACCAAGCTGATGTCTTGAGAATAGAGATCGACGGAATTGTCACCGGGAACCGTCACACTGATCTTAAATTTGCGCGGCAGGTAGTGGGTTCCGTAGATCGGTTCGGGGGAGTTGGGAACGATCGTCCCGTGGCCATTTTTTTGGCGAGCAGCCACGACTTCGGGGTTCTCTTCGGCGGAGAGAAATTTTTCTCCGTCTAGCCAGATCTCGTAATATGCACCTGTCTGGGGGGTCAGCAGGTCGGCAATTTTGTGTGAATACTCGTAGGCAAACTGGTACTCTGGACGGTTTTTGAACGGGGCCGGAGGAGCCATGACGTTGCGGTTTACGTCGCCACACGCGCCCAGGGTGTTGCCCAAATTGCGAACCATGCCAGCGATCGCGGCTTTTAGATTTTTCTTGAGAATGCCGTGAAGCTGAAACCCTTGGCGGGTAGTGGCTCGCAGGGTTTGGTTGCCATATTCGTTGGCGATGTCGTCTAATGCCAGGTAAAGCTGAGGTGGAATGAAGCCGCCCGGACTCCGGGTTCTCAGCATCATCTGGTAGTCTTTTTCTTGCCCTTTGACGCGGTTGTCGCGATTGTCTTGCTGGTAGGAGCCGTGAAATTTGAGGATCTGGATGGCATCCTCAGAAAAGTGGGTCGTGTCTTGCAGAAGTTCGGAGGCGACGGGTTCTCGCAAAAAATCGCTGTGATCTTTGAGTCCTTCGACTTTGGAAGGTTTGCGAGTCGCGGCTAGATTGGGTGTCGAAGATATAACCATTACACTGCTGCTGCGATCGTGGGAGGGGTGGTTTGAGATAGCAATGGGCAACGAGTCTGACCGTTTTAGCCTGAGCCTCATTACCCATTTCTAGAGAATTTATTCCTACTAAATCGGTCGGAATAGTGATCAATTTTTCTATCCTATCATCGCCCTCTACTCTAATGGTTGCAGGTCAGGAAATTGGCGATCGCGCTAAATAATTTAAGACTGAAGCAGGGTCATGGTCTTCTGCGGGGGTAATGTCGTAGACGATCTCAAATTCGCCATCTAGGTCAAGGCGCTGAATCACTTTCAAGTATTCTTCGGCGTGGGGGCGACGGCGAAACCTCTCGATCAATTGACGCTGAAAATCGGGCAGGCGACGATAAATCACCCACGGTTTGAGCGAGTTTTGGTAACTCATATTTTGGATGCTGTGAAAAATAGTGGGACTCTCTGACAATAAAAAACCCCTGGCTTGGGGTCAATAAGAAGTGGTCATGTTTTCCGGTAAAAAGTTATAAATGCTCTCATGATAAGTTTTATGAATCTTCTAACTCTTTTAAGACAGCCTGAAAGATTTCGCGTTGACTCCTTCCGCCTTCTTCTAACATTCGTTTGATGGTCATGGCATAGCCCAAAGTATTTTCGTATTGGTCTGGCATCCCAGGGAAATCGACTCCTGAACCCCAGCGATCGATAGTGTCTTCCTCCAAGCCAATCACGCGGGAAAGCAGTTTTACGCATTGCTTGCGGTAGCCTCTGGCTTTCTCGTCTTCTTCGCTGACGTTGAACCACAGGCGGCAAAATTGTCTCGGCTTCATCTTGTTCGGCAAATCATGCGGGTTAAACGATGATCTACCTGTACCCCTTAACCTCAAGATTGGATACCTGTTTAATCGGAAGGATTGGGGTAATCTATCATAGATTTTAGCTTCGTTGACCTCATAAGTTCCGGTAGCTGCTAGAAATCTTTTTGGTTCGCGCTATCGTAATATCAATTGAAGAATGTAAGAGGGAAGCAGTATGTTTCAGGCTTCACCAAAGTTCATGAGTTTTGAGGAGTTTGTAGCGTGGTATCCCGATGGAGAAGGGCGCTACGAGCTTCACAGAGGAGGCGTAATTGAGATGTTACCAACGGGTGATCACGAAGAAGTGACCGCATTCACCACAGGTGAGTTGTTTGTGGAAATTCGGCGATTGCAATTGCCCTACATCATTCCCAGAACTTACCTTGTGAAGCCTGCCGATGAAGACACAGGCTATCAACCAGACATTCTGATCTTGGACAAGGCAGCCCTTGAGAACGAGCCACGCTGGAAAAAATCATCGACGATCGAACAAGGCGAATCCATCAAACTAGCGGTAGAAGTGGTCAGCACCAACTGGGGAACCGACTATGGGCGCAAAGTGACAGACTACGAGCAAATGGGCATTCCTGAATATTGGATTGTCGATTTCAAAGGACTGGGCGCAAAGCGATATATTGGTTCTCCTAAACAGCCGACCCTCTCGGTTTATCAGCTAGTTGAAAATGAGTATCAAGTGCAACAATTCCGAGGAAACGATCGAGTGATTTCTGATACCTTTCCAGAATTAACATTAACCGCAGCACAAATTTTTTCGGCAGAGCTTTAGAAGCGGCGAACCACCTCTATATATTGTGCAACGCCAGATATTGTGCAACGCCAGAATTCTTGTCCTCTAGCCCTTTGGGCTAGGGTGAGGGCGAATTTCGCATTTCATACCGCAATTCAGCAACGCCGCAAGGTCTGAGGACGATCGTGTTACCTATCTTTAAGACATTTGCTGAGAGATGTTATGGTTTCGTTCGTTTGATTTCTGATAGTTAATCTGGAGGTGAATTTAAGATAAACCGATCGCGGTAAGGAAGCCTTTATATGACACGTCATGGAGCAATGCCCCTAGGAGGAGACAACCCTCCTCGTTCTATCTACCACGACCAGGGAAAATTTGGACGACTGTTTCCGACGCTACCGACCTTTGCAGCAGACAACCCCACCTTGCGGGCCGCCCTCAAAGAGATTGGCAAACAGGGCGGCATCATGGATGCCAAAGATGATATCAACGACCCCGTTGGGCTGATCACCAAACCCGAAAAAAGTCTAGAAAACCCCAACAACCCCAACCTGACCGCAGGCATAACTTTTTTAGGTCAGTTTCTCGACCACGACATGACCTTTGACCCCACCTCAAGTTTAGAACGTCAACAAGACCCAGAAACGATCGCCAACTTCCGAACGCCGACCCTGGCACTAGACAACGTTTACGGGTCTGGCCCAACCGCCTCCCCCCATTTGTATGATCAAAACATTGACTTTGGGTTGACCAGTTTTCTGATCGAAGAAATTCCCGACTCAAACACGGTATCTCGCGATGGCAAACCTCGATTTGATCTGCCTCGCAATAGCCAAAATGTTGCCCTGATTGGCGACCCCCGCAACGACGAAAATTTGATTGTTTCTCAACTCCACCTTGCCTTTTTGAAGTTTCACAACGCAGTCGTAGCTAGAGTTAAGCAAGAAACAGGGTTGAACAATCCGAATGAGATTTTTGCAGAGGCCCAGCGCTTAGTCAGATGGCACTATCAATGGATTATTGTCCATGAATTTTTGCCCAAAACGGTCGGTCAAGAGATCGTCACAAATGTTTTGACCAAAGGACGAAAGTTCTACAACTGGCGCAACTTGCCCTACATTCCCGTTGAGTTTTCTGTAGCAGCCTATCGATTTGGGCACTCGCAGGTGCGTCCTAGCTACCGCGCTAACTTTGGGGCAAAACCCGATGATAGTGAACAGTTTATTGCGCTGATCTTTGACGACGGTAGACCCAATTCACCCGCGCCCAACGACCCCGACCCCAACGATCTGCGAGGGGGTAAACGATCGAAGCGCCGCTTTATTGACTGGCAAACGTTTTTTGATTTTGGGGATGGGCGATCGCGGCCCAACAAAACGATCGATACGCGGCTCTCGTCGGTGTTGTTTGATCTGCCGGGCATTCCTGGTATGGAACCTCAGTCGCTTGCCCAGCGAAATCTACTACGAAACCTGACGATGAAAGTGCCTTCGGGGCAGAGTGTGGCTAAAGCAATGGGTGAGAAGATTCTGAAGCCTAGTGATCTTGCTGACCTCAAGCCCTTTGTGTTAGACACCCGCACGCCTCTGTGGTTTTACGTCTTGAGAGAAGCTGATGTATTGGGTGGCGGCAAGCGCATGGGCCCAGTAGGCGGACGCATTATCACCGAGGTATTTATTGGCTTGCTAGAAGGAGATTCTTTGTCTTATCTGAGGCAAGACCCTGGGTGGATACCCACGCTCAGCACGACCGGAGACTTTAAGATCACTGACTTGCTTAAGTTTGCAGGAGTTGTGGTCAAGCTTTAGCGTTGACTAACTCGCGGAATTCCCCATCCGCCATGCGGTGAGGATGGATAGCGACGGCGACTCGATCGAGTCGCCAATCTCGCTTGGAACAAATGAGTCAATCTGGTAATCTTGTTCTAGAGCAGACCCTTGACAAACTCATACTAGGCGGTTGCGCCGAGAACAGGG
>JAAUOZ010000161.1 GCA_012034655.1 Leptolyngbyaceae cyanobacterium CSU_1_3 | reverse complement strand
CTGCGGTGGTGTAATCCACGGTGATCGTCTGTCCGCTTGGGTTTGACAGCGTGACGTTGAAGGTGTAGGGAGTATCGCCCGTTTGCCCTTCCTTCTGGGTGATGTTGGCAACAGCGATCGTGGGAGGTGTGTCGTCGTTTTCAATTAGTCCGATAGCAGTGGCAATATCTAGCGTTGCATTGGTGGGTGCGCTGAGAGTAACGCTAAACCCTTCGTCCGTTTCTTGAAGTGTGTCTCCTATGACATCAATTGCAATCGCTTTAGTGGTTTCTCCAGGTGCAAATTCTATTGTTTGATCGGTTACGCCTGTGAAATCGTTGCCTGCCTGAGCCGTTCCATTCACTGTGCTGTAGTTGACACTTATAGTTTGACTGCTGACACGATCTAATGTGATTACAAAGTTATAGGGTTTTGTACTGCTATTTCCTTCCGCCAGCTTAGCGACAGAAGATGCGATCGACACCTTCGGGGCTGCAACTAAGCGAGCGGTAGAAAATTCAGATGTATCACCCGTTACGGTATCGATCGCGATCGCACTGATGAATTTTCCGGTTAGCAGCCCTGTTGCCGAAAAGCTCACGATCGCATTCCCGCTTTCATCGGTAGTGACATCCCTGAAGCCGAGATAGGTTTGCCCTTCGCCATTCCCCGTAGCATCCGCCACATCGTTGCTAAAGAACTCCACCCGCAAAGCTTTGCTCACCGTGCTGTTGAGTGTTCCAGAGACGATCGTGTTGCCATTCGCCGTCTCTGCGGTGAGCAAAATTGGGTAGTTTTGCAGATTATTAGCCCCACCGTCGGCATCTCCCAGATCGTTCGCGGTAATGCCGTCTGCCCCTAGATCAATGCCCAATCCTGTGTTAGCCGCGATCGAGTTGGTGTCAATGCGGTTGCCAGCGATGCCAACGATCGCTACCCCTGCGCCACCGTTGCCCGTGATCACATTTTTCTGAATTCGGTTGTTCCCCAGAGTGCTAATGCGAATTCCATCTTGTGTAAAGCGATTGATTGCCAACCCTGCGATCGTGCTGTTCCCCGCAGCAATCACAAAGCCATTCGCATCCCCAGCATTCGCACCGTTCACCTCAACGATCGGCACACCCACACCATCAGAAACATTCAGATACTCTGCTTGCGTTCTGCCGTCAATAATCACAGCATCGATAATGGTTGGTAAGGCAGACGTTAGATTAATAGTCTTATTAGCAGAGGTGATTTTGAAGTCGATCGTGTTGGCTCCAGTGATCACGTTCGCGTTGAGAATTGCCTGCCTAAGCGATCCTTCTCCTGCATCATTCGTATTCGTAACGGTCGTATCGCCATCGGTAATCGTCGCAATTGCCGTATCACCTCCCGTTGGCACTACATACCCCGCCCCTGTCAGCAAATTGAGCTTGATCGTTTCTGCCGTTTCTGCAATTTCATCCTCCACCGGAGTCAGAGTCAAAATCACCTCATTGACCCCATCTGGAATCGTAATGGTGATCTCTGAATTGACCGGAGTCACAGCCGTCGCCCCGATCGCCAACGTGTAATCTGTCAAAGCTGCCGTGCTGAGAGCATCGATCGCCAACTTCACCGTCAACGCACCCTGAGTTGTACTGCGACTAATTTTATAGGTCGCAACTTTAGGAATCGCTTGCTCGATCGCCGCTCCATCTACGACATCTAAGCGCACAGTGGTCAGCAGTTGTGAGCCAAACACATCTGACTTATTGTTGAGATCGCGCTCTGTCAAATTTGTCGCATCACTAGTGAAGGCAATGTAGCTGCCAAGACGATCGATCGCCGGATCAAAAGAAGATTGGTTTCCACTGGCCGTTCCAGCCTGGCTCACCAGTCGCGTTGTGTTGGCTTGCAAATCACGGACAAACACATCTTGAGCGCTATTCTCATCCCCCGTCACCAGATTGGTTGAGAAGCTAACAAACGCCACAAACCGCCCATCGCTGCTGAGAATCGGATTGTAAGACCCAGAGCCGCCGCCCAGCGCACCCGTCCCGCTGCCCGTCCCGCTTTCAATGCCATCGCGGTCAACGCTCACGAGCACGGTTTTGTTGTTTACCACATCGCGAACAAACACATCGCGTCCGCCGTTGCCATCATTGCTCACCAAATCTCTGAAGGTGCTAGTGAAGGCGATGAATTGCCCGTTCTCACTGATGGTCGGCGACTCGGCTCTCGGAATCTCTGTGCCGCTTAAACCACTGCTATAGCCGCCATTCGCCCCACTGACCAATACCGTCGCCCCAGAGTCAAGATTGTAGACAAACACATCCGGAGCATTATTGTTGTCTGTGCCGCCACCCAAGTTAGTCGAAGTGCTGACAAATGCTACAAATTGACTGTTGCCACTGATCACTGGAGCAGAAGACTCACCGTTCCCGATCGTCTCACCATTGCGGTTAATCAGTCGAATCGAGCCATCCTGACGATTCCAAACAAAAACATTCTTGCGACCGTCGGCATTATCAGGCAGATTCTTTGCATTACTCGTAAATGCTACAAATTGACCATTGCTGCTAATCACAGCGCTATCAGAAACGCCATCGCTACTGTTACCACCTGCATTAATGCTACTGATCAAACGGAGGGAAGCATTTTCACGATCCCAAACAAACACATCCTGTTTACCATTGGCATCACCTAGAACGAGATCACTTGCCGCACTCACAAAGACTACATATCTACCATCCCGACTGATCGTAGGACTGACAGAATCTTCATTGCCGCCGTTTACACCTGCATTAACGCGACTGATCAAACGGAGGGAAGCATTTTCACGATCCCAAATAAACACATCCTGTTTACCATTGGTATCATCCGCCACCAGGTTAGAGGCTCGACTTGTGAACACTACAAACCGCCCATCACCACTGATCGCAGGATTACCAGAATCATTATTGCCATTGCCCAGCGCCCCCCGGCTGACGATCGACACCTCTCCCGTCTGCACATTCCGAATAAATACATCCTGAGCCGTATTGGTGTCTCCTGCCACCAACTCAGCCGCTCGACTGGTAAACACCACATAGCGACCATCCGCACTTACTGCGCTACCCAACGTAGAATTAGAATTGCCGTTGCCCGTGCGCGAGACCAGCGCCGGGTCAGAATTTCGTAGCGAAACCAGGCTCGTTGCTCTCGATCCCAACTCATTAATAAAGGTATCTTCTGCCCCATTTCCGTCTGCGGCAATTAGATTTGTGGCCAGACTAGAAAACGCGACAAAATTTCCATCTGCACTCACGATCGGTGTCACCACCGTTGCAATCATGGTTGCATTCTTAGTCACCGCCGAGTCATCATCTCCGATCGTGCCCGCCGTATTGCGACTCACCAAAACAGTTTGCGGACTGCCCGCACTACTGAAATCTCGCACAAACACATCGCGCTTGGCGTTGGTGTCGTTGGTCACTAAATTGGTGGCCAAACTGCTAAAGGCAATCTTTGTGCCGTCGGCGCTAATCGAGACGTTAGAAGAAGCATTATCTCCCGTTGCACCGATCGTGCTCTGGCTCACCAAGGCAGTTTGTTGGGTCGCGAGATTTCGCACAAACACATCAACTTGGCTGTTATCATCGGTTACGCCAGTCACCAAATCAGTTGAAGTGCTGGTGAATGCCACAAATCGACCATCGCTACTCATCACTGGCGCAGTAGAACCCGACCCCAACCCAGACCCGATCCCACTAGCTGTGCCTGCCCCATTAAAGCTCACAAGCTTAATACCTGTGGTGGCATCCCACACATACACATCAGACACATTATTGGTATCTAATGGTTCATAGTTAACCGCTGTTGCAAAGGCCACACGGCTACCATCTCGACTAATGCTCAAACCGGGGGTAGTAGAATTGGGGGCGATCGCTGTCATTTCATCCCCCACTCGCTTCCAAAGCATCAACCCCTGGCTGGCAGTGGGTTCCAAGTTTGTAGCAGTGCTGACAAACGCCACAAAATTGCCATCACCACTAATTACCGGGCCAGAAGAACCGCGATTTCCGGCAGATGTTTTGGAAGTGTTGCGGCTAACCAAACTAACAGTTTTGAGCGCACGATCGTATAAGAAAACATCATCAGAATTGCTGCCATTATTTCTACTATCAAGGGTCGTGAGATCATTCGATCGACTGACAAACGCAATAAAGCCACCATCATCGCTGATCGCTGGCGGAGTGCTCGCTGTCCCCAAGTTACTGGCATTTCCCGCACCCGCCCCACTGACGAGATTGAGGAGACCCGTCGATCGCTCCCAGACGAAAATGTCGCTCGTACCATTGATATCGGTGTAGGGCGTTTCGGTGTCTAGCCCCGTCGAATTGCTCACAAACGTTACATAATTGCCATCGGCGCTAATCACTGCACTAGATGAACTATTACTATCTGTAGACTTATTGCGGCTGATTAGCGTCACAACGGGAGTCGCCGGAGTAGACCGATCGAGCAAAAACACATCCTGCCCCGGATTGCGATCGTCCTTCGTCAGTTCATTCGACAAACTGCTAAACACCACATAGCGACCGTCTCGGCTCATCGAAGCCGCCCCCAGAGAACTTCCCGCACTATTGCTACCCAGAGCCGCATTGACCGACGAAAGCAAATCGACCGCCAACACATGTTGATAGTTAATATAATTAGCCGTCGCCGACAACACGAGATTCGCCGCGATCGCGCCTGTGTTGACTTCTAAATCCCAATCGCCCCCCAACTTAGCATCGCCCGTCAGATTATTAGAGGCTGCCACGTCGGCCCCTGTTAGCTGGCTGAGTTGTTGAATAAATGCCAAGCCGCGATCGTCCGTCGCTACATCGCACCCATAGAGCAGCAGATCGGCATCCTCCGTCAACACCTTTGACCAAGACTGCAACGCATTGGCATAATCGCCAAGATTGCCTAAATCTAGCCGCCTATTGCCCAACCGCAGTCCGCCTGCTTCGCCGTGGGAGAACACATGCACACTAGAAATATTCCCCTGGTTCGCAGTTTCCCTTTTGGATGATTGCCCCATCAGCGTTTGGGTAATCTGCTCCACTGCATCCCTAAGCGGGTCGAGCACATAGACTTCGGTTCCTGGCTGCACACCCGCTACCAGGGTTTGATAATCGCTCAAAGTGGAGTCCACAAAGGCAATCGCTCTCGTCTGCCGATGTAAAACGGGGGTCGCCGTCAACGGGTGGGCAATCGCAGGGGCGATCGCCTCAACAGCCAACTCAACGGTCAACAGGCGACGATTCCAGGTAGACGACTCGGCAAAATCCATGCTCATACTGCTCAGAAAAACTAGAAGGATTGGGCTGTAGCCTTTAGACGAAGCTAGGTTTCCCCAGAAGTTTGCGAGAACATGCACGTTCTAGGAAAAACCACGCATACAATGAGGTCGCGATCGCACTAATCTTTATAAAACCGGGATAGCAAATTAGTCGAGATCTCCCTCGTCACTTTTGCCCTAAGAATGCTACGCGACAGCCAGAAGGCACTTCACGATACACTAAGAAACATGTTTGCGAACTTTTTACCGACCGAAGTTTCCCAATTAACCGAAGTAACTTCCATCGCTCTGGCTCGCCAGATCACCCGCCAGGCGATCGCGACTCCCCTTAGCCCCAACCCGATCGCCACCGCCTATGTTCATCAGGGATCAGGAACCCCGCCTATTGTGCTGCTGCATGGGTTCGACAGTTCGGTATTCGAGTTTTCGCCGCTTGTTGCCCCTGCTGGCGCACCAGCGAGAAACCTGGGCGATCGATCTGTTAGGGTTTGGCTTTACCGATCGCCCGGTGGATGTGCCCTTCACTCCGGATGCGATCAAGTCCCATCTCTATCACGTCTGGGAAACTCTAATCGGTCAGCCTGTGGTGTTGGTGGGTGCGTCAATGGGTGGGGCAGCGGCGATCGACTTCACACTCACCCATCCCAAAGCGGTGGCTCAATTGGTGTTGATTGACAGTGCTGGGTTTGCTTCAGGGTCTAATCTGGGTCGGTTTCTTGTGCCGCCGTTGGGCTATCTGGCGACTCAGTTTCTTCGCCAGCCCTGGGTGCGTCAGCAGGTGAGCCTCAAGGCCTATTACGATCGGGGCTTCGTCACAGCCGATGCAGAGCTTTGCGCTGCCCTCCACCTCCAGCACCCCAGATGGAGCCGGGCGCTGATTGCTTTCACCCAAAGCGGTGGATACCAGTTTTGGGGCGACAAAGTTGCTCAGATTGAGCAGCCAACGCTGATTTTGTGGGGCGATCGAGACGAAATTTTGGGCACGGCTGACGCAGAAAAATTTGAGCAGGCGATTCCCAACAGCCAACTCATTTGGCTCAAAAACTGTGGACACGTTCCCCACTTAGAGCAACCTGAGATCACGGCTCAACATATCTTAGAATCGAGGATTCAATAAACCCTGGACTTACCCTCACCTTCTAGGGACTGAATGCGAGATCCGGTTTCCAGTCTGTTCAAACGAACTTCGCACCGTTAGCCCAGACTTGCAATCACGGGTGGGATGAAACATTTTAAAACACTTCCTAGGGCGTGTTTATCACTCCTCTGGTGACGATCGCGCCCCACTGCGATCGTCACCTATAGCCTATACCCCAACCAGTTCTCGTGTTTCCAAGGGAAGCGGAACCTGGTTTTCTCCCTGTGCATCTATCTCACTTCACAAAACTTTTAAAAATCTTTGGGAATCCTAGGGGGGATTCGACTTGATTAGGACATCGCCGTCCCCCCAAACCTATGAAACTTTCAGCAAGCACCTCTCCTTATTTCTTACCTGATATTTCTGGCTACGTTCTTGCCGAACCACTCTATTTGGGTTCTAGAACGGCCGTGTATCGAGCGGTGCAAACAGCCCAGCAGCATCCGGTCGTGATTAAGGTGCTGCGGCATGAATATCCGAGTTTTGGCGAGTTGGCGCAGTTTCGCAATCAGTATACGATCACAAAAAATCTGCCCATTCCTGGGGCGGTTCAACCTTTGAGCTTAGAACCATTGGAGAGGGGCTATGCTCTGGTGATGGAGGATTTTGGCGGTATTGCGTTAGAGCAATATATCCAGCAGCACACATTGAATCTGGCAGAGGTATTGACGATCGCACTCCAAATCGCTGATATTCTTCACGATTTATGCCTACATCGAATCGTACACAAAGACATTAAGCCCGCCAATATTCTGATTGATCCTGCGTCTAAACAAGTCAAACTGATCGACTTTAGTATTGCTTCTTTGCTGCCCAAGAAAGCGCAAGAGATCCAAGGCCCCAACATTTTGGAAGGGACTCTGGCATACTTAGCTCCCGAACAAACCGGGCGGATGAATCGCGGCATCGATTATCGTGCCGATTTCTACGCTTTCGGAGCCACCCTATATCAACTGTTAACCGGAACGTTGCCATTTATATCGGATGATTCCTTGGAATTGGTGCATTGTCACATTGCCAAAATGCCTGTGTCTGTTGATCAGGTAAAACCGAGTGTGCCAAAAATGGTAGCGGCGATCGTCACTAAACTAATGGCAAAAAATGCAGAAGATCGCTACCAAAGTGCAATGGGACTCAAATACGATTTGCAGCAGTGTTTGCTCCAATGGCGAGAAACGGGTGCAATTACAGTGTTTGAACTTGCACAGCACGACTTGAGAGATCGCTTCCTCATTCCCGAAAAGCTCTACAGCCGCGAAGCTGAAGTTCAGACATTACTGGAGGCGTTCGATCGGGTTGCTAGTGGCAGTTCAGAATTGATGCTCGTCGCCGGACTATCTGGCATTGGCAAAACGGCGGTGGTGAATGAGGTTCAGAAGCCGATCGTGCGGCAGCGAGGCTACTTCATTAAAGGCAAATATAATCAGTTCAATTGCAACATTCCATTGTCAGCGTTTGTACAAGCGTTGCGTGATTTGATGGGGCAATTGTTGTCAGAATCTGACGCACAACTGACGCAATGGCAAACTCAGATTCTCGAAGCCGTAGGGAGCAACGGTCAAGTTTTGATTGAGGTGATTCCAGAACTGGAGAAGGTTATTGGCAAACAGCCCAGAGTCACCGAGCTTTCAGGTAGTGCAGCACAAAATCGGTTTAGTCGGCTCTTCCAAAAGTTTATTGAAGTTTTCACCACGGCCGAGCATCCGTTGGTGATATTTTTGGATGATTTGCAGTGGGCGGATGCGGCATCGCTTCAGTTGATCAACGTGTTGATCAATAACAGTGGCTATCTGCTAATGTTGGGTGCTTACCGGGATAATGAAGTGTCGCCTGCTCACCCACTTATGCTAAAGATCGAGGAACTGAAGAGGGCACAGACGATCGTCAATACAATCACCCTTGCACCGCTTGCTTTAGGCGATATTAATCACCTAGTTGCAGATACATTAAATTGTTCAACAACATTAGCGCAGCCTCTGACCGAATTAATCGATCGCAAAACGCAAGGCAATCCCTTTTTTACCACGCAGTTTCTCAAGGCATTACACGAAGACGGCCACATTATCTTTGATCACGATCATCGCTATTGGAAATGTGATATTGCTCATGTGAATGTATTAACACTGACTGATGATGTTGTAGAATTTATGGCATTGCAGTTGCAGAAATTGCCACCCAAAACGCAACAGGTTCTCAAGCTAGCGGCCTGTGTAGGCAACCAGTTTGACTTGGCGACGCTAGCGATCGTGTCAGAGCAATCACTCACCAATACGGCAACAGCACTCTGGAAAGCCTTGCAAGAAGGCTTAATTTTGCCGACAAGCCAAGTTTATAAGTTCTTTCAAGCAGAGGATGCTGAGCAGGCTGACGCGCAGAATGTTATCAATCCAGCTTATCGTTTTTTGCACGATCGAGTTCAGCAAGCCGCTTATTCTTTGATTCCAGTAGAACAGAAACAAGCCACTCACTTACAGATTGGGCGACTGCTGTGGCAAACTGATCCTCAGATTGAGCAAAAGCTAAGGCTATTTGATATTGTCGGGCATTTAAATCAAGCAAGGGAACTCATTACCCAATCATCAGAGCGCTATCAACTGATTCATCTCAATCTAAAAGCTGGATGTAAAGCAAAACTTTCAAATGCTTACAAAGCAGCTAGTAACTATTTAGAGATTGGGATTCAATTACTAACTCACAATGGCTGGGACAATGGCTGGGACAATGGCTGGGACAATGGCTGGGAGCAGCACCATGAATTAATGTTTAACCTGCATCGAGAACGAGCAGAAGTAGAGTATCTTGGCGATAATTTTGAGCAGTCAGAAGCCCTCATTGAGATAGGCTTATATCAAGCTAAATCAAACCTTGAGAAAGCCGAACTTTATCATCTCCTAATTGTGCAATACTCTTTGCGCGGCAATTATGCTGCTGCCATTGAAGCGGGCATTGATGCACTGAATCTATTAGGAGTGTCTCTCGATCGAGAGATACTCCGAGCTTCCATCGATCAAGAATTGGCAGAAGTCAAAGAAAACTTGGGGCAATCTCCTATTTCCTCTTTGGTAGATTTACCAGAAATGGATGAGTCAGAAAAGCGCATGATTGTCCAGCTACTAATTGATCTTGACCCGCCAACCTATATTATGGCTGACTTAGAATTATACCTTTTGACGAGCATTAAAGCTGTTAACTTTTCGATTAAGTATGGTAACGTAGCAGGCTCTTCTAAGGCTTATGCTAATTATGGTTTTATTATAGGATCATTCCTAGGAGACTATAAATCGGGATATGAATTTGGAGTATTAGCACTGAACCTGAGCCAAAAATTTAATCATAGTGCTCAGAAGTGTCAAGCTAGTTTGTTATTGGGGAGTTGGTTGTCTGTGTGGTCGCAACCTATTGCTTGTGCTCCTGCTATTAATTTAGAGGGCTATCAAGCTGGTTTATCAGGGGGAGAACCACAGTTTGCTGGATATAACTTGTTTGGCAATATCTGTAATCAAATATTTCAGGGGGTAAGCCTCGATCTGATTTGGGCAGACATTCAAAATTATTTCTCCTTCGCACAGCAGACCCAAAATCAATTACTGATTAATATTCTGACTGGAGTTCAATTATTTATTGAGCCTCTTATCTCGGCTCCATTTCCAATGGCTAGCCATCTGACTTTTCCTGTGAGCGATCGCGCCTTCATTGAGCAATGCCAGTCTGCCAAAACATTGATGGCATTAAGCATTTATCACATTTGTCAAATGCAGTTAGCTTGTGTTCAACAAGACTTCGATCGAGGCCTTGCTAATATTCTGGCAGTTCAACCTATTCTAGATAGTGTGGTAGGCTTCACCACATCTGCAAGTTATTACTTTTATGGTTCACTCATTCTATTAAATAGCAACTCTGAGAAAGACATGGACGAGATGTTAGAAGGCAACTGGCAGCAGATAGAGTCTAATCAAGCTAAGCTCAAAAACTGGTCAGATAATTGTCCAGAAAACTTCCTGGATAAGTATCTATTAGTTCAGGCAGAAATGTGTCGAATTCAAGGCAAGACTCTAGAAGCGATCGAGCTATACGATCGGGCCATTGCCGAAGCCAAGTCTAACGGATATACCCAAGAAGAAGCTCTCGCCAACGAACTCGCCGCTAAGTTTTACCTCAACTGGGGCAAAGAAAAAGTTGCTGCTGGCTACATGCAAGAAGCCTACTATAGCTATTCCCACTGGGGCGCAAGCGCCAAGGTTCAAGATTTAGAGCACTGCTATCCCAAGCTGCTCGCGCCGATTTTGCAGCAGCAACGTGCATCTTTGCCTATCACTGCAACGGTCTTTTCACTAGAGTCGCTAACCGCATTTCAGACGATCGCAACTCAGTCCTCCGTATCCGGCAGCACTAGCCTTTCTACCACCCTCGACCTAGCAACCATTCTGAAAGCGTCGCAAACCCTTTCCAGCGAAATTCACCTCGATAAGCTATTAGCCACATTACTGCATACCATGCTAGAAAATGCTGGAGCCGACAAGGGAGTATTGCTGTTGCCACATAAACAGGAGTGGTTTGTGGAAGCGGTTGCTACTCTCGACGATCAACCTGCACACATTGCATCAATTCCTTTCTTCAGCAGCCCAGAAATTCCCCACAGTTTAATTAATCTTGTGAAACGCAGTCGGCAGCCCGTTGTGATTGATGATGCTGCTACCCATCCGACCCTATCCACAGATACCTATGTTGTGCAACAGCAACCTAAAAGTATGCTGTGTACCCCAATTCTTCAGCAGGGCAAACTGGTTGCCATTTTATATTTGGAGAACTACGTCGCTGTTGGGGCGTTTACCAACGATCGTGTCGAACTGTTGAGCTTCCTCTGCACCCAAGCCGCTATTTCCCTCGAAAATGCCCGTTTATATACTCAAGAACAGCAAAAATTGATAGAGATTGCTCAAAGAGAAGCTGAGTATCGCAGTATCTTTGAGAGCGTTAATGAAGGATTATCAATCTGTGACTTGAAAACAGGAAAAATAATTGCGGTGAATCCTACTACTTGTCAGATGTATGGCTATAGCCGCGAAGAATGGCTAGATTTGACTCCAGTAGATTTTATGCATCCAAATTCTTTACCTTTATTTGATCATTATCTGACAAGTCTGAATGCAGGCAAAGAATTTTATATCGAGGGTGTTTGTAAACGGAAGGATAATAGTTTTTTTGATGTTGAAGTCAAAGCAGTTCCCTTTCTCTACAGTGGTAAACTGCATGGATTAACGATGTTACGAGATATTAGCGATCGCGTGCGCAGCGAAGACAAACGTAGACAAACTGAGACCAAGCTTCAGGAAAAGTTGCGCTTGCTAGCTCTACGATCGGCGATCGATTCCACCCTAACTCAAGGAAAAACACTTGCAGAAATTCTCCAGCAATGTACCCAGGAAGTTGTTAAGCATCTAGGTGTAGCATTTGCTCGGATTTGGATATTAAATGAACCAGATCAGGTGTTGAAATTACAAGCCAGTGCAGGGCTATATACTCATCTAGATGGTGCTCACAGTGAGGTTCCCGTTGGGCAATTTAAGATTGGGCTAATTGCTCAAGAACGTCGTCCCCATTTGACCAATGATGTCATCAATGCTCCACGAGTTAGTGATAAAGCATGGGCAAAACGAGAAGGCATGGTTGCTTTTGCAGGCTATCCTCTGATGGTGAACGATCGACTGCTGGGCGTGCTGGCTATGTTTTCTCAACAACCACTACCCGCATCTGTACTCGATACCCTCAGTTTTATTGCCAATGAGATTGCACTAGGAATTGAGCGGCAACAAACAGCACAGGCCCTAGAACTATCTGAGGCAGAGCTAACGCTAAAAGCTCAAGCCTTGGAACAATCCATCCAAGACCTCAAGCAAACTCAATTGCAAATGGTACAAGGCGAAAAAATGGCATCCCTAGGAAATCTAGTGGCAGGGGTTGCCCATGAAATCAACAACCCGATCGGCTTCCTCAATGGCAGCATTAATAATGCTAAAGACTATGTAAAAGAGCTACTCGAACATTTAAAACTCTACCAACAACATTACCCCAATGTGGTTGCACCCATCCAAGACAACGCCGAAGACATTGACTTGGAATACCTGAGCCAAGACCTACCCAAATTGCTACGTGCGATGCAAGGTGCGACCGATCGCATCAAAGGCATCAGCACCAGCCTGCGTACCTTTTCCCGTGCCGATACTGACTACCCAGTCAACGCCAACCTGCATGAAGGGATCGATAGCACCCTATTGATCTTGAAATATCGACTCAAAGCCAACGAGCAACGCCCTGCCATTGAAGTCATCCAAGACTATGGTGATTTACCGTCCATTGAATGTTTTCCTGGTCAGCTAAACCAAGTATTTATGAACCTTCTGGCAAATGCGATCGATATCTTTGATGAAATGACCCAAACCCGATCTTTTGCCGAACTCCAAGCCCATCCTCAGCAAATCACTATTCGCACAGCAATAGTAGATAACCAGGTGCAGATCAGCATTCAGGATAATGGATTAGGCATGACCAAAGAAGTGCAAGCTAAAATCTTTGACCATTTGTTCACCACTAAAGGGGTGGGCAAAGGGACAGGATTGGGATTGGCGATCGCTCGTCAAATTGTAGTAGAGAAACATGGAGGCAGTCTAGAAGTTCAGTCTGAGGTAGGTCACAGGACTGAGTTTTTGATTCAACTTCCCCTCCGACATTGAGAGGCTTATTTTAGAGCAGTTCTGAGGAATAGCTTAGGATCGTGGATTAAATAACCTGTAAAACTTATAAGTCTCTTCTGCCTCATCCCTAACCCCTCGCTCC
>JAAUOZ010000160.1 GCA_012034655.1 Leptolyngbyaceae cyanobacterium CSU_1_3 | reverse complement strand
GGAGTGAATCCGGGTTTAACCATTTGCTGCATCTGCGCTTAGCTTGGGTGAATCAGCGCTTCGATTCCTTGTTCGCTGACCACCCATTAACCCTCGAACTCCACTCCCCTAACCAATAGATGCGCCCATCGACTACTGTTACCTTGACCACAAAATTCATCGGACTACGCCAGAGCGCTCCAACCATTTGCCAATAAGAATCGGGAGCTTTAGTCTTATGATGAGTTAGGTCATTCAAAAACTTGATCTTGTTGTCCCTGAGAGCAGCATCGGCTGCCGCTGGGGTGGTATGAGCATTAATTCTGTTCTCTGGATTTGCACCCACAGCATTGGCTACTGATCCTTCTGGTGTGCTAGGTGAGACATTTGTTGAACGTGGTGTCACACCGCTACCCTTACCTGTTTGGTTTGTGTCAAGAAGAAGTGACCAAGGGACTTCCCAGGCAAAGTTCTTGAGATGAGCTAGCTCATCCCCGCGTTTAGCGGCTAAGGAGCCAGCGAAGCGGTCTGCACCTTTCATCTCAGTCAGCTTACCTTCACCAGAAGCTGCTGAAAAAGCCATGCTAGGTCTATCTTCCTCAACGACAAAGACTCTGCGTTCCTTATCAGTAAGTAGTTTAGGGGGGCTGTAGAACGGCGGTGCGCTAGCTGGTTTACCGTTGCTGGTTATGGCATCTGGGACGTTATTCAGTGATAAGTCGGTGTGGACACGCACATGGCTAAAGTCGATTCCAAAGCGCGGCCCCATGAACGATCGCACCTCATCCGACAAAGGCTCTCCCCCACCCTTACTGCTATTCAATCGACTCTCGATCGAATCCCCCGCCTCTAAACCGCCATCGGGCGATCGTTGCAAAGCAGGTTTAGTCTGTATCTCTTCTTCCTCTGGCATTTCCTCGCGCTGAATATTGCCTTTGTCTGGATGTCTTCGAGTTCTTCCTCAGACTGTCGTTGAATCGGTTGTGTCAAAAACTTTGCTTGCAGATCCTCTTCTGGTGCAGCTTGACGTTGGAGACTTTCAGCGATCGACGGCACATCAGCCCGACTTCTGGCGTAAGAGGGCAGACTCACTGGTTTGAGCGCAAGTTTTTCTGATTGAGATGGGTCGGATGATGCGTCAACTTGTCTGGCTACGGTTTCTGGTGCACTGACCGGCAGCTTGCTCAGGTCGGGACTATTACGAAGATAGGCTTCTCGTCGTGCTTTCCACTCTGGAGACAACTCTGCTTGACGCTGCACAGACGCATCTTGAATCGCACTCCGCCGAGGACGCTCCGGGAACATACTCTCTGTCTGCGGGGGTGGAGCCGAGGAAGACTTTTTGTGAATCTGCGAATCACGTCCCATAATTTGCCTTACGGATTACCGGATGAGCAATTTTTCTCTTAAGTGTACCAAATTCAGTTGGAGCCGTTAAGAACAATGAAAAACTTAATGCAGTTATCCGCCAATCACAACAGTTGGGCATCCCTTGGTAATGGCATTGGGCAGGTGAAGTCCTTCAAACAAAACATCGCCCGATCGACAAGCAGGCAAGCCATTAATTTTAACGGTGAGGCTACCTGTGGTCACAATTCCCGCTGCTGAAGTTGGTAGCAGTGCAGCACAGGCATGAATCGAAACCCCACTTGTGGCAAGGTTCGCGATCGCATCAACGACCTTTTTGGTTTGTTCTATTTTTGTCTTCTCTTCATTCGCTTTTGCTGCGGTTTTGGCGGGGGCTGGTGCAAGTTCAGTCGCTTTTTCCGCTTTGGCGATCGCAATCTTTGCGTCTTCGACCGTCTTCATGAGAGCCGCAATTTGAGCGGGATCGGCTCCTCGCCAAGCAGGTTGATTGCCAATCCAGACATTGGGACTACAGGGTGCGCCCGTTAAGACTGGGGGTAATAAATGATCGACGGGATCAGCAAGTCTGGCAGCAGGTCGGTTCATAAAGGTGTCCTAATTTAATCGAATCATTGCGCCTTTGAGGGTGATTTCTCCAAGTGCGCTAATGCTGATATTTCCCTTAGCTTGAATGCTGAGACTGCCAGTTGAACTGATGCTGATACTGTTGTCACTGTCGGTGAGCGCGATCGTATGTCCGCCTTTTGTTTCAATGTACACGCCCTTTTTGCGGCTGCCATCTTCTTCTACAAACTGAATCTGATGCCCCGTGCGGGTTTTAATGGTTCGCAGGCACACTTTGCCATCCTTGACATTATCACTGACTTTATTGGGAGGTGCATCTTTGCCGTTCCAGACACCGCCCATAATGTAAGGACGATGAATGTCTCCATGCTCAAATCCGACTAGCACTTCATCGTTAATTTCGGGTAGACAATCAAAGCCACGCTGATTGCCTGCACCCAGACTTACCACTCTTGCCCATTGACTCGCATGGTCTTCGGTGAGTGTTGGAAACTTAACTTTGACACGCCCCCAACCTTCGGGATCTTCATTGTCGGTGACAATCCCTACTAGCAATGTTTGTCCGGGTTGAAGTTGGGTTGGAGAAGCCAGCAGCGTTAGTAGATTGCCCCCTCGCAAACCACGCACACTAAACTCAGTCATATAGACCCGCTCCTGATACAGATGGCGAGTTTCAGTAATGTAGTATTTGCCATCATACTGTCCCATGCCTTCTAACTTCACAATCCGTCCCGGTCGAATTTTGGGATTGCCTTCGGCTTTTGCGTCCGCCTGAACAAATTGTCCCCCTAGTTCATTGCAGAGTGACTGTGCGATCGCATCGGCTTCTTTCGGTTTGAAGACAGGCTGATCTACCACAATGTGTTTGGGTTTCGACGGCTGACCATCAAACTGACTGCTCGTTTCACTACCTTTGCCGTTTTTAGTCGAAGTGATGACCTGCTCGACTTTTGCAGTCGAAACAATCGATCGCTTCTGGCTATAGTCCCAGGCTCTGACTTCGACTTCTTTAACCTGTTCTGCACTGGTGACGCGCACTCGAAAACTATGCAGATTGCTCAACCATTTCAGACTGAGTTCTTCTTTATCAGCTTTGGGGTTACGAAAATTGAGCTTGCCATCTTGAACAAACAGTTCAAATCCGATTCGAGTTGCCCGCTCTCGCAGAAAGGCTAGGTTTGTCTGGTTTTCCTGAAACACATAGTCGTGAGGTTCACCGCTACTATCGATTTGTCCGACTTTGATTTTGACTTCATCGACCACCTTTTTCACAATGTCAGAATCAGTCATATTTTGGAACGATCGATTGTGATAGCCGCGATGGAGTCGGTGAGCCACATCATAGCCTCGCACAACAATAGGGGCCTGCGTACCTTCATTGAAATGGGCTTCGATCGCGGTAATTTCTCCTTCAAGAATGTTTTCTTGATGCGCCTCAGAAAAACTTTTTGATTCTGTTGTGCTGGAGATAAAACCGAGTTTAATCACTTTGCCAATTTGCAGCAAATCTTGATAGCGCCAGGGCTTGTCTTGCTCTCGACTCGATGAGTATTCGTTTTGAATCACCAGAGTAAACATTCCTGGCAAATGCAAACTCTCCTCCACCATGATTTGAAGAATGTCATTCATCAAGTCTTTGGGAGCTTTTTTTCCATCAATTTCTAGCTTTGCTGAAGCATGATAGCTTGCTGCTGGAACATTCATTATGTTTTCATCCTTCTCACTGAACCCTTTAGAGCTTGAAATTTGCTTTTCCGGTTAGTCGTGCTTGCATAGTGTCTTTAATGCGATCGATGATTGCATCTAAAACATTATTGGGATTAAGCTCATCTGCTTCCTTAAGCTTTAGACTGTCAATGACAGCTCGAACAGGAGTACCGTCAGGTAAAAACATTGTGAGTTTATACGTTAACTTTTCTACTAAACAACGACGCAAATAAATCTGATCTCCCCAAACAAATCGGTAAGTTGGAGTGCGCTTATTCTCCTCTTCTCCTTTTTGTGTTGGTGATTTGGGAGCTTTATCTAGAGGGTTTGGAATCTTGTCCAGAGGAATCGCACCCTTGAGTGGAGTTGGTAGTCCTTTTAAGTCTAGGGGAGAAGACTTCTTGTGATAGCCAATAAAATCAACGGCGGCTCTAAGAGGCTCAATGTATTTTTCAACTACATTTTCACCACTTTCGTAGCAGTCAAAAACGATTTTACTGATTGTTACATGGTCAACTTTTTTATGGGCAAAGTCTGTTTTTGGCTGTCCTTTTGTTCAGTGCGTGCAGCATCGCTTTCTTGCATTGCAACCGCATGATCAAACGTGAGTTCGGCTGGGTTGAACATGAACTCGATTTGAGGAACGCCTGACTCCCAGGGAATCAGTTGCGCTTTCACTAGAGAGCCACTGTTAAGTAGTCCGAGTTTAAGTTGAGCTTTCCCGCCACTCAAGCTACCATTCAATTTTCCATTTAGTCCTGCCATGTGTTCTCCTATATAAAACTGTAGATTAAATCATCTTGCTCAGAACGATCGCCTGCATCCCTGTCGTTCCCGTTCAACGTCTAGCTGCTGTTGTAACTGAAGCTGTATCTCTCTTGCCAGGGTTTGTAGTTTGACATCGGTTGTAGATAGTTGAGAATGATCGGTTGCTTGCCCCTTCTGTCCCTTCATGGGCTGAGTTGATAGAATCGCGCTATTTACCCAAGCGGTATCGTGATTCCAGTAACGCTCTCGCTCGATCGCCAACTCTGTCTGAATCAAACGATAAACGGATTGCGCCAACTGCTCAAACTCCTGAGCGTCAACTTTCTCGTTCTTTTGTGCTGTCTTAGCTTCTCCGGTCTGCGGGGCTGCTTGAATCAGGGGTGAAACTAATGTGACCGTTGCTTCGGGAGGTGATGCAGAGGCTTTGATGGTTTGGTTTGATAGTTCAGTTGTTTGGGTCGATGGTGGTTCACCGATTAACTCAGCTAAACTTGACCATTCATCAGGGGTCTCATGGATTGAATCAGCATTCGTTGAAGGTGACGGCTCTGAAGTCGATCGCTGAACAGCATTGGTGAATGTTTGACTCAACTCAGGAGACTGTGGAATCGATCGCGCTTCAGTCGATGAAGGTTCAGATAGATTGTAGTTCTCTGGTGGATCAGTTGATTCGCCCAGTAATTCAGCAATGTTAGACCATGAGTCTGGGGTGGGTCGTTCTGTCTCTGGAGCGATCGAGCGATGAACAATGGATTCATCTTCAGAAGAGATCGAATCAGGGGTTTCGGAAGTAGCTTCTTGTGTCGATCGTGGCTCCTCTAATGCTTCAGATTCGGGAATTAGAAAGTTTGAGATGCAAATGGGGCTTGCGTCTCTGCTTGAGTGGATTCTGTACTAGTTTCCTCCGTCTTTGGTGAAACAAAAGGTTCTGCATCGGATGCAGCATCTAGTTTAGAAACAGTAGGCTGAACTTGCTCAAAAGAGGTAGTGTGACTTGAAGAAGTTTGGCTATCCGATGGATTAACCTGCGGAACGATCGCTGGCTGAGCAACCTGACTCGACTCAAATCCCGCCACTTCTGGAGGAGCCACCAAATCGGGAGTAAAGGCTTCTGTAGACCGCTGTAGAGCTTCTGGAACATTGTCCAGGATAGTTTCTGTAGTAGACTGCGATTGTAGAGGAATAGGTTCGCTTGTAGTATCCGCGATCGTTCGATCCGATGCTTGAGTCTCTGAGACTTCTGATGAAGTAGGGTTTTCAACAGAAGTAAGCTGTGGCTGTGGCTGAGGCTGAAGCAAATCTGTTTGAAAGGATGGTGATTGCTCGATCGCCGAGTCGTCTAGTAGCGGACTTGCAGAAGCTACCTCTGTTGGAGCGATCGCTGTGTTGTCCGTCAGCAAAAGTTCCTCAATGCTTTGATGGCTCTTTTGTTGAGTCGTATCAGGCAGTTGAGAAGGTTGAGAAGGTTCAGAAGGTTCAGAAGGTTCAGAAGGTTGAGAAGGCAACTTCGGCGTAGCTTCTGGTTGCTGAGAAAAAAGCTGCTCCGGCGTTTCGTCTGCACGAGAGACTTCAGTTGCACTTAGATTAATGTGATTGAAGGAAGGTTCTGGAAGAGCTTGTTCTTGTTGCGTTTGGACAAGTTCTGAAGTGTTCGATCTGCTTTGTTGTTGTGAAGGTTCAGTTAATTGATCGGAAGATACAAACTCTGGCTTTGTAATACTCTCGGTTTCTGATACTGCTCTGACTTCTGAATTGATGGCTGTCTGAGGAACAAACTCATCCAAATGCTCTACAGTTGGAATTGTTGGTGAAATGGACTCTGGAATCTCTGAGAGGCGATCGATTCGTTGACTACTATCTAATTCAGTGGCCGGTTCGATCGCATTAAAATCAGCCTCGTGAATAGGTAGATCCGATTCTTCAATACTCGATTTTCTACTGAGTGCGGCTGATTCTTCAGGGATTTCTGGTTGTGATGTGGCGACTTCTGAAACGTCTTCAACACTCGGTTCTCTACTTACTACGATCGAGTCTTTAGATGTGTCTGGCTGGGGTGTGATGACTTCTAAAGCATTAGTTTGCTGACTAGACTGAGTTTCTGCCTGGGGAGTCGTTGGAGAGGAAAGATCGTCTTCAGTAGACAACCCATCGGCAAGTAAAAAATCGGAGGCTTGTGCTAATGGTTCAAGTCTACCTAATGGTTGTCGTCGAACAATCGAGTCTATAGCAGGAGTCGCGTCTAAAAGCTTTGCGGCGATCGCTGGCTCTTGAAGATTGGACGGCTGATTTTCCTCGCTTGCAGAGAAGTTTCCGGGTGTCCAGGCAAAGTCTTCAAAGCTATCTGATTCCTGATTCTGATCAATGAGAACTGCTTGTAAAAATGGGCTTAATGGAGGAGGCTGGAGAGGTGAGCGGGGTAGTCCCAGAGGTGTGTTCAGCCGCATCAATTGAACGCCAAAACCCAAAGGCTTTAACGGTTTCAGCAGAGATTTTACACCTAGCGGAGCCAGTACCATCAGCGTTCCTCAGTTGCATCCTGAACAATTTCAACCTATATCAAAGGGTTCACTGCATCTAAAAGACCATTACCTGATGAACTACCCGAAAAGTATCCCAACTTATCCCGTCCATCTTGAAGCTCGATCGCGCCGCCCCCGCCAGAATTATTGATCTTCAAACCTTCGTAAGCTAGGGTTAATTCCTCGATCGCTAAGGTTGTCGCGTTAGCTTGTAGAGAGGGCGCTTTCCAAGCGATCGGAATTGCACCGATTAAGGTAGAGCATTGAATCGTTTCACCTGCCTGATTAAACAGTAGAATGTTAATGTTACGCCGTCGATGAGTAGACTGCCCCAGGACTTGACTAATCCATGTCCAAAACGTCAGATCGTTTGTCATGCCTCGTTTAAGCGTGATATCAGAAAATTCGGATTGTCCAACCATGATTCTCTGTTGATCATTCACACCTCCTTCAAAAATGGCTTCTCGCTTGAGCTTGACTCCCATCCCCGAACATTCAGTAAATGAAGCGGCGATCGTGCTTTCTAGTTCAACATAAAAGCGGTTAGCAGTGATGTAGTTAGATTCGGGATTGGCATCGCGATTAGCTGGCATTAGCGGTATCTCCTGGGGTGAGTTGTGCGTTCAGATTGATAGCGAATGTCTTCTAGTAAGAGTTCGTAGACCCGATCGCGTAGTTTTTGCAGGAGTAAAGGATCTTTCATAATTTGTTCAACTAGCTGGGAAGTTTGAGGACGATCGCTCATGGTTGAAGGCTGGGTAATGGTTTCACGGGGACTAGTCCAACCTGGTTGAGTAAGTATTGCCCCTCATCGGTTTGGAGTAGATCACTAAACTTCTGTCCAGTTTGATTGTTGGGCAAGTAGACGACTGAGAGGCGATAGCTCAAGGGTAGTTGCGAGATGAAAACACCTTTAAATTGGGTGCATAACCGCCCTTGGTATTGCACAGGTTAGTATTGGGAGTAATAGGTTCGCCATTTTTCTGAATGAGTGGTTGAACGGCTTCCCCCTTTTCTGCGATCGCTAATGGATAAACAGCACATTGTCCAGATATTTTGCTTAACAGTCCAAACCCAATCCCCACGGTTTTTGCACTTGATTGAGTAGTCTCAAAGCTCTCCAATATTTTTGCCAGCATCTGGTTGTAGTTTGTCCGTCGGGGTCGGAATTGTGCTTTTTGGCTGCGATCGTCAAACTCCTGAGTGTCATCCTGCAACACAAGCTGTTTGAACAGTTCCAAAGCTTGCGGATCATCGATTGGAATGTAGGGAACAATCTTTTGTCCACGCAGATTCTTGTTTAATTCTCCCGCATCGGTGAGCTTTCCGGTATAAATTCGCTTCAGTTGATCCAGCGTAATTCTTCCGTTGAGAGCAGTGGGAATGCTATTTTCACGGCGAGCATCACTGAAAGCAACAAACACACCCAGTCCATCATAAGCAACGACCTGTTCTGTTAAACCCGACTCTTTAGGGAAGGGAGCGATCGCACTTGTCAATGCAAATTCTGCTTTTCCCAGTTGAGTTTGACTTCTCATTGCTTGATTGGATAGCTTGAGAACATAGGATTGTAGAATTGGCTGCCGATTATGAAGTTCTTGTTCTAAGGTTTGAGTGTAGGAAACAAGCTGTCTACCTTTAAGACATAGCTCCAGATGTCGTCTTTTTTGACAAGATACTGAAAGTTGCCAGCAGGAGGCACGACATCAACAATCTTTGTTATTTTAGGTTGAGAAATCAGTGGAATGGGAGCCTGACCCATCATTGCCCGCAGTCCCACTAAAACTAATCCGATCAATGCTGTTAGTAATCCTAATGCAAATAGAAATCTAAAAATTGGCCACGATCGCTGAGATCGATCTGTATCAGAGTCAGTTGTAGAAATTGTCATTGGCGGAGCTTCTGACTCTAGATGCAGCAATGCCTGACGAGCATTTTCGGCACTGCCTTTAAACTCACCGCGTAGTAGTTGCTGAATGAATTTTTTCAGGGGACGATCGCCAGTAAGTAACCAGTTTGAATCCAGAACAGGAGACGATCGCGGCAGAAATTCAGTTTGTTCGGTCTCACTGTTCAGTAGGTAATAACCGATCGCGCCTAAATCTTTGAGGTCTTGAGCAGCAGAAGGTTTAGGCGGCTGGCGATTGACTGGAACAAACAGATATTCCCATAGGGCTAAGTCGGCTAAATACACTAGAAAATCTGGTTCATCAGCGACAGCACTATTGGACACAATCAGCAGGCTATCTAGATTGAGGTTCCCATGAGCAATTCCGGGTCGCAGTTCACTACTAGACAAACGAACTCGCTGATGATGTAAGAACCAAAGCGTTTGCAGCACTTGACTCAGGAACGATCGCACTTGTTTGGCGCTCATCGTTCTTTTCGTCAAATATTCTTTTAGCGTCAAGCTATTCAGAATCGGCTCAGTGATTAAATAACAGCAGCGATCGCTAGAATGTGGAGGCGCGATCACATCCCACGGAGCAACCACGCGAAAATCTTGCCCAACTCCCGCTTTTAAGTTCAGGTTCGCCAGATTTGCAAAACGGTCTTTAACCTGTCTCGCTTCAGTCGGATTAAAGTAGCGTTCTAACAACAAATACTCTTTAATTAAAACAGGTTTCTGATTAAAGACGAGCTTGCCCTGATAGAGGCGAGATTGATCCGTGACTTGTACTACAGCACCCTCGCGGCGATACTTACCCCGTCGCCCCCGCAGATCTTTGTCGTCTGGTAGTAGAGGAACATTTGGTGAATGAAGAGGCTTAGGGGTAGAACGAATTGCGGAGACTTGCGATCGCACTTGATTAGAGTCCGCCACCATAGTACGACTAGAAGGGGCTGAGATTGGTTGCCGTTCAGCAGATTGAAGATCTACGCCTTGCACATTGTCAGAAGGTGGTTTAGAAGTCTTCTGTGAAGATTGCTGACCCAGAGGAAGCTCGATTTCGTTAAACCGCTCTTGAGCCGCTTGTCTGCCCTTCTGCGTCAAAATGTCTCCAGGGCGCTGGATAAAGTTCAAAATCTCCCGGTATCGGCTGACTCCTACTTCAAACAACTCATTGAGCTTAACCACCTGATTTTCCTACTAACTACGACTGACCAGCGGGAACTGTAGGCTGAGAACTGAGCGGCTCTTCTTCTAACTCATTAACTCGTCGATAAAACTGATGCAGATAGTTGAGATCACAAGCATACAAATTTTCAATCACTACAGGGGTAATTTCTTCTAAGGCTCCCAATCGCGTAATGACACGAGCGAGAATGATCACGGTTGCGTAAGCAGGATTCAACTTCACCCGGAGATCACGCATCGGCGTAATTTCATCCATTGCCTTAGAAAGCCGCATAATCCCGTGTCGATGAACGTTTCCATCTGCGTCAACAAACCCTTTGGGAAGTGTGAATTCAAATTCGGTTTGAAACATTAGATTAAAGCGCTACTGTCTACCAAGGTCGAATTGATTGCGTTTCGGTGATTTATTGCGTTCGGGTAAAGGTTGCGATCGCGAGTTCCATTTCTTCAATCTCAATGTCATTACTCCCGGCACTCAAGTCCGTCAAACTGTAGCTAATCGGCCAGGCTGACTGAAATTGAAACACTGCCTGAGCAACCGCTTGCTGGTTATAAATGGTTAGAGAACCATCGCGCTGTTGCTTTGCCCAGTTACCTCGCTGCACGGATTCAAACCATCTCCAGAGGGTCGTCGATCGTGTCATGCCTCGCCGCAGCGTCACGTTGTTGGTTTTGATGTTTCCAGGAATCTTCGTTCGCATGACTAATCCCGATTTCGCCGCTCCCCACTGTTGAGCCGTCACTTCACAAGCCTCAATCACTTCTTGGTTACGCTTGAACCCTTTGCACTCCAAAAAGTAGGCATCAACGGGATCTTGACTCCCTTCTAGCTTAAGCTCCAGATAAAAGCGACAGCTTGTTAGAATCTCTGGAAAGTTCTCGATTAAGTTTGGCATTGCGTCTACTTGATGCGAACAATTCCTTCGTGAACTAAGGTGATAGTCTCATTGGCGACATCATTTGATCCGGCTTCCAACTTTGGCCCTTCGTATTTAGTGGGATAAGCGTTGACTAGATTCCAGCGAGCTTTTCAGTCCCCGATTGGTCGTAAACCGTGACCGAAGCTCCTTTGCGATTGGAAGACCAATTAGATTTCCCGCCTCCATTTTTGTTGCAGTCTTCATACCACTTGTAGAGGTCTATATTAGTGGTCGCAACGACCTTGACGGTGACTGGAGAAAACTTGGTGCGAGTGGGGGCAGCCTGACGCAAGTTAACCGCTTCTTTTGTGGAACCCAATACTTTATCGCCCCCAGCAGCAGGCGTTTCGGCCGATAGCCCAGAAACCTCCAGGATTTGCTTATCGGTTAAGCTATCTGCCTCAAAGTAAAATCGACAACTAACAAGAATTTCATCTGGCTGACCGTTTGCCATCACCGACTCTCCTGGATTGAACTAACTTTGAATGAACGGGTTATCCCAATCTTGTCCTACTCTTCTTGTCCATTCCACTGACTGATGCGGAAGATCACAAACTCTGCCGGACGCACCGGACTGATGCCTACTTCTACATACAAACGTCCCAGGAGCATGGTTTCTGGCGTGTTAATCTCCTCATCACACTTCACATAAAATGCTTGTTCAGGCGTTGCGCCAAATAAGGCTCCTTCACGCCACAGACGTTCTAGAAAATTGCTAATGGTGCGAGTGACTCGTGCCCACAAGTCTTGATCGTTGGGTTCAAAGACGACCCATTGAGTGCCATTCTCGATCGACTTCTCAATGTAGCTCATCAACCGCCGCACACTGATATAGCGCCACTCAGTTTTCTCAGGTTCGACCAGGGTACGTGCGCCCCAGACTTTGATGCCGCGATTAGGGAATGTCCGAATGCAGTTAATGCCGATCGGGTTCAACAGTTCTTGTTCACGAAAATTGCAGTCATAACCCAGCCCAATCACACCCCGTGGTGTTTCGTTGGCAGGCGCTTTATAAACTCCACGGCTTTCATCAATGCGTGACCAGATCCCCATCATGTGTCCACAAGGAGGAATCAGAATCGGCTTACCTTCTTTGCGTGGATTAGCCACCTTGAGCCAGGGATAGTAGAGGGCTGCATACATCGATCGTCGCCCAAAGTCTCCTAGCCACCGCACCACATCTTGAGGTTTGACCTGATCGGGCGGTGCATCTAGAACAACCATCCGATTTGCGGGATTAGGATTGGCATTCTCGCACAGGCTGATCATCAGTTCCATAATGCCGTGGACGCGATCGAGATCCAGTAATCGAGTGCCATCGTCTCGACGAGCTTCGTAAGCCCGCATCAAGTCGGGAAACGCCAGAATAGTAATGTCGTCAATCTCAAAGCTACCTTGAATCCCGGTCTGTTCGTCACGAGCGCCCTGCACTTTGCCGTAGAACTGGCGAGGAGTTGGTAGTGCTAATGGGGGAGCGACTTCATACTGTCCATTGATGGGGCGACGGGTGAGGGGGAGTCCTCGCTCTGACTCGTCGGCAACTACAATGTACTGTGAGATTCTGCGAGTCTCGGTGGCAACCTGCACTCCTTCATTGATGCCAGTCTCGACATAGGTTCCGACTTCTGGCTGAACCTCTGGATTCATGGTCAGATTTTTAAATCTTTCCAGAATCATGTCGTCCTGAACTACCACCACATCAAAGAACTCAGCCGCAACCGGAGGATCGGCATCATCATCGTTCGGCATCGCTGCGGGTTCTCCGGGCAGAATAGCGATCGTGATGCGCTGACTGACTTCTGGCTTGAGCGTAAACCGTAGAGCAGGTTGCTTCGTGGCTGTTTTGATTAAGTAACCGACTTCTGTTTCGGATTGCTCAGACACAGTGCCCGGAATCTCAGTACCAATGCTCATTACATAGCAGCGCCCTCCACCATTGAGGAACCACCCTTGTACCGCAAAAGGCAAATACGCATCAAACTCTGTGAAACCGTCTGATCCTTCTCGCGCAAAGTATTGGCGGTACTGATCCCAACTGGTGATGAGCATTGGTTTAAACAGTTCTGCTCCACCCCGAACGGCTTCTGTGAAGCCAATAAATCCGCCAACATTCGTCTGCACACCTTCGATCGGGCGACTCCCGCGATCGATTTCTTCAATGTAAACACCGGGAGCAAAGTAATCTAGTCTTGGCATACACCTGCCCTTTTGTGGTAGAACCCAGCATGAGAACTAAGAGAATCCGAACTTCAGAGTTCTCTAAAACTGATTAACTGATTACAATGGTTCGGACAAAATTTGAGCAGGTTTTAGACCTCAAACCCTGATTCAGCCGTGAGCAGGATATTATTTTCAAAGTTAGCGCTACACCTGACTTTGAAAAATAGCTCAATTCTGAAACCGTAGAGCCTGTAAGCC
>JAAUOZ010000159.1 GCA_012034655.1 Leptolyngbyaceae cyanobacterium CSU_1_3 | reverse complement strand
CAATCAGCAATTCCAAATTCAGAAGGGTTCTATACTTTGTCAGGGCATAAATTAAAGATTTTGGACGGGGTGCAGGGGTGGAACCCCTGGCTGGGGGCGCAGCCCTCACACCCCTTCTAAACCAAAATCTATAGGCTGACGCAGTATATATCGTTTCAACGATCGCTCTAATTGTTAAGAATTGTCAATCTCTTTTGTTGAAAGGCTTATGTGAGGTATTCAATTTTGAATTTGGAAGTGCTAGTCAACAATAGTGTTCTGACATCGGTTATGTTGAGAATCGCTGCAAGAAGTCTTCCGACGTTACTCACAAGCGATTATTCTACAAAATACAAGAACAAAAATTAGAAGATGCGTTTCTCGAAAATTCTCATTGCAAATCGGGGAGAGATTGCCCTACGAATACTTCGCACCTGTGAAGAAATGGGGATCGGAACCGTTGCGGTTCATTCGACCATTGATCGCCATTCCCTCCATGTGCAATTGGCAGACGAAGCTGTGTGCATCGGTGAACCCGCCAGCAGCAAAAGCTATCTCAACATTCCCAATATCATTGCGGCTGCACTGACGCGCAACGCCACCGCCCTCCATCCGGGGTACGGGTTTCTGGCAGAAAACGCCCGATTTGCTGAGATTTGTGCCGATCACCAGATTGCCTTTATTGGCCCCTCGCCGGATTCGATTCGATCGATGGGCGACAAATCTACCGCCAAAAAAACGATGCAGCGCGTTGGCGTACCGACAGTTCCTGGGAGTAAGGGGCTGGTACACGATGAAGACGAAGCCAGAACGATCGCCCGCTCGATCGGCTACCCAGTCATTATCAAAGCAACGGCGGGTGGCGGCGGGCGAGGAATGCGGCTTGTTCTGGCCGACGAGGAACTTGGCAAGCTATTTTTGGCAGCCCAGGGGGAAGCAGAGGCCGCGTTTGGCAATCCGGGTGTATATGTCGAAAAATTTGTCCAAAACCCCCGACACATTGAGTTTCAGGTTTTGGCAGACAGCCACGGCAATGTGATTCACCTGGGTGAGCGAGAATGCTCGATTCAGCGCCGTCACCAAAAATTGCTAGAAGAAGCGCCGAGTTCTGCCCTGACTCCGGCTCTGCGCGAAAAAATGGGTCTTGCCGCCGTCGCTGCCGCTCAGTCGATCAACTACGTCGGTGCGGGAACCGTAGAATTTTTGCTTGACCCATCCGGCGAGTTTTATTTTATGGAGATGAACACTCGGATTCAGGTCGAGCATCCCGTTACCGAAATGATTACAGGTCTTGATTTGATCGCTGAACAGATTCGCATCGCCCAGGGTGAAAAATTGGGTCTGACTCAAGATCAAGTAATTTTGCGAGGTCACGCGATCGAGTGTCGTGTCAATGCTGAAGACCCCGACCACAACTTTCGCCCCAGCCCCGGACGGATTAGCGGCTACCTGCCCCCTAGCGGCCCTGGCGTGAGAATGGATTCTCATGTCTACACCGATTACGAAATTCCCCCCTATTACGATTCGCTGATTGGCAAGCTCATTGTCTGGGCCAGCGATCGCCCCTCGGCAATCCGTCGTATGAAGCGTGCCCTGCGAGAATGTGCCGTAACGGGCTTGCCCACCACGATCGCCTTTCACCAAAGAATTCTCGAAACCCCTGAATTCCTCAGAGGCGAAATCTATACCAATTTTGTGGACAAAGTTATGATGAAGCCCAAGCAGTAAGGGATCGATCAATACACAATGTCCCCAGCGATCGGGGCATGGCATAAAATCGGGTTTCGATTTTGCTCAACCCTCGCGCCGTTTGTGAGTTGACCAGAGTCGAAACTCACCTCATTGGTGTCTTTTGTGACCGAGTTAGTTAACGCATTGCCATCGTAATTAGGCCTTGCTGCCCCAGCAAAATCTCACGGACGAGACTGAAGATGCCGACCCAGACGATCGGTGTAATGTCTACACCCCCGATCGGTTGGATCAGCTTTCTCGTGGGTGACAAAAATGGCTCCGTCGGCACTGCCACCACGTTGAATGGAAATTTCGCCAGATCAACCTGCGGATACCATGTCAAGACAATCCGAAAGATAAACAAGAAGGTCATTGCGCCCAACAGCAGACTCAGCGACAAAGAAGCGATGCTAGAAAAATCCATGAGATGTCAAAATCTTAAAGCTTTGTAACTTAATTCTAACTTCCCTCTGCCTCCACAACTTGTTTGAATGATGAATAGGGAAGGGGGGAGGCTATTTTTAAGGAGTTTTCAACGCCTCAAAAAATTCTTGATAGACCCCTAGAAGCCAATCAGGAGCAAATCGCTGCACGGGCAATGTTACGGTGGAGAATAACCTCGGTTCTTTAGAAATCCCCGCAAAGGAGCTATGCAACGGGGTGACGAACCCCTAAAATTAAGATTGCTTGTTGTAAACAGAGGACACTTGAATCTTATGACTCCTTCTTTAGCAAACTTTTTAGGAAGCCTCGTTGCAGGTCTTTTGATTGTGCTGGTTCCAGCGACCGTTGGCCTCATTTTCATTAGCCAAAAAGATAAGATCAGACGCTCCTAGAAAATCTGTAAAAATTCAACATTTTGCGCGGCGGGCAAATTCCATTGCCAACTTTTTACTCGTCGATCGAAACCTCAGTTACAGTAGATTTAACTCTCTCAGACTGAGGTTTTTGTCTGAAATAGCAAAAGCTGAGGTTCAATAGCTGCATTACTTGTCATCTAATTTTGTCATCTAATTGCAATCTCAGAAAAGCAATAGCTTGGGTCATCAAAAAGCTCAGCGCCGAGCCAATTGGTTATGCGACAAGGCTGGGTAGGCTTTCTGACTCGCCTCCACCACCCTATCCACGGCGACGGCTATATGATTGAGACTATATGATTGAGAAAGTAGAGATTATAGACGCAACTCGCTAACACTCGCTAACATAGGATTTACCGAGGAGACCGGGAATGGTTAATTTTCAGTTCAATCTTGCAAGCGTCTCAGGTATCATCCTTGCGGTCGGCGGAGCAGCGCTGTATGCGGTGCGATCGGCGCGTCCTGAGTTATCTAGAGATCACGATATTTTCTTCTCAGCCGTTGGGCTTTTGTGCGGCTTGATCTTGATTTTTTATGGTTGGCGTTTCGACCCGATCATGCAGTTTGGCCAAGTGTTGCTGACGGGTGCGGCAATTTTCTTTGTGGTCGAGAATCTGCGTTTGCGTCGTGTTTCGACCGAGCAAGCCAAGAAAAACACTCCGATCGTCGATAGAGAACGTCCTGTGAGTAAGCGATACGACACCTACGATGCTCGCTTTGAAGATCAAGAGGTGATCAACGATCGGGTCAGTCGTCCTCGCATTCAGGGCAGCCGCAACGAGCGAACCAGCCGCGATGAATATGATGATCGTCCTGCTCGTCGCCCTACGACCCGCCGCAATTCTGATACTCGTCTAGATTCGATCGATCGTCCGCGCCGACAGTCCCGCACGGATGAACCGATCATTGATACAACCAGTGAATCGAGCAGCTACAGCACTTCTTGGGGAGCAGAAAATCGCACCGACGATCGCCCCTCGCCCTCGCGAAGCCAGTCTTCTCGACCCAGACGGCCCCGCACCGACGAAGGTTCGTCTCGCCGCAATGGGCCAGAGCGCCCCTCAGACGATTATGTAGATTACCGTCCGATCGAGTCTAACGATAACGAGAGTGACAATTGGGGGAATGGTTGAGGGATGGAAAGAATGGGCTAGAGCGATTCTCCTGTGCTTTTTTGGAATCTGTGGAGCCAGGAGAATCTGCTATGGGCTGTGAGTGAATTGATTGGGTGGGGGAAATCGATTGGGTAAGCAGAGCGATCGCTGAGTAAACCCTAAGATATAGAACTCAAGGCAACGAATGTTTTAGGATGACAAAGATACGATCGTTCGAGTCAAAAAACCGTGACCTCTGAAAGTTTAGCCCTGTCTCAAAGTGAATATCAGGCGGGTAAAGATGCCTTTGAGCGCGGGGATTATCGCAAAGCAGTCCAAAGCTTGGAGCGATCGCTGGCTCTGATCGAACCCGGTTCTCAATTGGGTGGAGAGGTGCAAATTTGGTTAGTCACCGCCTACGAAGCCGCCACATTGAGATCGGAAGCGATCGCCCTGTGTCGCCAGGTTAGCCGCCACCCCGACTACAAAATTCGTCAACAGGGGAAGCGCCTGCTCTACATTTTAGAAGCACCTTTACTCAGAACTCGTCCCGAATGGCTGACCGAAATTCCTGATCTGTCAAAACTTCCTGACAATGGCTCAGACGACAATCCTGGAGTGTCGAAGTTTGCCCCCGTCACGCCTCGCAAGCGTCCTGAGAAGCCTCGTCCTGTGATTCCAGAACCCGTAGATTTGAGCCAGGTCAACACTCAAAATCGCTTTATCTGGGTGGCCCTGGCTGCAACGGGACTCATTCTTGGCAGCCTGATCTGGCTAAATTAGTGATTTGTTAGGAGCTTGCGGATCAATCATTTATCCCCGCTCAGTCCCCGGCAGTGCCGCCCTTACTAGAGTTCATTTTTGCTCGATATTTCAACGTGAATTCGATGGGAAATGATTGATCAGACGCAGTTCGTCTCCGCTGAAGGCTCAAAATCTCCCCTAGTAGGCTGTAATTTCACCTCACTCCTTAGCGGGAGCGATCGCTACTCATTTTTTTGGGCAGATTTCTTGGCTGCTGCGCTCGTCGCTTCTCTTTTCTGCTTAGATGTTAGTTGATATCAATGCCTCTTGCCCTATGTTTTACAGAACTGCGCTTCATAAAATTGCTAGGGCGATCGCCTCTGTTTTTAGAGCGCCTATTTTGGGAATAGCCATTTTTAGAGCGCCTCTGGTTCGGCGATCGGGTCGCCTCTGGGTGGTTCTAGTCTCGGCGCTGATGTTATCGGGCTGTGTGCACTACGATGTGGGGGTTAATTTTGAGAGTCCCAATCGAGGGGCGATCGTGCAACACATCCGACTGGACGAACGGCTGACCACCACGGGGCAGGTATGGCTTGATGATGTCGAGAAACGGGTTCGCAGCGTGCAGGGCGATACCCAACGTCTCTCTGATCAAGAAGTTTTGGTGACAATTCCGTTTGGCAATGGGGCAGAGCTAGAGAGAAAATTTAATCAGTTTTTTAGTCGGGCGATCGCTGCTCAAAAACCTCGCTCCGGTCGAACCCCCGATCTGCCAAAAATCGATTCGCATTTGACCATCCAACAGGGAAATTTCTTGCTCCTGCAACGGACTCGATTGATCTACGATGTGGACTTGCGATCGCTGGGCGTTCAATCTTCTGAGGGTGAACTGCTGCTCAGCCCTGGTTCTCTAATTGAACTAGAATTTAGTTTGACGACTCCCTGGGGAGCGCGCAATATGGGCGCGACGATCGTCCGTCGCGAAGGCAATCAACTCATTTGGACGCTTCAACCAGGGCAGAAAAATCACCTAGAATCTGCTTTTTGGCTACCCAGCCCCCTCGGAATTGGTACGTTAATGATTGCGCTACTCGTGGCGGGTGGCATCTACTTTAAGGCAAACTTTAAGTCACATCCACCCTCGCAACCCGTTTCTTAGTCGTCTGCTCAGTGAAGCTCTGAGTTGGGCTAGCTCTCTTTTGTCGCGCCACCCTTCCCTGTGCAAGCATGTCCCGTCGTTCCGATGCATTACAACTTCGCAGACTGCTAATCTTGGGTCTGAGTGGGCCGATCGTCGCCCTCAATGTGTGGCTTCTCAGTCAGGTGTTGCGCTACTTTGAGCATCTGGTCACGGTGCTAGTAGTTTCGGCAATTCTGGCATTTTTGCTCAACTATCCCGTGGAGTTTTTTGAGCGGGCCAAGATCAGGCGAACGGGGGCTGTTGTGCTGGTGCTGCTGGCAGCGGTGACAGTGCTTGGCATTTTGGGTGTGACGCTGGTTCCGATTCTGATCACTCAGATCAATCAGCTACTAGTAGAGAAAATCCCTGCTTGGCTAGAAGCCAGTCGGCACAACCTGGATGCCTGGGACACCTGGGCCAAAGCCCGCAATCTACCGATCGACCTCAAAGGCTTTGGCGGGCGGATCAGCACCCAAATTGAAAGCCAAACCCAAGAATATGCCACCCAAGCCCTGGGACTGGCATTGGGCACGGTTTCTGGACTCATTGATACCATTTTGATCATTGTGTTGGCCTTCTATATGCTGCTCTATGGTGCTCGACTGTGGCGAGGATTGATCAACCTGCTGCCCGCTCAGTATGGAATCCCGTTTAGCGAGTCGCTGCGGCTCAATTTTCACAACTTTTTTCTCAGCCAAATTCTGTTAGCGCTCTTTATGGCGGGTGGGCTAATTCCTATTTTTCTGGTGCTCAAGGTTCCTTTTACGCTGCTGTTTGCGCTGATCATCGGCATTGCAGAATTGATCCCCTTCATCGGCGCAACGTTGGGAATTGGCATTGTGACAATTTTGGTCATGTTTCAGAGCGTGTGGTTGGCGTTTCAGGTGGCGATCGCGGCCACCATTTTGCAGCAGATTCGAGACAACCTCCTCGCCCCCCAAAATTATGGGTAGCTTCACCGGACTCAACCCCATCTGGATCTTTATCGCCCTGCTGATCGGGCTACAAATTGCCGGATTTATCGGAGTCGTGGTCGCCGTGCCGATCGCAGGCACGCTCAAAGGCACGATCGATGCCCTCCGCAGTTTCAACTCACCCCCGATCGTCGTAACCGAAATGATTCACAAACCCTCCTCGATCGAAGATTGACTGCTCAAAAGAAAAGCGAGATGGGAAAAAAAAGCGATGAATTTCGAGACCCGATCTCAGACTGCTGCATAATTGAGTCTGAATTTTTGAGGCTGGTTTTTCTTGCGACTCATCTTCCCAAAAATTGTCTAAGAACCGCTCGATTGGAGAGTCAACACAATGCGACAGCTTAATTTTTTGCTAATCTTTGTGATTTGTTTAGCCCTAGTTTTGTTTGGAATTGAAAACACAGAACCAGCGATAATTCGCGTGGTGGAAGGGGTACAGGTGCAGGCTCCACTGTCGATCGAACTCATTTTGGCAATGGGCATCGGCGCAGTCATGGCATGGGTCTTTAGCGTATGGAGCCAACTTCAGCGCATGGTAGACAGCCGCCGCGAAATCAGCATCCGCGAAGATCGCATCCACGAACTAGAAGAAGATGTAGAACGCTACAAAGCAGAAATTCAAGAGCAACAGCGCTTACTACCAGCAGGGTCATCTCAGGATGCAGATGCAGAGGTATATGCTCAATGACAAAAGACGGATGAGGGATAAAAGATGAGGAGGAGGGATGGGGAAGGAATGGATTGATCCGAGTAGCTTGTGGAGTCTATGGGTTCCGATCGTGCTCCTGTTGCTTATCGTTGTGGCGGCCGTCTACTTTGCTCAGATCAAAATCAAGTGAGCGATTTCAGACGATCGTGTCACCATAGAGCAACCTGCCCGCAATCAGCCCCGGCTCAAAACGCTCACGAGCACCTTTTTCCTCCCTCCTCCTTGTTTATTTCCTCCCTCCTATGACCCTCTCACTCGCGCAAGACGCGATCGCCCTCCTGATTGACCTGGCCGAACGGGGAGAAATTGATCCCTGGGATGTGAAGGTAATTGATGTCATCGATCGCTTCTTGAGCGAACTCGCACCCACCGTCACGATCGGACGAGAACAGTATGAATCTAACCTGTCTCAGTCGGGGCAGGCTTTTCTCTATGCCTCTATGCTGCTGTTGCTGAAGGCAGACAGTATAACTGATGGCGACCCGGTGGCTGCCGATGAAGAGTTTGACGACGCAGATATTTTGGATGGGGCAGATTTTGGTAGCCACGCCTTGCCCTTAAACTTGGAACGTCAACTGCGTCGTCGAGCCGTCGCTCAGCCGCCTCGCAACCGCCGCGTCACCCTCAAAGAACTAATTGACCAACTCCAACTGATCGCCGAAGCCCTAGAAGACAAAGCGCCACGATCGCCCATTCACCGCCCCAAAAAACAAACTCGATCGCAGGCCGTCAAAGCGATCGCCGCCCTCGCTCACCAAGAGAATCTCTCAGAAATGGCTGTGGCGATCGAGCAGTTCTTTCTCGATCACTGGACAGACGTTGCCCAGGGTCAAGACTGGATCGACTTCGATCTGGTTCTAGAATTTTGGGTGGCACTCAAAACACAGCGCCCTCAAGACCCCGAAGAAGCTGCCCATGCGGCCCATCCCAATCATGAGCGGGTGGGGGTGTTTTGGGCGCTGCTGCTGCTGTCTGCTCAATCTAAGGTAGAACTGGCACAAGAAGAGTTTTACCAGGATCTCCGGGTTAAATCGCTGCTCCTCTCTGATGGTTTAACTGAAATGTCCAGTCTGGTTGACTGATCAATCTTTCTCCCCATCCCCCAATCTTTCTCCCCCAAGGGTTAGAAGGGGAACAAAACTAGATTTCAGAGCGACTCACCTGTTCTAGAGCGAGGGGTTGGGGTGAGGGCGGTTCGAGCTTTGTCAGTCAATCAGAATATCCACCAGTGTTTTGCTCGACTAAATTTTGCCAGACCAATCGCGCAGTCGTCAGCGATAATAGATTAGCTGAAAATCAACTAATATTTGTATAAATAATTTAACTAGGGCTGCTGCGCCGAATCATTCGACGAGAGGCTATTGGGTACGCTAAGGTTGACGAGGTTAGCAGCAATTCTGAGTTCTGTTAGAAGTACGATCGTACTTTTGGCAGCGCGAAGAGTTCAACTTCTGGAGGCTGCCCAGAATGGAGAGTCTAGGGGTTCGGTCTTTCGACGGTGTTGAATCTGACCGAGAACCGCTATATTCACTAGAGGTCACTTCACCAAAGGTCAATTTACCAAAAGTCGGCTCAAGCGGTTAGCCTCAACGGTTAGCTGAGTGGGTGGTTGGTGAGAGCCTCTCCTAACGACTGGGCTGACCCCTAAAAAACAAATCGCTTCAAATTTTGACGGTGTAGGGTTGAGAGAAAACGATCTATGAAAGCCATGATTCTGGCAGCCGGGAAGGGTACACGGGTTCGTCCGATTACGTATACGACACCCAAGCCCATGATTCCGATTCTGCAAAAGCCTGTGATGGAGTTTTTGCTCGAACTTTTGCGTCAGCATGGGTTCGATGAAATCATGGTGAATGTGAGCCATTTGGCCCACGAGATCGAGAGCTACTTTCGAGACGGGCAGCGCTTTGGGGTGCAGATTGCCTACTCGTTTGAGGGCAGAATTGTCGATGGCGAACTGGTCGGAGAAGCCGTGGGGTCGGCGGGTGGAATGAAGAAGATTCAAGACTTCTCGCCCTTTTTTGATGATAGCTTTGTGGTGCTATGCGGCGACGCGCTGATTGATCTCGATCTGACGGCCGCCCTGAAGTGGCATCGAGAAAAGGGATCGATCGCCACCGTGATCACAAAAACCGTTCCCCGTGAAGAAGTTCCTAGCTATGGAGTCGTCGTCACAGACGAATCGGGCAGGATCAAAGCCTTTCAGGAAAAGCCCTCGGTCGAAGAGGCCCTGAGCACCAACATCAACACGGGCATCTATATTTTTGAACCCGAAATCCTCAACTACATTCCATCTGGTGAAGAATACGACATTGGGGGGCAACTCTTCCCCAAGTTGGTCGAGATGGGTGCGCCTTTCTACGCGCTGCCCATGAATTTTGAGTGGGTAGACATTGGCAAAGTACCCGACTATTGGCACGCGATTCGCAGCGTTTTGAAGGGGGATGTCAAAAATGTGGATATCCCTGGGCGGGAGGTTGCACCTGGCATCTACACCGGGCTGAATGTCTCTGTGAACTGGGACAAGGTGGACATTCAGGGGCCGGTCTACATTGGCAGCATGACCTGCATTGAGGACGGCGCAAAAATTGTCGGCCCGACGATGATTGGGCCAAACTGCTGGGTGTGCAGTGGGGCAACCGTAGATAACAGCGTCATTTTTGAATATTCTCGGCTGGGGCCAGGGGTGCGGCTGGTAGACAAGCTAGTCTACGGTCGGTATTGTGTGGACAAGACTGGAGCGACGATCGACGTTCAAGCTGCGTCTTTAGACTGGTTGATTACCGATGCGCGTCAAGCCCTCCCCTCTCAGCCTCCCGCAGAACATCAGGCGATCGCTGAACTTTTAGGAACTGACAGCAACAAAGTTGCACCCTAAATCACCCAATTGGACGACCCCCTTGGAGGAAGGGGAGACCCTATCCTCGACCGTATTCTAATACATGAATAGAGCACAGACTCCCTGGAGAAGGTTGGGATGGGGGCATCCTAAGTTTCTCCAGGGATTTTCTTTGGAGATTTTCTTTTGCCCTTCCCTTAGAGACGCTTCTGTTGGACACTCAAGTGAAGCGAAGAAGGCAACCCATCGGAGGCCGTATGGAATCTACACCAGAATTCACGCGCAAAGCCTGGCTCAAACAAAACACCCTCCTTAGATCCCTCTCTGACTCAGTGTTGGAGGCGATCGCCACGGTACTGCAAATAGAGACCCTGCCTGCAAACCATCCTCTTGCACTCAAAGATACTCCGCCGCCTGCCCTCTACATTCTCTACTCAGGGCAAATTGAGAGCGATCGCACCCACCCAGCAGGAGTCACCAAAGCCACCGAGTTGCTTCCTGGCACAGTGCTTTACCTCAAAGAATTGCTCTTGGACGAACCCGCCCCAGAAACTACCATCACCCTTGATGAATGCGTGCTGTGGACGATTTCCCGGGCCGAGTTTCTTGCCCTGTCTCAACAGCACCCCGAACTCTCCCAAACAATCTCCCGCCAACTCGCCGACGAACTCGAACAGGTCTCTTCACAACTTGCCTACGAGCGCGATCGCCAAACTGCCCTGCGCCCCTATCTTGTCTCCAGGGTCAAACGGGGTATTGTCGGCTCCAGTCGCTACGCAATCCGCATTCGGCAAGACATTAAAAAAGCTGCCAGCGATCGGCGATCGGTTCTGGTTTTTGGTGAACCCGGACTGGAGAAAGATAACGCTGTGGGGCTGATTCACTTTGGGTCTCGCGATCGTAAAGAACCTTTGATCAAAGTCAACTGCAACACCCTCCAACCCAACGGGGCAGAGCTTTTTGGTCGCGCCCCTGGCAAGCCTGGTCTGCTCGACTGGATCGGTCGTGGAACCCTGCTGCTCAACAACCTTGAAGACATTCCCGCCGACCTCGAAGAAAGACTCGTGCAGCTTCTAGACAACGGCTCATATACCCCGATCGGGCGAGACGGAGAACCTACGCCTAAGACCCGTCACTGCGAAGCGCGGATCATGATGACCTCAGAACGCATTCTCTCTGGGCTAGAGCGCTGCAAGCTGATTGGGCATACGATCAAAATTCCGCCCCTACGAGTTCGCAAGACAGATGTCGCCAACATGTTGGACTATTACCTCAGTCTGACCAGTCGAGCCAGAGCACTTCCTCTACCCAAAGTGACTCCAGAAGCGCTCCGCCGCTTGCAAGGCTACGATTTTCCTGGTAATTCCACGGAGCTACAAACTTGATCGAACGGGCGATCGTTCAATCTAATGGAGCCGCCGAACTCACCGAAGAAGTATTTTGGTCGGTCAGCACCAGAGCCAGGCGTTTTCGCCTCAATCTTCTCAATGTCTATCCCAAGCTGCGGCAGTTTTTGCGAAGCCCCTGGTATCCCGATCGGATCAATTATGGATTCACCCTGGGGTTCTTCGCTATCACCGTGGCAGTATTGATGTTTGCACCCCAAACCCGCGATCGTAACGCGGCCCTCAATTTATTTTGGGCCTGGTGGTGGATGCTCATTTTAGCGACATTTCCGTTTGCCGGGAGAGCCTGGTGCGCCGTTTGCCCGTTTATGATTTACGGGGAACTAGCTCAAAAAATCTCCCTCTGGGTCAACCCCAGACAGTTGCGACCCTGGCCACGCCAACAGGCAGAAAAATGGGGCGGGTGGTTTTTGTTTGGTTTGTTTGCCCTGATTTTGCTCTGGGAAGAACTGTGGAACTTAGAAAATGTCGCTTACCTGTCGGGCTGTTTACTGCTTCTCATTACCGCAGGAGCGGTGATTTTCTCACTCCTTTTTGAGCGGCGATTTTGGTGTCGCTATCTTTGTCCGATCGGCGGCATGAATGGTCTATTTGCCAAACTCTCGATCATCGAACTGCGGGCCCAGCAGGGCATCTGCTCGGCAACTTGCACCACCTATCAATGCTATAAGGGCGGCCCCCAAAAAGGTGAAGGACTAGAAACGGAAGGCTGCCCTCTCTATTCTCACCCTGCCCAACTGCAAGACAACAAAGACTGCGTGCTATGTATGACTTGCCTCAAAGCCTGCCCCCATCGATCGGTCGAATTGAACCTCCGACCCCCTGGCATCGAACTGTGGACTACCCACAAACCTAGCTATGCCGAAGTTTCACTTCTGTTTTTGCTATTCGGTGCAGTGTTTTTGCATCGGTTGCCAGAGATAGAACAGCAGTTTGGCTGGAGCTTGCATCTTAGTGATTTTAGAATTCACACCGCAATATCAGTTTTAGCGTTGTTGGTTCCGGCTGCGATCGCGCTGTTTTCCCATTCCCTGATTCGTTTACTCAACCCCAAAACTCGACCCTTTCTAGAACTCGCTTACGGCTATCTGCCACTCGTGCTGGGGAGCAGTCTTGCCCACTATTTGCGACTCGGACTGACCGAAGCCGGACGCATCATCCCCGTGACGATCGCTACCTTTGGCGCAGACACTCAAAATATGAGCCTGCCGATCGCGGTTGCCGATCCGGCTGTGATTGCTTTTCTTCAGGGAGTCACCTTGATTTTTTCGTTTTGGTTGAGTGTGTTTCTCACCCAAAAGATCGCTCGCGCCCTGGACGGCATTTTTCCGCGGCGTGATGTGCAACGTGCTGGTCTGCCTGGCGGTCTGGCTCACCTACAGCGCCCGCAGCACCGGCGAGGCGGCCAGCGCCTGGCCTTCCTCCAGCGCCGTCATCCAGGGCAGGTAGTCGCCCCGCGTCACGTCGGGCAAAGCCCATCTTCGCGGTAGAACGGCGCATTCCACGGCGGATCGCGGAACGTCGCGAGATAGATATCCCGCGCGCCCTTCGCCTCAGCCATCTCGATGAACGCCCGCACCAGCGAAGCCCCGACGCCGCGCCGCTGGAAAGTCGGATCGACGTCCAGTTCGTGCAGGTACATGTCCTCGCCCTGCCACTCGCCGATGACGAAGCCCGCAATCCTGCCATCTACGTGGCACGCCAGCGAAAGACCCGCCTCGATGGCCGCCATGTGGTCGGTCAGCGACACCACCGCCATCGCGTCGATATCGATCAGGCCTGAGCCGCGAAACAGTTCCGCCGCCGCCCGCTCAACCTCCTGCAACCGGAAGATATCCGCCG
>JAAUOZ010000158.1 GCA_012034655.1 Leptolyngbyaceae cyanobacterium CSU_1_3 | reverse complement strand
GGGGTGCGTTTGGCAACTCATTAAAGAGCTATACTGCGTCAGCCTATAGATTTTGGTTTAGAAGGGGTGTGGGGGCTGCGCCCCCAGCCAGGGGTGGAACCCCTGCACCCCGTCCAAAATCTTTAATTTTATGCCCTGACAAAGTATATTGAGAAATCATCAACGGGCAAGTAAGTAATCTAGAGGAGGGTTGAGCGGAGCCAAAATCCTCCTCTAGGGGAGATTTTGAGCCTTGAGCAGAGTCGAAATGCGCCTGAGCAATCATTCTGCCTTCCTACTGACAACTGACATAGAGACCAAAACGCGAGACCAAAAACGCGAGACCAAAAGCGCGAGACAGATCACGGTAGAATTAAAGCGAAAGGTTCACTCGTTGCCCTACAATCGTCGCCTTACACTCGCCACACTATGCCTGACTCCCCTCCCGAAAGTGTTGCGCCTCCCAGCCCTTTACGCTGTCTCGCTGGGTCGATCGTTGCAGGCAGCATTTCTCTGGTGCTCTACAACATGACCCGTGCGATCGCCCTCGCGTTTGCAAACCAGCCTTTGCAGTATCACAACGTCACAACTGCCAATATTGCTGTTGCCGTCAGAACGCTGGTAGTAGGCATGAGCGCCCTAGGAACGGGGGTCTTTGGTCTGGCAGCGATCGGACTATTTGGCTTAGGAATTCAGGTTTCGCTGGCGCACTTCAAAAATTCGGCTGATTAGTCTACCGACAAACCCCTACGGCTGAGAATCTTCGATCGCCAAAATTTTCTGTTGCTTAATTGCTTTTCCACAGACTAAGGGGAGTTTTCCACAGGAGAGAGCACTCAACCCTTGCAGATTGGTTTTTCTGTGGAAAACTATCTAACAATCTCAAGATTTCTTGACCTCACACAGCCGGAAAGCGCCGTCCTACCGTTTATCTCAGCTTAAATCGCGGCAAATTTTAGCGCTTTCCTGGATTGACAATTTGAGCAATTATCCCCCGAAAGGTCTAAAGCCCACGATCGTCCCCATTTGGCTGAAACTAGTACAAATGCTGACTTCTAGGCGATCGCACCTCAAAATTTTCCAAATCTCCCCAATCTTCACCCTCCCCTTCCCACCAAAGTTTTCCACAGGCTCTTCAATCGCTTCTCCTCCATCTTTCATCTTTTGTTAAGCAGCCAGAACATCATGCCCGTTGATGATTGAAAATAAGACTTGGTAGACGTTTTGAATTCAATTTTCTAGAGGATTTCATTCATGGCATATCTCTGGTTTAAGGCATTTCATATTGTAGGAATTGTTTGCTGGTTTGCAGGGTTGTTTTATCTACCTCGGCTTTTTGTCTATCACGCAGAAGCCAATGAGCAGCCAGAACCTGCTCGTAGCATTCTCAAAAACCAGTATCAGATCATGGAGAAACGCCTTTATCGGATTATTATGACTCCGGCGTTGATTCTGACGATCGTGATGGCGATCGGTCTGGTCTACACCGAACCGGACGTGCTCAAGCAACCGTGGATGCACTTCAAACTTGCGCTAGTTGCTGCACTCTTGGTCTACGACCATCTCTGCCTGAGAATTATGAAAAAGCTGGCGACAGATACTTGCACTCTGACAGGGCAACAGTTTCGCTGGTTTAACGAGTTTCCAACGGTGCTGTTTGTGATCATTGTAATGTTGGCAATCTTCAAGAATGATGTGCCGACTGATGCAACTGCCTGGCTGATCTTTGGGATGACGATCGCCATGGCGGCGTTTATTCAGCTATATGCGCGCAAGCGGCGGTTGGCAAAAGAAAAGCAGGCGGCCGCAGGCACGATCGCAGAACCCGTCTCCGAGGTTGGGGCTTAATCAAGAAGCCGGAGATCTGACCGCCAAGTCTTTGAGGCTGAACACTTGATTGCTCAGTTCTACCCATTGCTCTACGCTCAGATCTTCTGCCCTTGCCTGAAGATTGATGCCTAACGATTCGAGAATTTGAGTGAGCAAATCTGGATCGATCGTACTTTTCAAGTTGTTTCTCAGCATCTTGCGTTTGCTAGAAAAGCCGGCCTTGATCAAATTCTCTAAATGACGCGGATTTAGGGCAGGCTGCGCGATCGCCCGCGGCCGCAGCCGAATTACCGCCGAATCTACCTTGGGCGGTGGCTGAAAGGCCTTGGCAGGCACATCACAGATAAATTCACAAGCTGCGAGATATTGCACCCGAACGGATAAAGCGCCAAAGTGCGTGGAATTGGGGCGGGCGCACAGACGCAGCGCTACTTCTTTTTGCACGAGCAGCACGATCGACTCCAATAAAATTGGGTTGGGATGGGCGATCGTTCCCAGCAGTTTTTCCAGAATCGGGCCAGTAATATTGTATGGAATATTAGCGACGATTTTATTGGGTCGTTGAAACGCCGGAAAAGGTTCGAGCAGATTGTCTACATCTAACGCCAAAAAGTCCCCTTGTAGCAGTAGAAAGTTGTCGATTTGCCCCAATTTCTTTGAAAGAAGCTGACACAAATCTCGATCAATTTCTACTGCTACAACTGCTTGAGCTTGAGCTAACAAATGCCGCGTCAAAATACCTGTGCCTGGGCCAATTTCTAGGACGCGATCGGCTTCTCCTAACTCCGCAGAACTGACGATCTTAGCCAGGGCTTTCTCACTTCTCAGCCAGTGCTGACCAAATTGTTTACGAGTTTTGGTCACGATTTTATTCGGGCAGCCCAACTAAGTTACCCGACCCTAAAACAACGGTTCCGATCGCAGATGCCTTGATGCCTTGCGAGACAAAAAATTGAATGATTTCCTCACTCCGATCGGGGGCAATGATCACCACAAACCCCACCCCCATATTAAAAGTATTAAACATTTCCCTGGGCTTGACTTTTCCTGCCATTGCTAACCAGTGAAAAATTGGCAAAACATCCCATCCAAATAGGTCAACCTCAACGGCTTGATTTTTTCCTAAGCAGCGCGGCAGATTCTCAGGCAAACCGCCACCCGTGATATGCGCCATGCTGCGAATCGGCAATCCGCTTTTTAGGGCGGCCAAAATTGGCTTTGTGTAAATTTGTGTCGGTGTCAGCAGGGCTTCGCCTAAGGTTCTTCCATTCAAATCGGGGGGGCGAGTGTTCCAGTCTAGGCCGCGATCGGCTACGATTTTTCGCACCAGAGAGAACCCGTTGCTGTGCACACCCGTGCTAGGAAGAGCGATCGCCACATCGCCAATCTGCACCCGATCTCCCCCCAACACCTGGCTTTTTTCGACAATTCCCACACAAAAACCAGCCAGATCATACTCGTTGGCTTGATAAAATCCTGGCATCTCTGCCGTTTCACCCCCCAGCAAGGCACAGCCAGACTGTTCGCATCCCTGGGCAATGCCTTCGACCACCTGGGCCAGTTGTTCGGGTTGCAGATGCCCTGTGGCCAAATAGTCTAAGAAAAAGAGTGGCTCGGCTCCGCAGGTCAGCACATCGTTGACGCACATTGCCACCAGGTCGATGCCCACCGTATCGTGACGATCGAGGGCGTGGGCAAGTTTGAGCTTTGTCCCGACTCCATCCGTTCCAGAAACGAGGACGGGTTCACGGTAGCCCGTCGGCAATTGAAACAGCCCACTAAAGCCGCCAATGCCCCCCAACACTTCTGGGCGATGGGTGCGCTTGACCATGCCGCCAATACGATCGACAAACGCCCGCCCTGTCTCCACATCTACCCCAGCTTCTCGATAGTCCATCAGCGATCGCCTCTCTTCAACCAAATTTTTTTGAGTGTTCTGTCGAGAACTTGCAGCCTACCAGTCGGAAGAAGAACCCAGAATATCGAAGCCTGAATTTGTTTTGGCTCGCAAATTTTGACTCTAAATTTTGCTCTCTGTCAGATTGCGTAGACACAAGCCCTCAGCATACCTATAACCACCATGAAGTTATTATGAAGTTTTCATGAAGAGATTCATGTGTAGTTTCATTGCTAAATGATTACAACTGCCTGAGAGCAAGGACTGGAAGGTAAATAATAATTATGAAGTTACTGTAAAGTTTTCTTCCATACCGATAGTCCCCTGATCCCCAATGGAAAAACTTCATGCTAGTCTGTTGCAGTTCTGTAACCAGGAGTGAACACGGAACGAGTACGAGTTATCCAAAAGCAACTTTGCAATTTTGCAACTCGCTGATCGAACTCAAACTCGATAGCAAGTGACCCTCACACATGGAGATATGAATCAAAAACTTATTAGCGGTCTTACTGCGACCCTGTTGCTCACAGCGACGTTTGGCACGAGCCAAGTCGGCAATGCTGAGTCTACTCAAGCAGTAAGCCAAAGCTCTGACGAAGACAGCCATAGGCGGGCTGCTTCTAACCCCTCTCAGGCTATGCCTTCTAACGGCGATGTCGTGAAAGTGGGTGAGCAACAAACCTCTCCGGCCCAAAGTTCTCAGGCCCAGAGTTCTCAGGCCCAGAGTCCTCAAACCCAGGGTTCTCAAGCCCAGAGTTCTCAAACCCAAAGCCGAGAGGAAACAATCGCCAAAATCCACTCTCACAGCATTGCAGGCAAACAAGCCGCAACCCTCTACGTCCGCAATCTTCCAGTTTTGACCTTTGTGGGTGCTGCGTCTGTTCCTTCTAACGGCATAAAGATGGGAGCAGTGCAATCTTCGCAGGGCAACCAAGCCGCCAAGCTCAAGTCTGGTTCCTCTCAAAACAACGTGGGTGAACTTGCCTCAGAGCAGCGCCAGAATTCTGACATGCAGACCGATCCCGTTACCAGAGCCACGGCGATCGCTGCCAAACTCAACCAGCTTTACCGCGACGGCGTAGATGCAAGCCAGATCACGGTCAGTTGGAAAGATACCAAAAACGGCAATTTGCAGAGCCGCCCTGCGGGTCGCTATGTCATTCAAGCTAACAAGACAACGATTGTGGCAGTCGATGCCAGCACCATTCTGCCTGACACGACTCGCGACACCGAGCAAGATGCTCTTCAGGTGACAAACCGTCTGCGCCGCATTATCGGCAATGCTTCTCCCCTGAAGGAAGTTGAAAATAGGCCAGCCTCCAAGGATCAGGAGATTTCCTTGGGGCCGATCAAAGTTCGAGTCGATGGTTGGGCCTCGTGGTATGGCCCAGGGTTTCATGGCAATGCCAGTGCCAGTGGCGAAATTTTCAACGAGAACGCGATGACTGCCGCCCATCGATCGCTGCCTTTTGGCACTCAGGTGCAGGTCACGAATTTAGATAATGGTCGATCGGTGATTGTGCGAATCAACGATCGTGGCCCCTTTGTGGGCAATCGTGTCATTGATCTGTCGGCGGGTGCGGCTCGAATTCTGGGCGTGATTCACTCTGGTGTTGCCCCAGTCCGTTTAGAAGTTCTAGATCGCCGCCGCAGACCTGCGATCGCGTCAGGAAACTAATGTTCTAGAACGGCCGAGATAAGTAAAAGTCAGAATTATCCATAAGACGCATTTCGACTGCGGTCAATGCTCAAAATCTCTCCTAGATGAGGGTTGAGCGCAGCCGAAACTCGGCATCTAGTTGGCTTTAACTCCAAATTGCTACTTAGCTGTTCCAGATTTAATTCACATTCCTATGGATTTAATCATTCCGTCACCTGCAAGGTGGTCTCGCCCTCTCCTAAGTTGGGAGCAGGGGGTAGGGGATGAAGGCGAAAATCTCGGCATTCATAAATCCACATTCCTAAGAGCGTTCATGAGCTTCGCTCATCCGCTCGTCACCCACTGACTGCCAACCTGTTTGCCTTGCAGCAAAACGCCAAAGCCACCCAACCCCATTGGATTAATCAACTGATGGATAGCATCACGACGACGAATCACTGTCTGGATGTCATGGGCAGTTTTGGCTTCGGTTTGGCTGAGGGACATCAAACGATCGCCCAACCCCAACCGCATCAAAAATAATCCTTGCTGAGTAAATTCCAGGTTTTCTAGCCCACATTGCTCTCCCTGGCGTTCTAGGGCAGTAAAATCAACATGAGCAGTGATGTCTTGCGTTCCAACATGCAAGTAGGGGTTGTTGTGGTGGCTATGCTGGTGATAACACTGTAACGTTCCTTGCGATCGCCTTGAGTTGTAGTAGCGCGCCGCCGGATAGCCGTAATCAATGGTTAATATAAACCCTCGTTTTAGGCGATCGCTCACCGCTTGTAACCAATCCAAAGCTGCCAGATTTACTTCTGTGCGGTAGCCTTCTGGGTAAGTCAGAATGTCAATGCCAACCAAATTAAAATAGTCTGTCAGTCTTGAAGTTGAAGGCTGATCCAAGATTTCAATGAATGCTTGATCGCGATCGCTGACATAAACTTCCTGTAGCTTTTGATGGGCGATCGTCACCAGATGAACCGGAAACGCATCAATTAATTCATTAGAGAAGAAGCATCCTGTGATTGAATTTGGATCAATCTCTGTCAGCGATCGCCAATCGATTTGTAAACTCGAATGCCACAACTGCAACCGATGTTTCTGCTCAACAACGAAAGCTGCTGATCTCTCAACAATTACATACTGTAGACAAGAAAAGCAATCGGAATGATAACGCTGTAGATAGCTGAGAATATCATGTGAAAGCAATCCTTGCCCGGCTCCCATTTCAACCAATGTGAAAGGTTTTGGCTGCCCCAAAACTCTCCACAAGGTCACAAATTGTTCGGCTAATAGTTCTCCAAAATCCTGACCTAAATGGGGAGAAGTAAAGAAATCACCCCGTGCCCCAATTTGGCCATGATTTGCAGCATAGTAGCCAAGCTGTGGATGGTATAGAGCCATCTCCATATATTCAGCAAACGTGATTCTCTGATGAGGATTTTGTTGAATCGTTTGGCTGATTAAATGACACAGGCTCCGATCGTTCATCTCCTCAAAATATAAAGCGTAGAGTTAGAGAGAGCCTAGACAGAGAGTTCAAAAGCAGCTATTCCAGAGCGTTGACCTTTCAGCGATCGTTTGCTAAATTAATTGGCATCAAGTAGAATGCCTGTACTAATCTAGTTCACTGCTAATTATTTACAAACTAGGAGTTACAACTGATGCACAAGGATGGGTCGATTCAGACAAGCTATCTCAAGAGCTTCAGCAATTTTAGTTAGGGTGATTCAATTCATCTCAAAATCTAATAACCCTTCTGTACTAAATATTGCAGATTAGATCTTGCATACCAGATACCCTAAGATCAAAATCTTCGCCACGCTCAACACTCTGAACATAGCTAGCACACTCCGCTCACCTCAACCAATTGAAGCTGCGGCTTCTTTGTTCAGCGTTTCAAATGCAATCATAAACTCACCCTTGGGGCGAGTCTGCTTTAGCACCTTCAGGTAAGAATCGGCATCGTTACGGCGACGGAAACGGATCACGACTTGGCGTTGCAGATCGGGCAATAGCTGATAGACAACCCAGGGAGTTAACTGCTCTTGGTAGTTCATGATTCGGGAGAATAAAGGAATGAGCGGGAACGAAGGTGAGAACGAGAAGATTGAGAAAAAGCTTTAGCCGATTCAACCGGACGACTTTCAGGACTTAAACGCTACCTGTAGGGGCTAGCGTTAATGCTCACTACTAGAGATAGCGGTTTATTTTGGAAATGTCAACTCTTTTAGCAGGAATCTATCCAGGCTGAAACTTGAACGATCGTGTACCGCCGCAGAAAAGATGACTGCGTAGGTTTCTGCTTTAGTCTGGATTGAGCAGAGTTGAAGAGCGGTTAGAAGCTTAAGAAACTTTGTAAATTGGAGGTGGCATAACCAAATTCAACATACAGGCGATTGAGCAGTGATCAGAAAATCCATCGTCGCTAACGCTGATCGAAACTGTGCAAGTCAATGGCTCATCCTCCTATTTATCGTCTTTCTGTCACCAGCACAGACCCCTGGAGGAACGCACCCGCAAGCACCACTTTCATGAGCTAACGTTACGCCGAACTGTTTTATCTGGTTCTCTTGCAGTAGCCACAAGAGAAAAATAGTTAAGTCAAGCTTTTGCACCTCAAAGTGTCTGACTGCTGGAAATGATAGAGGTTGCTCCAGCAAGCTTGACCGGATTTCATCCTATCGTAAAAAGGCTCGGTTCGTGTAAATTTTGTTTTTGTTTATTGAATGTGTAGTAAACCGCAACGAAATATGTGAAGACTCAACAGTGGACATTGTTGTTACCGTAGGTTTCGCTACTTTACCATCACAATTCGAGATTGCAATTTAAAACAAAAAAATGTAGAGGTGAGCGATCGCCAACACCCCTACACCCAAGCATTACACCCAAGCATTGCACCTAAGCATTAGACAACGATCAGAGGCGGGAATCAACGATCGACCGATCCCATAATGATGTCAATGCTGCCCAAAATCGTCACAATGTCAGCAACCTTCATGCCCTTCAACAGGTGAGGCAAAATTTGCACGTTATTAAAGTCGGCTGCGCGAATCTTCCAGCGCCAAGGGAACACGTTATCGTCTCCCATAATGAAAATGCCTAGCTCACCTTTGCCGCTCTCTACCCTTACGTAGTGCTCACCCTTGGGAATTTTGAAGGTCGGCGCGATTTTCTTGCCGATATATTGGTAGTCAAATCCGCTCCATTCTGATTTTGGCCCTCCCGCCATGCGCTTCGCCTCCAGATTCTCGAATGCACCCCCCGGAAGACCTTTGATCGCTTGGCGAATAATTTTGACTGATTCGCGCATCTCTCGAATTCTGACCACATACCGGGCGTAGCAGTCGCCTGCTGTCTCCCAGTGCACTTCCCAGTCAAAATCGTCGTAGCACTCGTAGTGATCAACTTTTCTCAAGTCCCACTGTACGCCAGAGGCGCGAAGCATAGGACCCGACAGCCCCCAGTTGATTGCTTCGTCACGGGTAATCGTGCCTATGCCTTCGACTCGTTTGCGAAAAATGGGGTTATCGGTGATCAAGCGCTCGTATTCATCGACTTTGGGCATGAAGTAGTCGCAGAAGTCTTCGCATTTGTCAATCCAACCGATCGGTAGGTCTACCGCTACGCCACCAATACGGAAGTAATTGTGGTTGACCATGCGATATCCGGTGGCTGCTTCCCAGAGGTCGTAAATTAACTCGCGTTCACGAAAAATGTAGAAGAAGGGGGTCTGAGCGCCTACGTCTGCCATGAAGGGGCCAAGCCACAGCAGGTGGTTGGCGATGCGGTTGAGTTCTAGCATGATGGCCCGGATGTAGCTAGCCCGCTTGGGAACTGTAATTCCAGCTAGTTTTTCGGGGGCGTTAACGGTCACTGCTTCGTTAAACATCCCGGCGGCATAGTCCCAACGGCTGACGTAGGGAACATACATGATATTGGTGCGGTTTTCGGCAATTTTTTCCATGCCTCGGTGCAGGTAGCCGATGACGGGTTCGCAGTCAATTACATTTTCTCCATCCAGGGTGACGATTAGACGCATCACCCCGTGCATAGAGGGATGGTGCGGCCCCATGTTAAGCACCATCGGTTCGGTCTTGGTTTCGAGCATTGCCATCGGTGAACAGTCTCCCCTTGCGATCGAGTTGGTTCAGTTGGAGCGATCGATGTCAGCGGAGCAGAGAACGATTGATCCGAGACACCTAAAGCCTTTTCTACTATTTGTTTTGCTCCCTCAATTATAGAGATGAATCATTCTGAGAATGGGTCATTTCTCTTGATCCACAGCCTGGTGAGCCGCCTCAACTTGTTTGGCTTTGCGAGATTCTAGCCAAAGGGGAATTGCGATCCAGGCGACGACGATCAAAAGGGCGACGATCGTAAATTGCGAGGCCAACCCAATCAGCTTTTCGAGGGGCACAACTTGCCCCGCAAAAAAGGCTAGCGATACCATCACCGATGCCCAAGCCAACGCCCCAGACACGTTGTAGAGCATAAACTTCCAGAAAGGCATCTCAGCGATACCCGCTAGAGGGCTGGCGAAGATTCGCAGCAAAGCGATGAAGCGACCCATCAGCACGGCTTTGCCAGCATTCTCGCTAAACTGACGGCGAATTTCTTCTAGCTGGGTTTCCTTAAATCGAAACACTTTGCCTAAATTTAATAGCAGCGGCCATCCTCCATAGCGACCGATAGCATAGCCACAGGTTCCGCCCAAGATCGCCCCTGCGGCAGCGTCACCCAAAACATACCAGTAGTTGAGTTGGTGATTGCCTGCCAGAAAGCCACCGGCCAGCGTCACGGTTTCACCGGGAATCGGCAATCCCAAGTTTTCGAGCAAAATTCCGAAAAAGATTGCCCAATACCCGTATTGTTGAGCAATTTCCTGAATGGCTTCGGGCGAGATAAAGTCAAGAGACATTGAAGTAACCTTTGAGATAATCTTTACAAAGCTTTATCTTTACGGGTTGATCTTGACCTGCTTTCAGAACGACTGTCAATGTTTTTGTAAAGGCTTTTGTGAATGCTTTTGTAAACGCTTTGAGTTTCGAGAACTTCCCGGCTCAGGGCGGGATTCACACTTAACCCAGAAGCCGGAGATCTTTTTTCGTGTCTTAGAAATGAGAATTAAATAAACTGTCAGGCTTTGGATGCGCCCTCACCCCCCGCCCCTCTCCCAACTTAGGAGAGGGGCGGCAGAAAGAGTCCGGTTCCCGTTCTCCCAACTTGGGAGAAGGGGTTAGGGGAGTGAGGGCGAACCCAGGCAATCAAAATCACAAGTTATTTAATTAATTCACGATCCTTAGCATTATTTCTAAAAATTGCTACAAGCGAAATAAATACTTTTTGACAAAAGCTGTATTCGAGGACACAAAGAGAAACTTTTCATTAAAGCGAGGAGGAACCATCCTCAAATGTGAAGATTTTGTAAAGCTTCAGGAAGCTCAAACAAAGCCATTGAGTCTAATCCCTATAGTTGTAGCAGTTGCTTGCGTATATGTACTTAACGCTCAAGAAGGTCTAATTGTATACATTCTGGTTGTTTTGACCCTCTACAGGGCTTAGATCTCTGGAGACTTCAGAGAAGATTTTTTGGGGCAAATGAACTTTTTAAGGGGTGGGATTATGGGTTCAAGAGGAAATGGCGAGGAGTTTTTGCTTCAACCTGAAGGTCGGTTGGATCTAAGGGGTGGTAGCCGACTTCAGCAACAGTTTGAAACGATCGCGCTCCGACGATATAAGCTTTGGGTTATTGATATGTCCTGCATTGAGTTCATCGACAGCTTTGGGTTGGCTTCGCTGGTTGCAGGTTTGAATGCTGCTACTCAAGTGAATGCTCGACTGGTTCTGTGCAGCTTACGCCCATCTGCCCAACTGATTTTTGAGATCACCCAACTCGATCAAGTCTTCACGATTTTTGAGAGTCACGAGGCGATGCTTTCTGGGTTGGGAGTGTCTGCCATGCCAACTTTGCCGACGTTGGAGGTGGCCTAAGCCTTTCCATCACTACGTTCAAGCTTTTGCCAACAGACAGAAAACGCCCTAGAGAGCCTCTCAACTCATTTGAAGAAAAGTAAGGGGACGTGCCATCCTGTGGATGAGTCGTCCCCTTCGTCAATTCTGAAGCCCCAACCCCTCCTGTTAGGCATTCTCAAAGCTGGGCAGCGAGGCTTCTCCCTCAGAGCGAGGAAAGCTGGGTAGGTCTAGCTGGGAGGTGCGGCGATTTCTGACGGCCAGGCGATAGCTGACACTTTGCAGTTCGGCGTGAAGTTGGCGGTTTTCTCGCTGCACCAAGGCGACTTTTTCCCGTACCGGGGCCATCCGTTCGGCAAATTTTTGCTTGTAGATTTTGGGCAACTCTTGCACTACCTGCTCTAACATGCGAGAACGATCGGTGAGTTCTTGCACCGACTGCCGCAGTTGATAGATTTCGGCATCGCGATCGGCAATCTGTTGTTGGTAGAACGTGACCTGTTGCTCTACGTTTTGTAGCTGTTCGCGCAGTGCTCTCATTTCTGCGAGATGGCGATCGGAGTCAATTTCTGCGGGGATCGCATTAGCGTTGCCTTTGACAAGTCGAAACAGTTCTTGAGAAAGTTGTTGGACGAGTTGATCGCGCATCTGCAACTCTTCTTGCAGCCGGACGACCTCAGATTGCAGTTGCTGAATATGGGGAATCTCTACGGATACGCTTTGGGTCACGGTTTGGTTACTCCAGAATTTAGTGGCTTGCCTGTTTGAGGTGTTCTTCCCAGAGACGAGGCGGTGCGACGCGACGGATATCACGCCAAATTGCGGTTGCCGCTAATGTACCATCTGCAACCGCAATTGATACCTGATTTAGACCTTCTTTTAGATCTCCTAATGCAAATATTCGTGAATGGGAGGTGCGACACATTGCATCTGTGGTCAAGTTGCCACCTTTCCAACTGAGATCTAGTCCTTTGAGGTACTCGTTATGGTAATGGGAACCCATAGCAATCAAGCCAGTTTCGAGTTCGATGGTAGCGCCGTCGGTGAGTTCTACACCGTTCATTTCGTGGTTTTCGCCCAAAAAGCGACGAATGGGCGTTTCGACTAAAGGATAGCCGTGATCCTGAAGTTTTTGGCGCATCTCAGGGCTGACTTCGCACAAGCCCTGAGTGAAGACTGTGATGTAGGGAGTAAACCAGTTCAACACAAAAGCGGTGTTGATTGCAGCTTCGGTGTTGACAAATAGGCCACATTTTTTGTCGCCCATCTCGTAGCCGTCACAAATCATACAGACGTGCAGGTTATAGCCTGCATAGTCGAAAACGTTCTGCATGTTGTCTAGTTGGGGCAGATGATCGATGACTCCACTGGCAGCTACGAGATATTTGGCACGAAGGGTTGAGTAGATACTGTCCTTCTTGCCGACTTTTACCTTGACTGCAAAGGTGTCGCCTTCGTCGTGAACCTCTTCTACAAAACCTGGAAGATAGTCGCCAGCGAGGGAGAGAAAATGTTCTTGCCCTTGCTGAAGAAGGGTGCGTCCGGGTGTGGTGGGTGGCAAGCCAAGATAGTTGCGAAGGTCTTGCATCCAAAAAGAACGGCCTCGACCTTTTTCAATGACGAGACAGGAAAGTCGGTAGCGTTGAAGATAGATGGCTGCGGAGAGACCACCTGCGCCGCCGCCGACGACGATCGCGTCATATACATGGTCGAGGCGTTGATCTAGATTCTTTTTTGAGAGCTTCATGATCTTGGCTGTAGATAGAGACTGTAGTGTAGATGGAAAGGATTTGGAGCTAATGTGACGATTTGATCACGTTCAATCCTAAACCTCAAATCTTAAAATATTGTCTCAGTCTAGCGAACCCTGGTTTGACATCCTCCCAGCACTGATTGCTTTGCCATAAGTAGGAAGGCGAAATGATTGACCAGACCCATTTCGCCTTTGCTCAAGGCTCAAAATCTCCCCTAGAGGAGGGTTGAGCGGAGTCGAAACCCGGCATCTGGCTGGCTTTAATTTCACCCCCCTACTGACTCGACTCTGATTGCTTTGCAGTTTACTCAACCCTGATTGCTTTGC
>JAAUOZ010000157.1 GCA_012034655.1 Leptolyngbyaceae cyanobacterium CSU_1_3 | reverse complement strand
TAGATTTTGGTTTAGAAGGGGTGTGGGGGCTGCGCCCCCAGCCAGTCTCCCACCTGCACCCCGTCCAAAATCTTTAATTTTATGCCCTGACAAAGTATAGATAGGTTGCTGAACCTTTTATAGAGAGGATTTTACAATCCAAAATCGCAAATCTAAAATGGTATAAATTTCGTCGCAATGATAGCGTCTCTTTGCTCCAATATTTGCCAAAGCACAGAATAAATACATAAAAAATCTCCCCGTTGCATCAACAGGGAGCAGTATGGCTTTAGGGTCACGAGAGCTTTACCCTCACCTCCAACCCCTGTCCCAATGGAGGCGAGAGGTTGGCTGGAACCCGATTTTCTTCCTTCTCCCTAAATGGGAAAAGGGCCGAGAATGAAGATGAAACCTAAAGTTCGTCCTCTTCCTCAATGTCATCGTCGTCATCTACACCGTCGTCGATTAGATCGTCATCCTCCAAAATGGGTGAGAATGGCTCTGTGTCAGCATCGGCAACGGGGCTACCAAAACTCTCGAAGCTAAAGCTCGGACGCTCATCAAAGCTATCTAGCCCGTAGCTGCGAGCGGTACGATCGTCGAGCACGACATCCGTCAAGTCGCCTTCGTCATCAAAGGCAATTGAGCCATCATAAGCCATGTCCACATCTGGTGCACCTGTCTCTTCGTAGGCGTTGAAGCCCGTTCCTGCTGGAATCAGACGACCGATAATCACGTTTTCCTTGAGACCCCGCAACCAATCGGACTTGCCCTCGATCGCGGCCTCCGTCAGCACGCGAGTCGTCTCCTGGAAACTCGCCGCCGAGATGAAACTATCGGTATTCAGGGATGCCTTGGTGATCCCCAACAAAACGGGCGTATACTCAGCCGGAGCGCCCCCCGTGATCGACATTGCTTCGTTGACCTGCTCAATTTGATAGAGTTCAACCAGTTCGCCGGGCAGCATGGTGGTGTCGCCGCCGTCGTCTACTCGCCCCTTTGAGGTCATCTGGCGCACGACGACTTCGATGTGTTTGTCAGAAATATCAATCCCTTGAGATTGATACACCGCTTGCACTTCGTTGACCAAAAAAGTTTGAACCTCTCTCAAGCTGATCATCGAGGCATCGTGAATTCCCAACGCTTCCCGGTTAGCCTTGAACAGCACTTCTAGAAGCTCGTGGGGGTTGGCTGGGCCGTCGGTGAGCCGTTCGCCCGCCAGCACATGCTGATCGTCCGAAATGATCACGTTTTGGCCGGGGCCGATCGGATACTCTGTCACCAAACCATCCGCATCGACCACCTTAACTTCTACCGTGTCATCTTCGCCGTAGACAACCTGCGCTTTGCCCGATCGCTCTGCCAAGACGCAGCCTTCTTTGGGTTTCCGGGCTTCAAGCAGTTCCTCAATTCTCGGTAGACCCTGAATAATGTCTCCAGTCTTGGTACGCTCAAAAATCAGCAGTACCAGGTTGTCCCCCCGTTGGACGAGGTCGCCATCATCCACATGAAGCACCGCCCCCGGAGAAACGCGATAGGGTCGAGCAATTCGCATCGTCACTTGAGAATCGCTCACCTGGAGCACCTGCCCCGATTCCTCAAGGGGCATTCCTGCGGCCAGAGCAGCCCCAGACACGAGCAAATCTCCAGCTTTGACAGAGGGAGGCTTACCCTTGGTGTCGATCGTCACGGTATCCGCTTCACGCACAACCAGAATGCGGCGAATCGCCTCACTGCCCTGGCGAATGCCCTGCACTTCCCCAGCTTCTTTACAGAGAATTTCGGTGCGGGCCACCACTGCCCCTGGCGCAATCTGATCGCCGTCCTTGACCAGGACTCGGGTGTGGGTCTTGCCTTGGGTCGTATCGGCGACAATATCCCGACGAACGACCAGCGATTCTAGGATCACCAGTTGCAGACGCATTAATTCAGGATCGTTGGTGTCAGCGACTAGCTCAATGTCGGCTGCTAGTTGTGGCGTGTCTTTGTCGATCTCTAGAATGAGTTGGGTTCGTAGCAAATCCAATCCTTCGACAGACTTGACCCGCTCACCGTCCTTGAAGGGGAGGCGTTGAATGGCTCGCAGACGAATCGATCGTCCCGATTCTTCACGGGTCGATTCTTGGCTAGGAACCGATGGCTCATTAGGAACCGTAAACTCAGTGACTCGGCGCAGCAACATCGCCGGGCCTTCAGGGGTTTCGACATACTCCGCATACCGCAGTTCATCGACCACTAGCCCTGGCATCACCTGCTGACCTGGGTTCACCAACGCCGCTTCCCGCGTCACGACTTCATCCAGATTGTCAATCATGTGCAGGTCGCCTGGCTTGACCACAATTTCCCGAAGAATGTCATTCTTCTGAGTCACCTCGACCACCCCGTTGCTCTGGCAAAAATGTCCTTCACAACTTCGGTTCCCGCTTCCACATATTGACCGTCCTCGACCATCAGCAAAGAAATATCTTTGTTGACTTCGTGGGCTTCTTCAGGAATCCACAGCAGCGTGCCACCCTGCACCACTTCGTACCCTTGCTTGGCTTTGCCCCGCTTGGCGATCTCGACCCCAGAGTATTTAATGATGCCACCCGTTTGGGTGCGGTAGCGATCGTCAATCAATTCTGCGACCACCTGATTGTTGGTCACTTGAGTGCCAGGCGTGGCTTTCAGCGAAAATAGCTGCCCACCGTTTGTTTCCAGAAGATATTGATCGCGTCCCTGGTGGCTCTCGACCCGCACCCTAGCTTGGTCGAGCATCACAGACGCAGTGATAATTTCAACTTCTCGTCCGCCCTTGCCCTCCGCAACGTCGGGTAGACGCACCACGCCGCCATTCTCAGTCACCAGCTTGGTTTCAGCGATGACCCCATCCGCCTGAACCTGGTCGCCGTTCTTGACCGAAGGCTCTGCTCCGGGTGGCAGGTTATAGACTTCGCCCGAAAGAATCCACATCAAGCCGCCTCGTTGGGCGATGCGGGTGGTGTTGCCCTGACGGTCTTTCTTTTCTTCGGGCACTAAGTCTTCAAACTTGACTTCTCCCGCCAGATCAGAAGCCACGTCTTTAGCAGCTTTTTCAGTTGTTTTGCGCCCCCGACCCGTCAAAGGCACTTCGGCGAGAATCTGCCCAGCTTTGACATGCTGACCATCTTTAACCATCAGTGTTGCCCCCTGGGATACGGAGAAAACCTGTTGGGAGTCACCTTTGCCTTTTAGGGTGATTTTGATGTCAGAGCCTGCTGATTCTACAATCAGTGCATCTTCACCGTGGCGGGTTCGTAGGGGACGGGTTCGCAGTTTCTTGGGTACGACCATCACACCATCAAATCCGGCTTTCTCTTGGCGCGCCATTTCCCCGGTAAACACGCCGCCCGTGTGGAAGGTTCGCATGGTCAGTTGAGTGCCTGGTTCACCGATCGACTGGGCGGCGATAATGCCTACCGCTTCTCCAATATCAACCAGGTGGGCGTGGGCTAGGCTCCAGCCATAGCAAAGCTGGCAGACCGATCGTGCAGCTTCGCAGGTGAGGGGCGATCGCACCACGACCTGAGCAACCTTAGCTCTGCCGATCTGCTCGGTCATCTCATTAGAAATAGCCTCATTGCGCTGAACAATCACCTCACCCGTTTCGGGATGTAGGACTGGCTCCGCAGCCACTCGACCCAACAGGCGATCTTTGAGGGGAATCAGGACGCGATCGCCATCCATCATCGGCTGTGCTGGGATGCCTCGCTCGGTTCCACAATCGAGTTCACGCACGATTACGTCTTGAGACACATCCACCAATCGCCGGGTGAGATAGCCAGAGTCAGCCGTTCGCAGGGCGGTGTCTACCAGACCTTTGCGTGCGCCGTAGGAGGAAATAATATACTCAGTGACCGTCAGACCTTCTCTAAAGTTGGTCTTAATCGGCAAGTCGATGATTTCCCCCTGGGGGTTAGCCATCAAGCCGCGCATCCCCACCAGTTGGCGCACCTGGGAGATGTTGCCTCGTGCCCCAGAAAACGCCATCATATAGACCGAGTTGAGCGGGTCATTCGATTGAAAGTGTTTGACCACTTCGTCTTTGAGTTCTTCGCTCGCGCCGTTCCAGGTGTCGATAACTTTTTGGAACCGTTCAACTTCGGTGATTTCGCCCCGCGTATAGCGATCTTCGGTGTCGCGAATCGTCTCTTCGGCAGCTTCGAGCAATTGCCGCTTACTCGGTGGAATTTGCAGGTCATCCACACTGATCGAGACTCCTGCTTTGGTGGCATACCGAAAGCCCAAATCTTTGAGCAGGTCTGCCATTTGGGCTGTTCGGGCTGTGCCGTAGTTGGTAAATGACCAACCAATCAAATTAGTCAACTGCTTTTTGCTGACGACGTAGTTACGAAAAACGTGTTTATCTGAATTCTGCTCTGCCATCATTTGCCCCGCTTCTGCTGATTTTGGATTTTAGATTCTAGATTTTAGATGGGCGCGATCGCTCCAAAATCTAAAATTGCCAGACTTGTATCTTGCAGACTTTGAATTTTGGACTTTGAGAGTGGAGCACTCTAAAGTCCAAAATCTAAAATCTAAAATGCTCTAAAGTGCCAACGCTTCCTGAATCGTCTTGTTGAGAATAATTCGTCCGGGCGTGGTTCTGACGTATTGCGAAATAAGGACTCCATCTGCATCAATGCGAAGCCGACGATCGCTATAGGTGCGAGTCACAATCCCATCAGGGGTCGTTTCTTCACTGATTAACTCCGGATCTTCTGGGTCAATTTTGCCGTCGTACCGTACCCACACATAGGCATGGAGGTCAACTTTCTTTTGCTCGTAAGCATTGATTGCATCCTCCAGCCCAGAGAAGTAGCGCCCTGCGCCTTCCTGCCCAGCCAGATTTTCGGTCGTCAGGTAATAGCAGCCCAACACCATGTCTTGGCTCGGCGTGATGATGGGCCGACCTGTTGCCGGAGAGAGAATATTGTTGGAAGCCAGCATCAGTAAGCGTGCTTCTGCTTGGGCTTCGAGGGAGAGAGGCACATGAACTGCCATCTGGTCGCCGTCGAAGTCAGCGTTAAACGCAGGACAGACCAGCGGGTGAAGCTGAATGGCTCGACCATCCACCAAGATTGGCTCAAAGGCCTGAATGCCCAATCGGTGCAGCGTCGGGGCGCGGTTGAGGAAAACGGGGTGTCCTTCGATGACCTCTTCTAACACGTCCCAAACGGTTGGATCGTTGCGCTGAATGAGCTTCTTCGCAGCTTTGATGTTGTTGACCAAGCCTTGACGAATCAGTCGGTGGATGACGAAGGGCTGAAATAGCTCGATCGCCATTTCTCGCGGCAGCCCGCACTGGTGAATCTTGAGCTTGGGGCCCACGACAATCACCGATCGCCCAGAGTAGTCAACCCGCTTACCCAGCAGGTTTTGCCGGAAGCGACCCTGTTTTCCTTCAATAATGTCGGAGAGGGATTTGAGGGGTCGGTTGTTTGCCCCTACTACTGTGCGACCGCGACGACCGTTATCGATCAGCGCATCGACCGCTTCCTGAAGCATCCGCTTTTCGTTACGGACGATAATTTCGGGGGCGAGAATTTCCTGCAAACGAGCGAGACGATTGTTGCGGTTGATGACGCGACGGTACAGATCATTCAAATCTGATGTGGCAAAGCGTCCACCATCTAGCTGTACCATCGGGCGCAAATCAGGCGGGATCACCGGGATCACATCCAGCACCATCCAATCCGGCCGAGAGCCAGTGGCGATGAAGTTGTCCATGACTCGCAGCCGCTTGATTAGCTTGGCCCGCTTCTGGCCTTTGGAGACGGCGATTTCTTCGCGCAGTTGCTCTGCTTCGGCATCTAAATTAATGTCTTGCAACAACTGCTGAAGCGCTTCGGCCCCAATTCCGACCTCAATGCCAGACAGTTTAGAATCTTCGCTGTAAAGTTCGTCTTCAATCTCAATCCACTGGTCTTCGGTCAAAAGCTGCTTGTAGGTCAAATTCTCAGCGTTACCAGGGTTGAGGACGACGTAAGCGTTAAAGTAGACGATTTGCTCTACATCCCGCAGGGGCATATCGAGCAAGATCGCCATGTAGCTGGGAATGCCCTTGAGATACCAAACGTGAGCCACTGGAGCCGCCAGTTTGATGTAGCCCATGCGATGGCGACGCACACGAGACTCAGTTACTTCTACGCCACAGCGTTCGCAAACGATGCCCCGGTGGCGCACCCGCTTGTATTTGCCACAGTGACATTCCCAATCCTTTGCGGGGCCAAAAATTCGTTCGCAAAACAAGCCATCCATTTCGGGCTTGAGGGTGCGGTAGTTGATGGTTTCTGGCTTGGTAACTTCGCCTACGACCTGACCATTCGGCAAAGTCCTCTCTCCCCATTGGCGAATGCGATCGGGAGAGGCCAGACCGATTTTAACGTAGTCAAATCGCTGCTCTAGCTTTGGCATCGTGTGCTTTTTCCTTTATTCGGTTGGCGGTTAAGTGTCTAAGCAGATTGAGCGTTGGCAGCAGAAGATGCGATCGCTGCCAACGCCTAGCGTTTTCTAGTCTTCTTCGTCGTCCATTGCGTCTCGCGAGATCGATTCGTAAGTGGGACGAGAAGGGGCGCGGCGGCTGTTTACGTCTGCCATCAGGTCAACTTCCATGTCTTTGCTGCTGCCATCGTCTTTGGTTTCTACCTTGTGAACCGCAACGTCGAGACAGAGCGATTGCAGTTCGCGCATCAGCACCTTAAAGGATTCGGGTGTGCCGGGGCGGGGGATGGCTTTACCTTTGACGATCGCATTCAAAGCTTCGTTGCGCCCCTGCATGTCGTCTGACTTGACGGTCAGCAATTCCTGCAAGGTATAAGCGGCTCCAAATGCCTCCAGTGCCCAGACTTCCATTTCTCCAAATCGCTGACCGCCCTGTTGCGCTTTGCCGCCCAAAGGCTGCTGCGTCACCAGAGAGTAAGGCCCCGTAGATCGGGCGTGAATTTTGTCGTCCACCAGGTGAACCAGCTTCAGCATGTAGGCTTTGCCAACGGTCACAGGGCGATCGAAGGGTTCGCCCGTGCGCCCATCGTAAACCTGGATTTTGCCAGGGTTGTCGGGGTTAAAGAGCCAGTAGCCATCCTGTCCGCCCGTTGCCTTGATCCGCTTGTCCTGAGCTTCGCTAATTTTGCCATGAACCGTTTCTCTGGATTTTTCTTCACCGTGCATCTCATCAAAGGGCACGATTTTAAAGCGCACATCCAGATTCTCGGCCGCCCAAGCTAGCAGGCATTCATAGACTTGACCGACGTTCATCCGGCTCGGCACACCCAGGGGGTTGAGAACAATGTCCACCGCGCGGCCATCGGGCAAATACGGCATGTCTTCAAGGGGTAGAATCCGAGAAATAATCCCCTTGTTGCCGTGCCGACCCGCCATTTTGTCGCCAACCTGGATCTTCCGCTTTTGAGCCACATAGACACGGACGACCATGTTAGCCCCCGGAGGCAATTCGTCGCCTTGTTCACGGGTGAAGACTCGCACGTCTACGATCCGACCTTTTTCACCATTGGGAACCCGTAGAGAATTGTCGCGCACGTCTCTGGCTTTTTCACCGAAAATCGCCCGCAACAGTTTTTCCTCTGGAGGCTGATCCGATTCTCCCTTGGGAGTCACTTTACCGACCAGAATGTCGCCCGACTCGACCCAAGCGCCAATACGAATAATGCCTGCCTCATCTAGGTGGCGCAGGGCATCTTCACCCACGTTGGGAATTTCACGGGTAATTTCTTCTGGGCCCAACTTGGTCTGACGGGCCTCAATTTCAAATTTTTCAATGTGAATTGAGGTGTAGACATCTTGCTGAACGAGCCGTTCGCTGATCAGAATCGCGTCCTCGTAGTTATAGCCCTCCCAAGGCATGTAAGCCACGAGAATGTTTTGCCCCAGGGCTAGTTCGCCCTTTTCGGTTGCTGACCCATCCGCCAAAATTTGCCCCTCAATCACCTTGTCGCCGATGAAGACGATCGGGCGCTGGTTGAGGCACGTATCTTGGTTCGATCGCTGGTATTTCTGGAGCGAGTAACTGACTTCTTTGTTGGTTTGGGGATCGCGCACCCGAATGTTGTCCGCATCGACAAAGGTAACTTCGCCGTTGGTGCGGCTGACGATCACCATTCCAGAGTCGCGGGCGGCTTGAGCTTCTAGACCCGTTCCTACGAGGGGGCGCTCAGGACGCAGCAGCGGAACTGCCTGTCGTTGCATGTTGGAACCCATCAGGGCCCGGTTTGCGTCGTCGTGTTCCAAGAAAGGAATCAGTGAGGTTGCAACCGAGATAATCTGTACCGGGGAAACCGCTACATAGTCCACTTCTTCGGGGGTGGCGGTCGTAAAGTCTTGCCGATAGCGCACCGCTACAGATTCACCCATTATCCGCCCGTCTTCATCCATCGTGATATCGCCCGCCGCTACCCGTAGATCGTCTTCTTCGTCGGCGGTCATATATTGAGGAGCGATTTCTCGGAGCACCCGTCCGTTCTCAACTTTGTAGAAGGGTGTTTCGATAAAACCGTAGGCATTGACACGGGCGTGGGTGGCGAGAGAACCAATAAGACCAGCGTTGGGGCCTTCTGGAGTCTCGATCGGGCAAATCCGCCCGTAGTGGGATGGGTGAATATCTCGAACAGCAAAACCGGCTCGTTCTCGTGTCAGACCACCGGGACCAAGGGCACTCAGACGGCGCTTGTGCGTCAACTCAGCCAGGGGGTTTGTTTGATCCATAAACTGAGATAGCTGAGACGAACCAAAGAACTCTTTGATTGCGGCTACCAAGGGTTTAGGGTTGACCAGGGAGGCAGGGGTCAGAGAATCGGCATCAGAGACAGTCATCCGTTCCCGAATAATCCGCTCTAAGCGGTTTAAGCCGACGCGCACCTGATTTTGCAAGAGTTCGCCGACCGATCGCACGCGGCGATTGCCCAAGTGGTCGATGTCATCAATGCTGCCGATGTCGAATTCTAGGTTGATCAGGTAGTCGATCGACGACAGAATATCCTGCGGGGTCAGCACTCGCACCGCTTCGGGTACATTGAGGCGAAGTTTTTTGTTGAGTTTGTAGCGTCCAACTTTACCCAGGTCGTAGCGTTTGGGGTCAAAAAAGCGGGATTCTAGAAGCTGTGCGCCTCCCGAAACCGTGGGTGGCTCACCGGGCCGCAGCTTGCGATAAAGCTCCATCAGAGCCTCTTCTTCGCCAAATTGCCCCTCTTTCTCGATCGTTTTCTGAAAGTACTCTGGGTGGCGCAGGGCATCAAAAATTTCGCCATCGCTTAAGCCCAGCGCCTTCAAAAGCACTTGAGCAGAGAGCTTGCGAGTTTTGTCGATGCGAACCCACACGAGATCGTTCTTGTCCGTTTCAAATTTCAGCCACGCCCCCCGGTTGGGGATCAAGCTGGCGTTGTAGGCTCGTCGTCCGTTTTTGTCGGTTTCGGACTTGTAGTAGACACCGGGGCTGCGAACAATCTGGTTCACAATCACCCGTTCTGCGCCGTTGATAATGAAGGTTCCGCGATCGGTCATCAAAGGCAAGTCACCGATAAAAACTTCTTGCTCTTTGATTTCGCCTGTTTCTTTATTGATCAGGCGCGTGGGAACGTACATCTGTACGGCGTAGGTACTATCTCGCCGCTTTGCCTCATCGACATCATACTTGGGGCGCTTCAGCTTGAAGTCTTTACCCAGAAAGTGAAGCTCAAGCTTGCCTGTATAATCTGTGATAGGCGAAAAGCTATCGAGTTCTTCGATCAAGCCTTCTTCGAGAAACCAACGGAAGCTTGCCCGCTGAATCTCAACTAAGTCTGGCAAAACAAAGGCGGGAGTGTTGTAGGTAAGCTCAGTCATGCGTCTCCTCAAAAGGGTCACGCCCAGCGCGAACCCCAGATTTTATACTATTTGCACAAATAGGTCAATGCAAAAAAGTTTGGCACTCTTCAAGAGAGTCCAAAGCAATTAGGTATTTGGTTGTGGGGGTGTAGTAGCCAGGTGTGGGTCTCCAGTTCTTCCAGCGTCAGTGGGTGGGTGCGTTGAGCGCTCATGAGGTCAAACTTTACTGAGGAAAATAAAGTCTGTGGAAGTTCTAGCTCGTTGGTGATGTTTTGCACTCCTCATTTATTATGACTTAGCGATCGCTATTTGTGGGTTGACTTCTCCACAAATTTGTGAGATCCAAGGCCAGAGTGCTTTACGTGCATAGGGGTTGCCCAACCGTCAAACCAAAGAGTCGCCGGGCGTTGGCAGTGGTTTGCTCGGCGAGTTGCTCCAGGGGAAGCTTTCGCAGATCGGCCACTTGGTGCGCCACATACTGAACATAGGAGGGTTCGTTGCGCTTTTCGCCTCGTCTGGGGACGGGGGCCAAAAATGGGCAGTCGGTTTCCACCAGAAGGCGATCGCCCGGAACCATTTGAGCCGATGCTTGAATCTGCACGGCCTTTTTGAAGGTGACAGTACCACTAAAACTGATGTAAAAGCCTAGGTCTAAAAACCACTGAGTTTCTTCTGGAGTGCCACCCCAGCAGTGCATTACGCCCTTGACTTCTCCTTGGTGTTGCCAAAAGCGACGAAGTAACTCAGCCATAGGTTCAGCCGCATCCCGACAGTGAATAATCACAGGCAAGTTCAAGGATTGAGCGATCGCTAACTGCGCCTCAAACGCCTGAACCTGCTGCTCTCGATTTGCTGCCTTGAAGAAATCTAACCCAGTTTCTCCGATCGCAACCACACGTCGATCAGACTGCGCCAGAGTGGAAATTTGCTGAGGCGAGTCTGCCCTCCACTTGTCTTCGACATCCAAAGGGTGTAAGCCCACCGCAAAGGAGAGTTCGGGGAAGCGATCGGCAAGTTTCTGAATCTCCAAAAACTCGCCCGGCTCGACGCAAGAATGAACTAAATTCACCACTCCTGCCTCTCGCCAGCGCTGGGCGATCGCCTCCAGATCAGGCTGGAATGCCTCAAAATTAAGGTGAACGTGGGTGTCAATTAGCTGCATAGGAGAAACTCAAGATAGAAACATAGATTCTTAGCTAGAGCTAAGAACCCTCCTTGATCTTCTCGATCAGACTTTAGGCGATTTCTAAAAAAGATATAACCTTCCGGCCTTTGTCCTTCGACTTGGCTCAGGGCGCAAGCTGGCTAAGCGACGAAGATTGCTAGAAATCTCCTTAGAGCGCAGACAACCTGACCAGAGCTTATGAAGCACACCCAGTCGGAGCTTTAGTCTTCAATGCTTTCGCAAGACGAGCCTTGCGACGAGCCCCCGTGTTGGGATGCAGCACACCACGCTTGACGGCTTTGTCAATTTTGCTGTAGGCCGAGGACATGGCCGCTTGCACTTCCTTCTCTGCCTCTGGAGAAGGCTGAGCCGCAAACGTATCGACAGCAACCAGACATTTTTTCATCAGCGTTCTGACGGCTGACTTGTAAGCTTTGTTACGCAGACGATTGCGTTCTGCAATTTTGACGCGCTTTTGCGCGGATTTGATGTTTGCCACAATAAATCCCAGAAGAACTTTATCTAGATATGGACACAGAAATCGCTAGATAAATTACTATAGCATCAACCTTCAACGATGAGATGATCCCTCAAAAATCCAGGTTAAGCTAGAGAAACGAGCATGGGTTTGCCTAGCCTGTATGGTCGCTAGAATGATTTCAAACCCTGTTTCCTCGATCGGGTTATCTCAAGACTGACACTCCTAACTCCATGCTGCGAATTATCACTCAGTGGGCTGAGGCTAGAACGGAACTGCGACGGATCTGCGATCGCACTCACGACGATCAAGTTGTTCATAAAGAAGCGACAGTCCGGGAGGTGTTGCAAGCCGTCAAGCGACAAGGCGATCGAGCGGTGTTGGACTACACTCTCGAATTCGATCGCCAGACTCTAAAAGCCGAAGACCTGCGGGTTAGCGGCTCTGAGTTAGACGCAGCCTATCAGCAAGTCTCTAAGGATCTGCTGACTTCGATTCAATTTGCGAAGGAGCAGATTGAGGCGTTTCATCGGCAGCGTGTGCCCAAAAGCTGGGTGCATTTTGGTGAAGATGAGGTGGTTTTGGGGAAACGATACACTCCGGTCGATCTGGCTGGTTTGTATGTTCCGGGAGGTCTGGCTTGCTACCCCAGCACAGTGTTGATGAATGCGGTTCCGGCTCAGGTTGCTCAGGTTCCTCGCATTGTGATGGTGACTCCACCTGGCAAAGATAGGGCGATTAACCCAGCCGTTTTGGTGGCGGCGCAGGAAGCGGGCGTGAGCGAAATCTACCGAGTGGGTGGGGCGCAAGCAATCGCGGCTCTCGCGTTTGGCACTGAGACTATCCCGAAGGTGGATGTGATCACGGGACCTGGCAATATTTATGTGACCTTGGCCAAGAAGCTGGTTTATGGAACGGTAGGGATTGATTCTTTGGCAGGGCCCTCTGAAGTATTGATTATTGCGGACGAGACCGCGAACCCTACGTTTGTGGCAGCAGATATGTTGGCTCAGGCAGAACACGACTCCATGGCGGCGGCGATTTTGTTGACGACCGATTCTACTCTGGCGCGCAAAGTGGTGGAAGAAGTAGAGCGGCAGTTGATCGATCATCCGCGACGAATTTTGACCGAGAAAGCGATCGCCCATTACGGGCTGGTGGCGATCGTCGATTCTCTCGAAGCGGCGGCTGATCTCTCGAATGATTTTGCGCCAGAGCATTTGGAGTTAGAGGTCGATGATCCGTGGAGTTTGCTGCAAAGTATTCGTCACGCAGGAGCCATTTTCTTGGGTAGCTCGACTCCTGAAGCGGTGGGCGACTATCTGGCAGGGCCAAACCACACCCTACCGACTTCTGGATCGGCCCGATATGCTTCACCCCTTGGGGTTGAGACGTTCTTGAAGCATTCGAGCTTGGTGCAATATTCGCAGACTGCCCTAGAGAAAGTTGCCAAAGCGATCGATACCTTAGCCACGGCTGAGGGGCTGCCTTCTCACGCCAATTCTGTCCGCTTGCGAGTTCGAGGCAACCTAAAACCCGATCCTTAAGCTGTGTCCGCTATGTCCCTAAAAACGAGTCTTGTAGATGAGATGGCGGGCGAGGGGATTATCATTCTACCGACTGATCCACAGGGCGATGAGCTTCCAAAGGAAGCTGATGAGCATTGAGAACAGATTGAGTGGTTGGTGGCTTGTCTGAAGGGGTGGAGGGAGTGATCGGACTTTTACGCGAGTGGGAATCTGACTCTTTACTCAGGTGACCTTCGATCGCACGACGAAAAAGCAACTCTAACAGGACGCGTTTCGTGCGCCTGAGTGTTTTTGGTTTCACCTTACTTGTTCATTTTTGAACTAGTGGTCTGCCAAACCAACTTTGCTGGGTTCAACAGTAGGATATAATCGCCCTAATTTAACTCGCGCATCTGTTGTTTTGAAACGCCAATTAACAGTTGCTTTTTGCTCATTCCGTTGTTGCTG
>JAAUOZ010000156.1 GCA_012034655.1 Leptolyngbyaceae cyanobacterium CSU_1_3 | reverse complement strand
TTCCAAGTAGCAACATATAAAAGGAGGGAAAGTTAGGGAGGGAAAATTAGGGAAGAAAGAATGGGTAGGTGTATTTATTTCTTGGCAAAGACTGTTCTGGCAAAGACTGTTCTGGTAAAGACTGTTGTGCAGTCTGCTGATTGGCAAATGCTTTCGCTGAATTATCCGAACTGCCCTCACTCTGGCCTTCACCCGGAGGTAGAGGGGATGGCATTGCTCTTTGGGAGAGGCCTAGGGTGAGGAATGTAAAAAGAATTAGGACTTACCTCATCCCTCATTTTTAGGCAACGGGCACTGTGAGCACTTCTGAGGAGGCTGAGATCCATTCAGTCGATCGCGACAAGCCATTTAAGTAACGGTAGGTGAGGCGATAGTCGTAGGTGGATTTTTGGTCGTCGGTGTAGTCGAACTCGAAGGTGGCGCGATCGTTCACCGTTTGGAAGTTAAACAGGTCAGAAAAGCTCAATCCTGCGTCTTCGTCTTCGTAGCGCAGTTCGACTTGAATTTCGTAAAGTCGCTTGCTGGCGAAGTCTACTTTTTTGGGTTGCACGGTGATCAGGCGATGCCCGTTCATGTTGCTGCGAAGCACAATGCGCCGATCGTTGGTGACAGACGGCGGCACTTCTAGCATTCGTCCCCCTTTAAACAGCAGCGTTACTTGATAGGCAACTTTGCGATGATCAGGGTTAACTAGATCAACCTTCAGACTTTTTGACCCGCTATCTTCTTGACTAAACTCAAACGACTGTTCGGCAAAGACATCATTTTAGCATCGTCGTAGACCAGATCGACGAATGCCCGTTCGACTAAATTCCAGTCTAAGTTGGGAACAACGGTTAGCGATCGTTGATTGGGTCGAGGATTGCGAATGGTGACACGTTCGTCATCGGTATCGATCAAGGGAGTGACAATATCTCGGTTATCAACCGCACGGTAGATTAACTTATACTGAAATCGCGTCAATTGTGGGTCACGAACAAACATCTTCCAGGTCGTATCGCTGTGGGATTGGTCAAGCAGAAACGTATCATCCATACGAATTCCGTTCTGTTCGTCGGTATATTTGAGATATACTTCGACCTGCGGGTAACGATCCCAGGGGAAGCTGAGCGCCACGATCGGCACATGCACAATGCTATACAGTTCGCGAGGGTTGATCTCAAGATTGTCGCCATCAAATACGTCTCGGCTCGACTCCACAAACACCGGACGTTCGCTACCATCGATGCCCTTAAATGTCACTTTATATTGTGCTGTAACATCGCGCTGCATGGCGTTGTTAGCGATTAGGCTGGCCCATTCTACTTGGGTGCGAGCGGTTGACGATTCGAGCAATACATTAGTGGGTGTGTTGCCATAATTTAGCCGCACATTGATCGAGCTAATCGAGTCTTCTTCAAAGTTGGCGCGAGAAATGACCGCCAGTTTGCGCCGCTCAAACCAGGGGTCATCCAAATCAACCGATAGAATAAACCGATTCAGATCCAAGCCTTGTTGTTTGATTACCCGTGCCAACCCGCTTAGGTGTCCTTGGGGATAAATGCTGCGTTTAACAGTCGTGCGTTCGCTAATGTTCACATTCAACGACTTGCGATCGATGCGGGTGTAGTCGAGCTTTTTGTAAGAAAAACTGCCCATCGAAGACCAGCCGCCCGTGGTAGCAATGCGAGAGACGCGATCGGCGACAAAAACTGCTTTGTCCCAGCCATCTTTCTCTTCTTTAACCGGATCAATGCTGGGCTTAAAGAATGCATCGGTGATCATTTCGCGGACTTCGTTCACCGCTTGATCGCGCCGTCCTGAGAGGGCTTCGTCTTCGCCTTCAGGAACGAAGGTATCTGCTTCGATGACGATCGCTCGTTTTTCAATCAATTCGTCAACGGCTTTGTCAATGTCAATCGAAACGAAAACGGCATCTACGCCGAAATGCTCATCTAAATGTTTTTGCACCCGATCCCAATCTACACTCAGGCGCACTGAATAGGCTGGGCGGAGTGCTAAATAATCGAGCGAATAGACAATGCCGATCGGAGACATTTCGCCTTGCAGCGCCTTCTCCATCACGGTTACGCCATACTGATCTAATGCGACCGAGAAGGCAGCCTGGTTGTTGCCATAGAGAGACGGTTTTGCCGCCTGATCAATCTTGAGTACAAATTGCGGGGTGGGGCTGTTGGGCGTGGCACTGTCGCCCGTTTGCTTACCAAATAGTAACAGTCGAACATTGCCATCAACCAGTTGTACGGGTGCTAACCGGGGTGGCTGACTCAAGCCAGCGACTTGTTTGAGTTTGCCGCGAATTTTTTCTAAGGTCGCTTCTTCGACCCCAATGTTGACATCAAAATTAAGGAAGCCGCCGTTTCCGGCTTTACCGCGATATTTAATCAGTTGAATTTGCGGAATTTTTTGCCCCGTGACCGAATCGGCGATCGTCGTCAACTTGGGCATCATCGGCAGATAATAATACTGCAACGGGTCAGCATGATCGGAAAAAAGTGAAACGCCTTCAATAATATGAAAGGGCGGATTAAGATATAACATTGCTCTCTTGTGGGTTCTAGTGACTCAGAAAGGGTAGGAATGCTGATACACATCCCTACCGCTCGCATTTTTTGACAAATTGGCTCAAGGGACGATCGCGAAATTCTAGTCAGGGCACAGCAATGCCATGCCCTACGCAGGTAGATGATTGAGTCGCAAGCTCTAAGCAGCAGGCACTCTGAGCGGAATAGTCAAGTTGGGAGTCGTTTCCATTTTGGTCTTGCGCTCTGTCCCGTCCTTCAAATAGAAGGTGGCGTACCAGTCATACTTATTTTTGTCTTTGTCTTTGAGGGGCAACACCCAGCTTTGCGGTGCTTTAGAGGAACCGTCAAAGACCAGTTCGTGGTGTTCGTTGATGTCGTTGGTTTTGTCGGAGTAGTCAAGGGAGACAATCACCAGATCGACTTTGCTGAAGTCTACTAGGTTTGGCAACACCTTCACCGTCAACACATCTTCAATTTTGCGACCCACCATAATGGTGATGTCTTCGGTGGTTGTTTCAGGAATCTCTTCGACCTGGCCGTTTTTGAGTTGAATGGTTCCTTTGTAGGTCACTTTGCCAACCCGATCGTCGATCGCGGGGAAATCCCAATCAAAGAAGGGCTGTGACTTGCTCAGGGCAACGGTTGTAGACTTGGTGTATTTGTTGTTGTCATCTTCATATTTGACATCCAAAAAGATAGTCTGAATTTCGGTATCCAGATCGCCCGCAGCCCGCAACCCAACCCGTTTCATTGATCCAAATGGATCGTTGATATAAAGAACGGGCGATCGCTGTTGCTTTTCACTCACCTGAAACTCTTTGCCGTCCTCCATAAAGTATTTGACCCGGTAGGAGTAAGGCTCAGAAACAGGCGTAAAGATAACCTCGCGCAATCGGTGGTTGGCGCTCTCTTTGGTCAGCAGATATTGACGCTCGATCGGGGTTCTGGTCTTGGTAGCGGTGTATTTGAGTTCGACTTGCGCCTGGGTGACTTGATTCCAGTTCAAATCGGCCGGGGGGCAATATCTACGGCCAAAATTCCTGTGTCGCCGACGTTGATGGTGAGAAACTTCTCGTCGGTGGTCAATTCCTTCGACTTGAAGACTTCACTTTCGCCCTTGTAGTTGACCTGATACCAATATTTGTAGTTCCATTGTCCATTTTCGATAAAGGACTTGAACTTCTCCAATTTGTCGGGACTGTTGATGCTGTACTCATTGATCTGATGCACACTGCCTTCGTGATAGTCGCAATGCACCTCTACACTGTCGATCGGCAGATCTTTGAAGTCGGCATTCACCCGAATCGGCACTTCCAGAGTCTTGAAGAACGGATCGTCTAAATCCACAACCGTCGAAAAATCTTCCCACTTGAGGGGCTTGCCGTCTTTGCCTTTGAGGTTCACGATCGGCTCTAGCATCCCTTGAGGAGCCATGTTCCACTCGACAGCCTGACTCTCACGATAGGTCATGCTGTAGCTGGTAAACTTATAGTTGCTAATGCGCTGATGAAAGTCAGTTACATTGTCAGGAATTTTCTTCTGTTCCTCAGTGAGCGGCTTGATTTTATTCTCTTCAGACGCTGCGTTTTTCACCGCTTCTGCCAGAGAAGCCCAGGCCCAATCACGAATCTTTTGCTTGACTTCATCTGAGGCTTTGAAGTCGTTAAACTGAATGTTTACGCCGCCCCAGTCATGCTGGGTTGCCACTTCTGAAATGTCGTGCTCAACGGTGGTTTTGCTTTTTTTGGTTCCCCCAAACAGCCAGCGACAGACCGATCGAAACGCCCCTTCACTGACTTGCTTTTTCACCAAATCTTGCGTAAAGCTCATAAACTTGCTGGAGTTAAACCAGACATCCACTTTAATGGGTGGCAGCTTGACCACACAATATAGGTCATAGGCCACTTGCACAAATCCGCCTTTGTTTTGCAAGGCCTGTTCAAAAAAGGTTGCGCCCAGGTCGGTCAATTCAATAGTAAAAGGCGTGATGTTGCGCCCATAGAGCGAAGGTTTTCCAGGGTTAAAAACCGTTTCAACAAACTTATCGCTGATGCTTTCGATGTTGAGTTTGGCAGTTCCTTTGGTGTAGGTGATCGTGCCAATCTTCACTTCTGGGGGCTTTTGATTTGAGCGGGCAAATCGCTGATTAATTTGTTCTTGCAGTTTGTCTTTGATGATTTTCTCTTTGTCTGCCGGTACGCTGAACTCCACATCACATACCAAAAACCCACCGCCTTTGGATTGATCGGCTCGCTCGATCGGCATCCGATATTTGAAGAAGCTGAAGGAAGGCAGCCCGGTTTCGTTCATGCGAAAGCGAGGAACTTCAGGAACCAGATAAAACTTGGTAAAATCGCTATCGTCACCATAAACAGTTACGCCTTCGATCACTTGAACATTGTCAATTAGTAACATCGAGAATACTCCTGATAGATGATTCGAGAGAAAAGAATGTCATGCTTTTTTACTGAACACTTGCCAAATTTTTGCTGAACCTTTGCCAGTGATGCCCTGCTGCTCTGCCGATTGAGGAAACAATCGCTGCATACTGGTTTGCCTTGCTTGTCTTGCCTATAGTGCCATTGTGGAAAATCGATCGAGAAAACAGTGGTAGCCGATCGGGGAATGTTTCGGGTAGCCCGCAGCATCCGTAGCTTAAAAGCCCCTCTCCCGTTCTGGGAGAGGGGTTGGGGTGAGGGCGGTTGGTTTTGTCAGTCAATCAACCCTCCTCCCTCACCCTAGGGCTGCCCAATCAATTGCAAATACTCTAGCCCCTTGCCACTCGGAAACCAGGTGCTCACATCCGCCGATCGCTCCATGCTGACCGGAATGCCCTCTTTGAGGTTTGCCTCAGCCCGGAAGGTCGATCGGTCATAGATAATTGGTGCACCTTGGGCAATTCGTAACATCAACTCGGCGGCGCGTTCTTTGGCAAGCTGTTCGGCTCGCTCACACAATTCGTCTGAGGCTGCGGGTGAAGCAGATTTCTCTAAGGTGAGTCGCTTACGATCGAGGGCAGTTTCGATCTGTCGCAAACAATCCTCTAAATTGGGATGTTTGGGAAGCTTTTGTAGATCAGTTGTAATGTCACCTGCGATCGTCGCCTGGGCAGAAATTTCTATTTCTAAGGATGCTTGATAGGTCACAGTTAAGTGATCTCTTCGTCCATTAAATGCAGTGATTGCTTCTGCCTTTTGCTCATCCACCAGTTGCGCGCTAAATACGGCTGTGAAGGGGGTATACCCCGAAGACTGAGACGTTGCCAATACTTCAAAATCACCCTGCTCGTTTTTGAGTGCCAGAGTGACTTCCTGAACAGTAACAGGGGCAAGCTGAAGCTGGATCTCTTCGGGTTCGAGATCAAATCGGTGGCGATCGCCCGTTGCAGTCCATTTAATTGATCATCAGGGACACGCCACTCGCTACTCAGTTGCAGCATGGCAAATTCACCCAACACCATCAGCGAAACGGTTGGATTGCCCTGTTCAGTTTGCTGTGACATTGGCTTGCCAGGAATGTAGTAAAAGCTAGAAGCCTGATCTTGACTGGGATAGTAGTAGATCCCTTGATAGTCGAAACCTTTGGGAAGTGTAGTCATAATCAACCTTTAAAAAGACTAAGATTGCGCCTGAAATTTGAGTGAAACAAAAGCAGATTGCACCTCTGACCATTCACCAATCGGGGTGTCCGCTTGGCGATGGGGACGATAGCGATATCCCGATCGAAACGGAGACTTTGCCAGCCAACTCCACGTTTTGCGCGGCTGAGATGGCGTGAAAACAACACCTTTGCCTCAGACTCCGGCTCTCCTTCTGGCAGCAGGTCGATCGCAAACAACCCCATCCCTTCCTGAAATTCGCACTCAACACTAATCTGATGGGCCCCATGTTCTCGAAAGGAGTGCAGCCCAATCTGGCAATTTTTGGCCGCAAATGGGGCGATATATAGCGTCTGAGACCCATCTAGGGCATGGGCAGATATTTCTAGCTGGGCGTTGGTGGCCTGTTTGGGGAGAACGATCGCGATCTCAGCCATTGCTTGATTTAATTCAAATTTTTGATGGTTGATCTGTTCTCCCTCCTGCCATTGGCAGATTCCTTCAAGTGTTGCAATTTCTAGTAGTGCTCGTGCTGCTTCGATGGGAATAAATATGACTGGAAATTGATCAGGTCGAATGTGTAAACGATCGCCACTATGAAAAATTTCTTCGCCCTTAAGTTGTCGAATTCCTGCCGCATCTTGCAATATCATTGATGTAAAAAACTTATATTCAAGTTTTTCAATTGGCGATAGTTTCAGCATTAACTTAGCTGAATTCTCTGGTGGTATTAGCTGTGCTGATGCAATTCTTGCTTGAGGACGGTAAGGCAAAGCGGGCGGTGCATTCAGCGTGACGCTCATCGACAGCACGCCAGGGTGACGATCGGGCAAATTTGCCGATACATCGACCATCCAGGTTCCGGTTTGCATCGAGGGAACGGTTGTTTCTTGAAAGACGGTATCCAGCCCCAGGTTTTGCACCAGTTGACGCGCTGCGGACAACGGATCGAGATGGAGCACGATCGTGCGATAGGCTTGCAGAGGTTGAGACAAATCCCATTCTAAACTGCCGTGATTTTCGGCTGCCAGAGTGATGTACGATCGGCTGTCGTCAATAGGTGACGCAATGAAGGTTCCAAAGTGGGCACGAACCCAATCAGTCATTGTTTCTGCAAATCCGTTCGGTGGCAGTTCGCCAATCATTTGCAACGGCAGCGACTTCACATTTTTGTAAAAGAAACTCACGATTTCCTCACAGGCGATTTGTCTCTGGGCATTGCCCAAGGCTGCCAACTGATTGAGCAACACTGCCGGATCAAATCGCACTCGCAGGGGCACGCGAGGGGCAACTCCAGCTATTTCCATTTCAGCCCTTCCCAGCAGTTTGAGGATGTCTCCCTTTAATGCGCCTTTGAGGGCGATCGCGGTCGATTCAGGAACTTTGAGATGATAGCGTGCCGTCGTCAAACCGTTCCATGACAGGGGAATGGGCTGCTTGAGATCTTCTGGAATTTGATCGCTGTTGATTTCAGAATATAGTCGCAAGAAGCCAGATTTACAGGTGATCGGCTGTACGGTAGCATTCGCGTCACTGTCTCTAATTAGAGTTAGGGCTGCATCAAGCGGGTAGTAAGGCTGCAATTTAAAATCTAACAACCCATGTGGTTTTGGTAGCAATGCTGGATTTTGTCCTCTAACCAAGGTCAAAGTGAAGTCAGGGCGTTCTTCAAATTGCTGATTAAGACGATTACCGATCTGTAGCAAATTGGGTAATACTAAGTAGTCGCCAGCATTCTCGTAAGGGTAGAAAACTTGCAGATTTTCTGCTTGCATAGGCTGATAGAAATCGGGCAATCCTTGGAGTGACATGGCAGGTAAGGGAAAAAATGGGCGAACAAGACTGACTCATGCCAATTCTCTTTAGATGGGGGGCAGATTAGAATTTGTCACCCACAGCATTTCTGATTGTTCCGATCGCCATTGACTCTCCGGATCTTCGATCTTTCTGCCGTCATTGAGAATCACAAGCGATCGATATTCAAACGATCCGTCATCGGTTTTGCGTAAGATTAAATCCTGAATCGGTGTTACGACATGGGTAGGAATCCCTTCTGGAGTTAGAGGCGTATCTTTGAGCAGGTTAACCGTGTCGCCCAGTTTGAGATCAATGCTGATCACTTCAATGCGATCGCCAAACGTTGCTTTTAGGGTGTTGATACGGACTTTTCGTTTGTAAGTCATGGTCGATTGAGGCAGCACGATCTTGCTCCAAATGGCACTAGAATCGGCTAACACTTCAACGCCACTCAAGTCAAAAATGACTTCTGACGAGGGGTTGAGGGCCATCTCACTCGCAGGGCTGACCGAGAAAGAAAGCGATTCTCCAGGGTTCAATCTGGCAGGTAACACAGCGCTGAGAGAACTGATTACGCCGTCTACTTGAATCACATTGCCATTGGCAATTTTCGCATTGAGGCGATTGATCAAAATTGGACTCTCGATCGTGTTCTTTAGCGTTGCTAAAATTGATCTCGTTGCAGTATCGACAGTTTTTGTGTTGTCCAGTTTTTCGCCTACCATATCATTCATTTGAGCGATAAACGGAATGATCTCAGTGTGTCGTCCGTTTTGCAGGCTAACGCGCACTTGTCCTTGAAATAACTGTGTATTTGGCGTGAAAATTGCATCGTAGATCGATTGAAACCCTTGTAGCGGCAGCGTGCGAGAATCTCGAAATCCGCTTCGCAATTCTACTAACACTTCAGGGCATTCTTGATAAGACAGTGAACCATCTGGCTTAGGTAAGCCTAAAAATAAGCGGGCATTGTTGGCAACCAATGGCTGAAAGACAACACCTGTCACGCCTGCGGGCAACGGCTCAGGAATTTTGCCTTTCAACTCTTTGGCGGCCGCTTCCAATCGAGCCGCGTTCACGTAGGGGAATGCCCAATAGTTGACCATCACTTGCACGTCTTCGGAGTCAGCGATCGGCAAAAACTGCACCGACAACTGAGGATAATGGGGACTCTTGGTATCACGCACCAGTTTGAAGCTGTCAGGCAGATAATAAAACACATGCCGCTCTGCCGCATCTTGATAGTAGCTATGTCCATTTATCTGGGTAAAAACTGGCTCCAGCGGAGTTGTAGTTCCAGTAATGCTGCTAAAAATATGAGGGTGCAATGCGGGCGGAAAAACGAAGGGAGACCGATCGCTGACGACATCTAAAACCCTCACTACTTCTCGAAACTGCGGTTCGACCTTGGGGTGATAAGTGACCCATTGAACTTGCAAATTGTATCCATAGGACAATACTTGCACCTTGGCAAAGTTACCGCTATTCGTTTTAACTGCGAATACAGAACCATTCACGAGTAAATTTCTGCGATTATCAGTCGGATCAAAATTATCTTCGTTTCTGATGATGGGATCTCTCGGCCGAATTTCAATAGGCTGAATCGGTCTAAAGTTATTGACTCTAATGTTGCGAAGATTGTCTGGACGAACTTTGAGTACCGCAGGATTAATTTTTGGAGAAAGTTCTTGAACACGCGGATCGGGATGTCTAAAATGGGAGGCGTTTGAGTTGGGAATCGCTTTTTCCATTGGATGACAGAACCGTCGATCGCGGCACTTCCATAGGTCAAAGATTGCAAATCTGATACCGTAATTGCATTAAAGTCACGAACGCCTAAGCTCACAATTTGAGCATTGCCACGAGGAACCATTTGGCGAAGTCGATCGGTCTCTTGCTGCCACCAGACATCTCCGTTGCCGCCTTCTGTGCCACTATCAAAGCTAAATGTCCAAGTGCCGCGAATTGTACCCGTTGCCGACGAGACGATCGCGCCCGATTGGGTCGCAGTTTCTGAGAGCGGAATGCCCACTTTTAGCGATCGGCGAATCGTTAAAATCGCTGCATAATCAGGATTCGTCAACACCTGATAGAGCAAATCTCGTTCGGCGATCGTCGGTACTTGCAACACGGCCCGAATGCCTTCAGGTTGAGCGGTCACTTCCTGAAAAATGAGTTCTTTTTGTCCCCCACTCGCCACCCCTGCCACCAGTCGATGCTGCAAAATCACAGTGATCGAGTGGGCAATTTCTTCTGCACTTCTAGCGGCTTCTTGAATCACCGCTGCCGGATATTTTTCTAAATGAATCGTCAACCCCCAACCTTGAGGAGTGGCTGCCAAAGAGATTTGTACCTGTTGGTTGCGCTCAGCGACTCGATAGCGAGGCAAATAGAATTTTTTATCCTGTCCGGGCGAATCAAACAGCACCTCATCTGTCACATCGGTCTGGGGGCAAATTGGCACGGTGATTTGATGTCGAGGCACACCTGCAATCGGTCGAATCGTCGCAATCTTCGCGGCTAACTCTGGGTTAACCCAGCGCACCTGTTCCAATCGGGTGGTGAGATTGGGTTGCAGAACAGGTACAGTTTTGGCCGCTTGCACTAGCACTGCCTCCGATTGAACGGCGATCGGCATCGGCTGTGCTAAACGAACCGCCGCCAAATTATCTGAAAGGTGATCGGTCTTGAGCGTCTGATTGAGGCGAATATTCGTGAACACAGGTAGCTCCTGAAAAGATGAGGGATGGGGGAAGTCGGGATGAAAGAGCAGAAGGAGGGAAGCGGGATAAAGGGTGGCTGGTTGTTTAAGCAGAATATTTGCAAGTGGGATAGCTGAACTTCTGATGGAGAGAAGCTTCTGCGATCCAAAATCGCAAATCTAAAATTCAAAATTGTATGACTTCATTGTGCAAGGAGGCGATCGAGTCGGGCAGTACCCATGAGGGGAATTTCGATCGTTTTCATCTCTACTAACGACTTTCGTCTGGGCAAACTTAGGCAAACTTCCGCTAAGGCGACTATGCAATCCATTATTGATCGCTCTATTAACTCGCTCCTGTTTGCGCTTTCTCTGGTCATTACCCTCAACGCCCAGGCCCAAACCCAGGCCCAAACAATCGCACCGGCCCGCGATGGTACGGGTACGATCGTCGCCCCAAATGGCAACCAGTTCGACATCACAGGCGGTACACGATCGGCAGATGGAGCCAATCTATTTCATAGTTTTAGTCAATTTGGGTTGAACCAAAATCAAATCGCTAACTTTCTTTCTAATCCGTCAGTTCAGAATATTTTGGGGCGAATTAACGGCGGCGATGCCTCGGTAATTCATGGACTGCTTCAGGTGACGGGTGGCAATTCCAATTTATTTCTGGTTAATCCGTCTGGCATTGTTTTTGGAGACAGCGCTCGCTTGAACGTTCCGGCATCCTTCACGGCAACCACCGCCAATGGGATTGGGTTTGGCTCAAATTGGCTGAATGCATCGGGCGCAAATGATTACGCTGCCCTTGTCGGTATGCCCGATGCCTTTGCGTTTACCATGAGCCAACCTGGAGCGATCGTCAACACGGGTGTGCTGAATGTGAGGCAGGGCAACCTGAATTTGTTTGCAGGGACGATCGCCAGCCTGGGTCAGCTTTCTGCACCCGAAGGGCAAGTGTTGATGGCCACGGTTCCCGGTCAAAATCTGATTCGTCTCAGTCAGGCGGGCAGTCCTTTAAGTTTAGAAATTCAACCGATCGCTGCAAATGTGCAGAACTGGAACTTGCCGATCGTCAGGCTGCCCCAACTGCTCACGGGCGGCACGGGCAAAAATGCCACAGGTTTAACCGTTAATAACGGACGGGTAGAACTGACCGGATCAGGTGTTCAGATCGAGCAGGGTGATATCACTGCAAAAGCTGTAAATGCAAAAAATATAACGCTATCTGCTACGCAAAATCTAACGCTAATCGAAAGTCAACTCAACGCTACAGATGACTTAAACTTACTGGCAAAAGATACAGTACAAATTAGAGATAGCGCCACCACTCCGTTTTTGGCCCGATCGGGTGGAAATCTTTTGGTCAGGGGCGATCGGGCGATTGATATTCTCGCGCTCAATCACCTGACACAAACGCCTTTTGTCAGCAATGGCAACCTCAGCTTAGTCAGCGATGGTGTAATTTCTGGAGATGCCCATTTCATCAGTCGAGGACGCTTCTCAATTCTCAACCTGAGCGGTGGCGGCGGCCAGTTCTTCAGCCTCTATGACCCGATTATTAGCTCAACAGACGATGTGATTTTTGGAGACTACACGGGGGCAGCGCTCAAGGTCGAAACCACAGGCAGCATTCTCGCCACGGGTAATATCACCATCACCAGCCCTGACGGTGTTCTCGGACTTTTCTGCCAGACGAATGCCTGTTCTGAGGATGGCAAAATTCTCGCAAACGACCCCGCCCTGATTCTACGAGCAGGGGTCTCTACCCTAGAAGAAGCGTCTTTTGGCTATCCCAGCCCACTTGTGGTCAATCCTCCCAGCCAGGTTTCGGGCACAGACTTTACTTCCAGCCCTGCTTCCCCCCCTCCTGCTAGCATCCGCGTCATCGGTAACATTCGGACTGCCCCTCTCTCTGATGCATTTTCGTCCGCTAACACCGTGATCATGACCACCCCAGGAAGCATTTTTACTGGCGCGATCGATACCTCAGTCACTCGATCGACCGATGCGGCCGCAGGCAGTGTCAGCCTCGTTGCAGGCGGCTCAATTACCACCGGAGCGATCGACACCTCCACAAATATTGAGGGCTTCGTCGATGGCTCAAACGCCGGGTCAGTCACCCTTCAGGCGGGGGGCGACATCATTTTTGACAGCATCAACACCAGGGCAATCTCTGCAAGCGGCGCAGGCACAGGCGGCGATGTTCAGCTTTTGGCAGAAAACGGCACAGTGCAAGGAATCGGATTTGTCCCCGTCTCTCCGTCGGATACAATTTTCACCCGATCGACTAATGCTACGAGTTCCGTCGAAATTCGTCACGATGGCGGCTCACTCAACAATCCGTTTGTTGTCGGAGATGCCACTGTGAATGGCACAGCAGGCGCAATTACGACGAATACAGTGACGATCGCCCCGACCACTTTCTTTGACACAGTCGGAACCACCGAACAGGGCAATCTGACCGAGGATGGAGTCCGGTTGATCTTCAACAATACCGCCCCCGACCTGATCGCCAGCCCCAACATTCCGAGCACCCCAGAAAATCAGCCTGCCACCTTTCCGGCTAATGAGTTAGCTCCAATTGTCATAGATGCCAACGGCGACCTCGTGAGGCTGGCCTTTGACACGATCGCCCCCGGAGCCATTGTCAAAGTTGATGGCACAGAAGTGCAGCCGGGCACACCCTTTCCAGTTTCAGGTCGCAATGGTTCACCGACGATCGAATACACGCCGCCCCCCCGGAGCCACCGGAGAGACGATCGCCTTCACTCTGATTGCCAGCGATGGTCTTGCGGTGTCTACTCCCGTCGGAGTCACCATCAACATTACTCCCACTCCTCCCACCCCCCCAGAGC
>JAAUOZ010000155.1 GCA_012034655.1 Leptolyngbyaceae cyanobacterium CSU_1_3 | reverse complement strand
GGGTAATTGATGACAGTCCCTAGTGGTCTGTCCAAGAAAATTTTGACGGGTTGAAAACCCTCAAAATTTAACCTGAATCAATCTCCTAGCGTTTGGTTACCCGTCAATCATTCATTGACGGACTACTAGAGAATTTGAGCAAATTCGTAGAGCTTCTCAGAATGGCGGTGATTTTGATGCCATATTGAAGATCAGCAGCCCAACGTCCACTCAACAGATCTACCAGGGGGGCGACTCCACGGGTAACAAAGCCAAATCGAGGGTTCACACTCTCCTGGACGAGTGGCTCAGTGCTGGCGTAGGCTTTGAGGAGTTGAATGTGCGCTCTCACGCCAATCCGAGCACTCGGAAAGGTAGCTCCGGCGGCGGTTCCGCCGACATCTCCCAGCCCAGCAAAGTTGTTTTGGGCAGGGCTGATTTCGCCCCCAAAGCGCAGAAAGTTGGTCTCAAGACACATTTGCGAGAAGGCAATGTCGTAGTTGACTCCTTCGATCGTCCCTTCTTCTCGATAGAGTTTGGCAAGGTCGGGAAACTGAGCCACCGCAGTTTCGTTGTTGCTCTTAAGAAACATGGTTAGCTGAACGTCAGTCGTGCTGCCGTGTCCCATAATTCTGTCGATCGCTCCTCCACAAATTTTGAGAATCGATCGTAAAAATACCGTCCGCGTCTGAGCATCCCAACTCACCGAAATGTTGTAGTCTCGCAGCTCGATCGCTTTGACAAACACAATATTGCGATAGTTGATGCGCCGGACTTCTGGCACTTTTGACAGATCCACCCCCAATCGATCGACCAGATCGATCGGAATAAAGGCATTCCCATTGACCAAAGCGCCCCGTTCGCCGTAGCTTTGCCCATTGATGTTGATGGTGATGGCAGGGTAGTCTGAGGCAGGCGTGGGGGTCGGGGTCGGGGTCGGCAGACCGCCCACATTGCGGCTCCAGGCGATCAGACCGTCTGCGATGCCTGCGGCGAGATCTTGGCGTTGATTCTGCAAAATGAACCGATCGTCTGGATTTGTCAAAAACCCCACTTCCATCAGCAACGATGGCGGCACGACTTGGCGACAGAAAGACAAGCTCCCCAAACCACTAGCCGTATCAGGCTGAGAGCCACGGCTGGGGAGTTGAGGAACCCGCCGCAGCAAAGCCCCCAACACCAGGTCAGCATGGCTTTTGCGTTGAGTATTGCTGGCAATGTGGAAGACCGCCGCCCCCCGCACAGACGGATTCGAGAAAGCATTGGCGCGAATTTCTAGGGCAACATCCCCCGATCGAGCGCGAGAATTAATCCAGGCAAACTTTCCACTCGAATTGAGATCGCTCGGAACCGACAAGACCTCAACCCCGCGCGATCGTAGACTTGTGACGACCAAATCGCGAGTCAAAATCATTTCTCTGGCTTCAGTGGTTCCCGCGACGATCGCCCCTGGCTCACTCACTCCATTGATGCGTTCGCCATGCCCGGCGGAAAGAAAAATTCGTCCCATCTGCGTTCCTCTCGATCTCGATTTTTGCGGAAGGTTAGAAATTAGAAGTTTAGAAATTAAAAGTGCAAAATCAATGACTCAGCAGACAGACTTCACTAAATGTAGGATGTCACAAGTCGCCCTGATCTTAAATCTCTTTCCCTGGGGGGAGGCCGTTTGAATCTTGCTCTTTTTTGGCGAGGGAGGAGGGCACTTGATAGAAATTTCACTCAGGAAGGTGGATTGATGAATGCCGAGATTTTCGCCCTCATCCCCTAACCCTGCTCCCAACTTGGGAGCAGGGGAACAAGACTCTTGCTCCCTCTCCCAGATTGGGAGTGGGCTGGGGTGAGGGCGAGACCACCTTGCAATGGACGGAATGATTGAATCCACGTCACTCAGTTATGCAGCGTCCGCTTACCTTTTTAACGTCTAATCTTTGGTTTGAACGTTTAATTCTTCAGAACGCTCAAATCGTGGCTCAAATTCAGGGTGGCGTTTCAGTCAGAATTTCTGCACTCAAATATCCTTTCTTGACGGCATCCAAAATTAGGATGTCGATATATTGGGCGAGCACAGGCGAACCCTGGGCGATCGGGGCAACTCTTTTTCTAACTTGGGCGATCGTAACACCCGCTTTTTTCCAGGTTCCACCCTGGGTGTGGTAGTTGTGCAACACAGGCTGAAGACGATCGAGGGCAGCCGCAAAGCCCGCATCCGGAGATTGTTTTGCCTCAAATTCTTCCCAGAGCGATCGCAGTTCTACCCGTTGACCAGGGGGTAGCAGACCAAAGAGGCGATCGGCGGCTTGTCGTTCTCGTTCTACCTGGGTTGCAATTCCTGATTCGTCGTAGCAGAAGGTGTCACCCGCATCGATTTCTACTAAATCGTGTAGCAGCACCATTTTGAGAACCCGTTCTAGATTCACGTCTGGGTTTGCATACTCAAAAAGAACGATCGCCATCATCGCTAGATGCCACGAGTGTTCTGCGTCGTTTTCTCGTCTCGATTTGTCAATTAGCAGCGTTTGCCTCAGCACATGCTTGAGCTTGTCGATTTCGACAATAAATTGAAGTTGTTGGTGCAGCCGATCGTTAAAAATTGAGACCATTTCAGACCTTTCCTGCAATCAGGTTTCTAAAATCTAAAACCCAAAAGGGTCTTAGATTCTACGATCCCAAATCTCGCGAGGGGCAATTGGCACTTATTTTTGTTAGATTTTTGCTAGAAATTAGATACATTTGTACTTAAGTCGATCGGAAATTTTAACCCATCGCCGAATACCTGCTAGACTTCTTGCACGAATCGCCCGATCGCATCCTCTCTCCAAACCCTTTCTCCCATGGCCGTTCCTCGCCTCCACCCCGACACGATCGAGCAGGTCAAGCAACGCGCTGACATTGCTGACATTGTCTCCGAATATGTTGTTCTCAAAAAGCAGGGCAAAGACTTTGTGGGTCTGTGTCCGTTTCATGATGACAAGTCACCCAGTTTTAGCGTCAGTCCGAGTAAGCAATTTTATTACTGCTTTAGCTGTGGGGCAGGCGGCAACGCGATTAAGTTTTTGATGGAGTTGGGCAAACGTCCGTTTAGTGAAGTGGTGTTTGATCTGGCAAAGCGCTATCAAGTGCCAGTGCAGACCCTAGAACCCGAACAGCGGCAAGAATTGCAGCGTCAGATGTCGGTCAGAGAACAGCTTTATGAGATTTTGGCCATCACCAGCCGATTTTATGAGCACGCTCTACACCAGACCCACGGACACGAAGCCCTCGCCTACCTGAAGAACGATCGTCAACTCAGCCTTGAAACGATTCAGCAATTTCAATTAGGCTATGCACCGGGTGGCTGGGAAACGCTCTATGGGTATCTGGTCGAGCAAAAACACTATCCTGTCGCGCTGGTCCTACAAGCAGGGTTGATTGTGCCGCGCAAAACTGGGGATGGCTACTACGATCGCTTTCGCAACCGCTTGATGATTCCCATCCACGATTTGCAGAGTCGAGTCATCGGCTTCGGTGGCAGAACGTTGACCGACGAACAGCCTAAATATCTCAATTCTCCAGAGACAGCGCTCTTTGATAAAGGCAAAACCCTGTTTGGGTTAGACAAAGCCCGATCCACGATCGCCAAAAAAGACCAGGCTGCCGTCGTCGAAGGCTATTTTGATGTCATCGCCCTTCATGCCGCAGGCATCACCAACACCGTCGCGGCGTTGGGGACGGCCCTCAGCATTGAGCAGGTGCGGCAGCTCTTGCGCTACACCGAGTCAAAGCGAATTGTTTTTAACTTTGATGCCGATCGCGCTGGCGTGCAAGCCGCAGAACGAGCGATCGGAGAAGTGGCAACGCTGGCCTATCAGGGAGAAGTGCAGTTGAGGGTGCTAAACATCCCCGATGGCAAAGACGCGGATGATTTTCTCAAGGTTCATTCTCCCAGAGACTATCAAGATTTGCTGGACGACGCACCCCTGTGGATCGACTGGCAAATTCAGCAAGCGATCGCTGGGCGTGACCTCAAGCAAGCCGACCAGTTTCAACAGTCTTCTGTGGAAATTGTGACGCTGTTGGGCAATTTACCTAACCCCAATCTGAGAACGCACTACATCCACCACTGCGCCGAGTTGCTCAGCCAGGGCAACAGTCGATTGCAGCGTCAACTCGAAGAAAGTCTGCGATTGCAGGTCAAGGGGCAGCGCTGGCATGGGCGATCGCAGAAATGGCAAACACCGGGCGATCGTTCTCTGCTTGCCGAGTCAGAAACGCAACTTCTGCGTCTCTATTTGCACGTCCCAGAGCATCGATCGGCGATCAAATCTGCTTTAGATGCTCAAGATCTAGAATTTAGCCTTTCCCATCACCGCTTTTTGTGGCGACAAATTGTTGAGTTAGAAACCTCAGGGTCTACGGACGATTTGCTGTCTCGTCTGCGCGATCGCACCCACGATTTCCCCCGCGAGATGGCTCAAGTTTACTCGCTGTTTGAGTTGGGCGAAAAAACCGAAAGCGACGTTTTGCGAGGCATTCTTGTGATTCGATCGGCCGCCGCCGCCATGGAGCGAGTCATGTGCGAAAAACGCCGCCGCCATTTTCTCGACCTCTGGAAAAACACCGACTGCGTGACCACACCAGAACTCGGACAGTATTATCAGCAAAAAATTCACGCCGAAGACCAGCGCATTCGAGAACTCGATCGCCAGCGCCAAGTCAACTTCTCTGACCTAGTGAAGGTTCCGATCGCCAGCGAACTCAGCTAAAAATTTGTACATCAACAAGGGGCTTGCAGGCAAATAATGGATGGTGTTCAGGGCAGCGCCCCTACCCATCATTCCTCACAATAAAGCGTGTCTCGCGTCTTCCGGCCCGTGGTCGGATTCACACCCCTGGCAGACTTGCAGAGCAATTTTTGGGCATCGGCTCGCAGCTCAACATCGGTGAAATCTGCCCCGTCGATCGTCGCCCCTTCAAACTTGGCATTAAACGCAAACGCACCTTCTAACACAGCATTCGTCAAATTTGCTTCGATCAATCTGGCAGTATCTAAGGTGCTATTTCTCAGGTTTGCCCCGGTTAGGTTTGCGCCTTCTAGATTCGCAGCAAAGAAACTCACGCCTGTCAGATCGGCATTGCTTAAGTTAATGCTTTTTAGATTCGCTTTCGTAAAGCTGGAATCGGTCAACACTCGACCCGAAAAGTCTTGACCCACGAGAAATTGCTTGTCATAATCTAGCGCCCAAACAGGAGCAGCAACCCCAAACCAGAGCAAAACTAGCAAGGAAACGATCGTCCAAAAACCCCAATTTTGAACCCTAAATTCAACCCAATTAGGGAGCGATCGAGCCGATAGAATGTCAGATTTTCTGCAACTCATGTTTTGTTGTTCAGTGCGCGCAGTTATGGCTATGAATCAGAAGGGAACATTGGGCTGGCGAGTGGCAACCCCCACAAATTTCCCATCTTAGATAGTACCTGAATCTGTGAACCCTCCTGCATCCCCTCACCCAGACAGCAATACCTCGCAAAATGAGGCTTCTAGCCAAACTTCTCGCCTCGGCAACCTCGGAGAAGATCTGGTGGCAGCATGGCTGACCGCTCAAGGCTGGACAATTCTCTATCAACGCTGGCACTGCCCTCTAGGAGAGTTGGATGTGGTCGCCCAATCTGCTGAGATGTTGGCGTTTGTAGAAGTCAAAACTCGCAGCCAACGTAACTGGGATCAGGGTGGCTTATTATCTATCACGTTGAGTAAGCAAGCCAAACTCTGGCGATCGGCTCAACTTTTCTTGAGCCAGCATCCTCATCTGGAGGGGTTGCCCTGTCGGTTTGATGTGGCCCTCGTAAGCTACAAAAAAGGGCCCAAAAAAAGAGCACAGCAAGACGCTGGCTCTTTAGAAGGATCTCCGAAAACGATCGCAGACAATCACCTAACCTTACACAGCTACATTCCAGCAGCTTTCGAGCTAGGAGATTACTGATCCAAACGTGACCCCTCCTGGGGGGACTGGTAATGCCATACCCTGACAACCTACGATCGACTTCGCGGTCAATCGTTTTCCGAAAATCGCCTAGTGGTCTGTCAAGAATTCTTTAAGGGGCTGAAAACCCCTTAAAAATAACTCTTCCCCATTCTCGATCCGTCAGAGCTTTAAGCTAGAGTTTCGGGACAATAGCCTAAGCCTTGAACGAACTGTTTGCGGAACTCTTCGATCTCACTGCGATCGGGGGTTCCATGCGACACCACTGCTACCTGGTAGCGCTGCATCACATCGATCGGAGACTGACCCGTCTCTAGCCCCCACAGGGCCATTTGAACTCGGATTCCGGGTTGGTAGACAACCCCCAATTCATTCATGAAGGCTCGAAAGTCGCCATCTTGCTGTGCGTCAAGAGGCTGGTTCATTTTGACCTTGACTACCCAGCCATCAATCTGATGGATGACCGTCATAAATCCTACGGGCAGATGCTTCATAGAGTGCAACTGCTCAACAATCCGTAGAGTCAGACTGGCGTTCGCGAGGTAGTAGAGATATTCCATAGAGCTTTTTGTAACCTAGCAAATGCTACTTCTCTATCATCTCGGCGAATTCCCAAACTGAGTAGGGAAGAATCACCCGTCTTCACTGAGGGGATTCACCCAAATAGAGGAAGCTCGGCGAATAGGTTTCAGGGTTAGCCATGATTTAATAAGTAGACTGATATTGTCAAGGACGATCGCGCCCGTGGATGCTGACCAACTCCTATCCGCCTACAACTATCAACTTCCAGAGGGGCAGATCGCGCAAAATCCGGCTATACCCAGAGACAGCGCCCAACTGTTGGTGGTAGACGATCGCACCCGGCATCATGTGTTTCGCGAACTACCTGATCTGCTATGCCCTGGCGATTTGCTAGTTCTCAACAATACCCGTGTCATTCCCGCACGCCTCTATGGGCAAAAAACAAGCGGCACAGAGGTAGAAGTTTTGCTGATTGAGGAGCGCCAGAGAAACCAGTGGTTGTCTCTTGTCAAACCCGGTAGACGGCTCAAACCTGGCAGCCAGATTCTCTTTCGCTCTCAACAGCCCGATAGTGATGTCACTCTTAGAGCCTCGGTGGTGGCGAGCGACGAAGCCACACGGGGCAGAATTTTGGAGTTTGTCGTGTCTGAAGGGCGATCGCTGCTAGAGGTGATCGATCAGTTTGGTCAGGTTCCGTTGCCGCCTTATATTACCAAGAGTGAGTCTCAGCCAGAGCAATATCAAACCGTATATGCCGATCGTCCGGGTGCGGTGGCCGCTCCGACGGCAGGGCTACATTTCACCCCAGAATTGCTCGATCGTCTCCAGCAAAAAGGCATTGGGCAGGCATTTGTGACTCTGCATGTCGGGGTGGGAACCTTCCGCCCAGTAGAAGCCGAAGATATTACCCAACACCAAATGCACGGCGAATGGATCGAAGTGCCCCCAGAAACCGTCGAAAAAATTCGCCAAACCAAAACCAACGGCGGCCGGATTATTGCCGTAGGCACAACGGCGGTACGATCGCTAGAAGGGGCAGCGCAAACGGGCGAAATTCAGCCTTATTGCGGCAAGACTGATTTGTTCATCTATCCGGGCTATCGGTGGCGAGTCGTGGAGGGATTGATCACCAATTTTCACCTACCCAAATCGAGCTTGTTGATGTTGGTGAGTGCGCTGATTGGGCGAAAAAGGTTACTTGACTTATATCAAGAGGCGATCGCCCACCACTACCGTTTCTACTCCTTTGGCGATGCCATGCTAATCTTGCCGGGTGCTCACTGCACCCCCTTTGCCCCCTCTGCTCACTCTGCCCCTAGCGATCGCCCATCACATCAAATTCATCGGGTCGATATCAATGGAGAGGCTGACGCTGGAGCCGCAGAGCGATCGTAATGCTTCTAGATCAGGCATCACAGGCGCACCCTCCCCAGGAAACTTGAGTAAAATTCGCCAACGATAGCGACCCGCAACTCGTAGCACTGTTGCTGGGGCCGGCCCCAGTAATTCATAGTCACGATCGAATTGTGACAGCGATCGGGCGACTCGTTCCGCAGCTTTCTGCACCGCCACCGGATTCATCGCACTAAATTTCAACAGCACTAATTTGCCATAGGGCGGATAGTTCAATATTTCTCGTTGCTGAAGTTCTGACACCACAAACGGCTCATATTCGTGCTGCTGCACCGCTTCGATCACGGCATGATCAGGCGAATAGGTTTGCAGAATCACCCGCCCTGGTAGGTCGCCTCGTCCGGCGCGCCCCACCACCTGCAGCAGCGTTTGCATCGCCCGTTCGTTAGCCCGAAAGTCTTGCAAGTTGAGCAATCCATCGGCTGCAACGATGCCCACCAGGGTGACTTGCGGCAGGTCGATGCCCTTAGTGAGCATTTGTGTACCGACGAGTAGATCGGCTTCCCCACTGGCAAACTTCGTCAGCAGCGCCCGGTGGGAGCCTTTGTTGCGGGTGGTGTCGCTATCAAACCGAATTACACTCAACTCTGGAAACTGCCGTGCCAGTTCTTGGGCTACTTTTTGGGTTCCACTGCCAAAATTTTTGAAGTATGAAGAGGCGCAAGAGGGGCAGTGAGACGGCTGAGCAGTCGTGTGGTTGCAGTAGTGGCAGCGCAGAAGCGGCTGGGCTTCGGCGTGGACGTGGTGATAGGACAGTGACACATCGCAATTAGGACATTCCATCACATAGCCACAGCTACGACAGGAGACAAAGGTGCTGTGCCCCCGCCGATGAATGAAGAGTAGCCCTTGCTGGTTGTGTTCCTTCAAATCTTGCAGGGCAGTTTGCAGCGATCGACTAAAAATTGACCCGTTGCGCTCCCGCAGTTCCTTTCGCATATCAACGACTTCGATCGCGGGCATGGGGCGATCGTAGATACGCTTGGGCAACGAGAGATAGAGAGACCGGGGAGAAGGCTCCTTGGCTCTGACCCAAGATTCTAAAGCGGGAGTGGCGGAGCCTAAGATCAAGGGGCAGTTTTCTAGCTGGGCCCGCCATTGGGCGACGGTGCGGGCGTGGTAGCAGGGGGCGGGCTGGTCTTGCTTGAAACTAGGATCGTGTTCTTCGTCGAGCACAATCAGACCCAGCCGAGGGAGGGGGGCAAAGATGGCAGAGCGAGTGCCGATCGCCACCTGGGGCTTGCCACTAAGCATCTGTCGCCAGGTGTCATAACGTTCGCCTTCGGAGAGGGCACTGTGGTAGACGCAGACGCGATCGCCAAATCTAGCTCGAAAGCGATCGGTGAGTTGGGGCGTGAGACCAATCTCTGGCACTAAGACGAGGGCAGATTGACCGCCTTCGAGAAGGGGGGCGATCGCTTGTAGATAGACTTCGGTTTTTCCGGCTCCTGTTACGCCGTGCAGCAAAATTTCGGTGAACTGCGATCGCCCGTGAATTTGCGCCAGCGCCTCTTCTTGGGCAGGGGTGAGGGGGCGCGACCCAGCCGCTGCGATTTCACCCTTTGCCTCTGCTCGCAGCACTTCTCGCGGCTGAATGACTAACGCACCTTTGCGCTCTAGCGTCTTGAGCACCGAGGAACTAGTCCGGCAAAGCTGCAAAAAATCTGTCAGCCACGCTTCACCGCCCTGGCGCTTGAGGATGTCTAAAATTTCTCGGTGTCGCTGGGTCAGATCGGGTAAGTCGTCTGCCACGAGGGTTACGGCTTGTCTCAATTTGGGATGCGCCATGGTCGGAGGTTGCAGATAGCTTTCGACTCGACGATCGTTCAAAAGCTCTTGCAACCCCCCTGCGGCTCCTTGCACCTGTCGCTGCAAAAACCGCCAGGAATAGTCCCCGGTTTTGCTAGATTTGAGCATGTCCAAAATTTTCTGGGCGGCCACCGTTCGAGCGGGGTAGGCTTCCCTCTCGGCGAGACGAATTCGCCGCTGCGATCGCATCAGCAACCCCGGCGGCAGCGCTACTTTCACCACTTGCATAAGCGGCGTTTGATAGTAGTGAGCAATGCGATCGAGCAACGCCCAGTAGGTCGGCGAGAAAAACCCCGGACTCACCACCGACTCGACAAGACGAATCTGGTCAGGGTCGAGATCGGGCGGCGGTGCGTTGAGCAGACGAATGGCGATCGCTCCTACCTGTTGTGTGCCAAAGGGCACATTCAGAATGTCACCCACTCGCACGGCTGTCTCGATCGCCACTCGGTAGGTAAACAACCCCTGCGCCCAGGGGCAATCAACCAACACCTCCACCCAGCGATCGTCTGCCCTGTCAGCTTGATAGGTTCCTTCAGGTTCAGCCAGCGCCAGAAGTGAGAGACCAGACCCATGAGGAAACATATCACTAGACCTATCGCTAAACATACTGCAATCCGTTTAATGCCAAGTTTGCCAAATGCTGATTGTAGAAAAATCTGAGAAAACTTGAATTCGCTGCTGCTAAGGATCGTGAATTAAATAACTTGTGAGTTTGATTGCCTGGGTTCGCCCTCATCCCCTAACCCCTTCTCCCAACTTGGGAGAAGGGGAACAACCCGACTCTTTCTTGCGCCCCTCGCCCAGATTGGCAGGGGGGGGGAGGGGCAAATCCGAAGCGTTACCGTTTATTTAATTCTCATTCCTAAATCGTTAACCTCTCAATAATTTGCAGTCCATTTCTATTAGTTCAAACGATCTACTTTTTATCTTAACCCAGGTTCCATTGGGGGTCTTCTATCTTCATTTCTAGAGACGGCAACCTGAGAGATGACAAGAGTATCAGATAAACCTCAAAAATTATCATCGACTTTTCTCACTATCGGTAGAGATGTAAACCCGATCGGGTGTGAGACTCTGTTAGGGCAACACAAAGCTAGCAAAACGAATTTGTGAGATGCGCTTTGAGGAAACTTTGTCGCGAGAACGCTAGAAAGGGTCACGATCGCGCTCAGAATCTACCCTAGCGGTACGGGTCTGGAAGGGGTTAACTCCGCCTGTGGGGTCGCGCGAAGAGTACCAGCAGCCGTTTAATGTCTGATGAATGGTCTGAAGAAGCTAACTTTTTCTAGTTCTAGCCTCGTTGCACTAACTGTTTTTGCCTTAAACCGTCACGTTGGTCTAAAAATCTGAGTCTTAGGAGGGCATTTAATACTGACTTTGAATTGTTTCAAGCAAAGACTTGCAGACAATTTGAAAGCAGAACACTTCATCTTTATTAGTTTTTTCAGAAATCACTCTTGAGAGTGCGATCGCTACAGGTCAGACAGTTTCCAGAAAGGGCTTGTAGAGGTCTTTTCATTGCAATTCTAAGCGGCTGAGCTTCTGGTGCAATTCGCTAAGGTTGCGCCCCCGACTAAATTGAGTAAACCCATCGATATTGCAATCTTATGAACGAACAAAGCAACAGTTCTAACACAGGAATCCTCTCTGATCGTGAGTTGGACTTTGCAATGGACGTGGCTGAGTTAGATTCAGTTGACTCTCTCCACATGGAAGGAGATACTGACTTTTCTGGTGCGCCTATTGTCGAACTCGAAGAAGCTGATTTGATTGAATTAAATGAGGTCAACGCAGAAATTACCAACTCAGAATCTGGCTCTGAGGAAACCGAAATTGACCAGATCGCCAGCGCCCGATCGTCGGGATATAGCAAAACGATCGCCGATGATGCGGTGGGGGCGTTCTTCAAAGAAATGGCGCGGTATCCTCTGCTCAAGGCTGACGAGGAGGTCGAGCTTGCCCGCCGGGTGCAGTATCTCGTCGAAATCGAAGACATTCAACGGTTACTCTATCAAGAATTAGGGCGAGCGCCCACCAAGGCTGACATCGCCGCCAAAGTAGAACTAACAGAACGCCAGCTAGAGCACCGCCTCCATCGCAGCCGCGTCGCTAAACGCAAAATGATTCGATCGAACCTGCGCCTCGTCGTCTCGATCGCCAAACGTTACCTCAATCGCGGTGTGCCTTTTCTAGACTTGATCCAAGAAGGAGCACTAGGCTTGAACCGAGCCACCGAGAAGTTTGACCCAGACAAGGGCTACAAATTTTCGACCTATGCCTATTGGTGGATTCGCCAAGGAATCACCCGAACGATCGCCAACGATGCTCGAACCATTCGCCTCCCAATTCACATCGTCGAAAAACTCAACAAACTCAAAAAAGCCCACCGTGAACTCAAACGCGAACTCAGCCGCAACCCCACTGAGTCCGAATTAGCCCAATCGTTAGAACTAACCGTCGAACAGTTGCAGCATCTCCAACAGGTGCGGCGGCAATCGCTTTCGCTCAACCATCGAGTCGGCAAAGGGGAAGACACCGAATTGATGGATCTGCTCGAAGATGGCGACACCCAATCTCCAGAATCTCAGATGAGTGAAACCATGCTGCGGCAGGAGATTTGGGATGTTTTGGGCAACGTGCTGACCCAGCGCGAAAAGGACATTATTTCTTTGCGCTATGGTCTCACTACCAGCAAACCTTGCACCTTAGAGGAAGTGGGTGGCATATTTAACCTGTCCCGTGAGCGAGTTCGCCAGATTCAAAGTAAGGCAATGCGGAAATTACGCCGTCCCCAAATTGCCGAGCGGTTGAAGGGTTGGCTGGGTTAATGGGCCGGGGCTAACATGTTGCGATCGAGAATGTAGAAGATTCAGAAGGCGCTTGTAGTAGGCTAAACAAGGTCTAAACACAGGCAACCTCCTGTGAAGAACTTTTGTTCTCGTCCAAATCTATTTCTATGCCTTTTGACACCCCTCCTTTCACAATTCGCTGGGCAAACTCGACCGATGTGCCCGCAATTTTCTCGCTGATCCAAGCACTGGCAGAGTATGAAAAGTTATCCCATGCGGTGACAGGCAACGCCGAGACGTTACACAAACATTTGTTTGGCGATCGTCCTATCGTAGAGGCGATCGTCGCGCAGTCTGCCACGGAAATCGTCGGCTTTGCGCTGTTTTTCTCCAACTATTCCACTTTTTTGACCCAACCTGGCATTTATCTAGAAGACCTATTCGTGCTGCCCAACTATCGCAACCAGGGCATTGGCAAGGCGCTCCTGTCTCACCTGGCGCAGATTGCCTTGACTCGTGACTGCGGGCGGCTAGAATGGAGCGTCCTAGACTGGAACGACCCTGCAATTGCCTTCTATGAGCGCATGGGCGCGACGGTGCTTCCCGATTGGCGCACCTGCCGAGTCACGGGTTCGGCGATCGTCCAAATAGCCGAGAATTCTTAAAAGACTCTGGCTAATTTAGGTTGCATCTCCCTGATCCTGTAAACCAAAGACATGAAGCATTTGAGGGAGCAACGATCGTGGCAATTTGGGTAAACGAACAAATCGATCCGGCTGGGCTGTTGTATGCGTGCATCGCCTGCTGTGACGAAACTCAAGCGCAGCAGTGCCACCAATCCTTTGAAGACAACCTCACCGAGACCCAAAAGGCGATCGGCTGGGTTGCCCGCATCCGCACCGTCGAGTCTTGGGATGAAGTGCCCGTCAACTCACTCAAGCTCGATTAAGTTCTAAGGAACGTGGATTCAATCATTCCGTCCATTGCAAGGTGGTCTCGCCCTCACCCCAGCCCTCTCCCAAGTTGGGAGAGGGAGCAAGAGTCTGGTTCCCCTTCTCCCAATCTAGGAGAAGGGGTGAGGGATGAGC
>JAAUOZ010000154.1 GCA_012034655.1 Leptolyngbyaceae cyanobacterium CSU_1_3 | reverse complement strand
CGCCCTCATCCCCTAACCCCTTCTCCCAAGTTGGGAGAAGGGAAACCGGACTCCTGCTCCCTTTCCCGCTCTGGGAGAGGGTTTGGGGTGAGGGCGGTTCTAGAAAGTTGTCCATCGCCTTACTTATTGTTTTTGTTAGGTTGTTAAAACAGATTTCAACAGAGTTATGACTACAACAAATTCGGGTGTGAAGCGTGTTTTTATTTGTGGCTCCGCCTTAAAAGGGCAACCTGACCACGGAAATCTTCAATCGGCAATGTTTATTAAACCTGCAAAAACTCAGCCTCTCTATCGGCTCCATGCAGCCCAAGACGGTTGGCATCCGGCGATTTATCAGGTCGAAGAAAATGGCATCAGCATTCCGGGTGAGGTGTATGAACTAACGATCGAACAATACGACTATCTCGTTTCAACAGAGCCACCTCATATGTATCCCAGTGATGTGATTCTTGAAGATGGCGAAGTGTTGACGGCGATGCTTTACCCGCGTGAGTTGGTCGAGAAGTATAACTGGGCAGATATTTCTCACTTGGGCGGTTGGGCTGCTTATCAAGCAAGCTTGCAGAAATAATGATTGAGGCATGTTTTATGTTGATGCATCAACCCAAAATCTTATGTTGATGCATCAACCCAAAATCTGGCAAAGACGTGAATTTTCCTATCTCTAGGCGATGTGTAACTCATTCGCGCACGATCGCTCATTCTAGTAGTTCGCAGCGTAAGTCTCGCTCCTGTCTGGCGGAGGGCATATCAGTGCCATACACCCTACCCGCCCTCAGCGATCGCACGGTGGCATTGCGGTGGCATTCTAGATGATCCAAGAGAGCAATCGTAGGGTCGCTTAGGCTGTTTTGCCTGGTTTTTGTCGCTCGATCAGGCCGCCGCCCAACAACACTTCACCGTCATACCAGACGGCCGCCTGTCCGGGAGTAATGCTAAATTGCGGATCGTCAAATACAATTCGCACCCGATCGTTCTCTAGCGGAATCACCATCGCCGGGACTGCAACAGACCGATAGCGAATTTGCACATCTGCATGAATGGGGGCAGCCGGCCCAGCGATCGATACCCAATTGACCCGTTGCACACTACACTCCGTCTCCCAAGCCTGAGCACGATCGCCCACAATCACCCGATTGCGACCTGCATCCAGCCCAATTACATAAAGCGGCTCACTGTGAGCAATTCCCAGCCCTTTGCGCTGACCGATCGTATAGTGGTGCACTCCTTCATGCTGACCTAGCACTCGCCCATCTTTGTCTACAATGTCACCCGTTTGGGGCGTGATGTATTTGTCGAGAAACGCCTTCATGGAGCCGTTGGTTTCGACGAGGCAAAGATCCTGACTTTCGGGCTTGTCGGCCGTGTGTAAGCCAAACTCAGCCGCAATGCGACGAGTCTCGGTCTTAGGCTGATCGCCCAACGGAAACATGACCTGAGCAAGCACTTCTTGAGCGAGATCATAGAGAAAATAGGACTGATCTTTTGAGCGATCGATCGCCCGCAATAGGCGGTGTCTACCAGTCTGCTCGTTGTAGCTGATCCGCGCATAGTGCCCCGTGGCGATCGTATCGATGCCCAATTGCTCCCGCGCATAGGTCAACATCGGGCTAAATTTTACCGCCTTGTTGCACTGAGAACAGGGCAGTGGTGTAATGCCCTCGCTGTAGCCCGACACCAGATAATCGACAATATTTTCTTGGAAGCGATCGCGACTATCGACAATGTGATGGGGAATGCCCAGAAACTCACATAGTTTGGCAGCATCCACCATGCCTTCAGAGCAGCACTGTCCCTTACCCTTCATCAACCAAAGGGTCATCCCCACGACTTCGTAGCCTTGATTGTGCAAAACGGCAGCAGCAACAGAACTATCGACTCCGCCAGAGAGTCCGACTACAACTTTGTTCATCGAAATTGAAAAACACGAATGCCTCTCTAGGCTAACATCTCATCCCACATCCTTACCCTGTGTTACACTGACCGCACCATTTGACAACATGGGACTGATCTGCTATGTCTCACAGGTTACACAGTGTTTCTGAAAGCGTTGCTAAACAGGTTTTTGTCCAAGGTCGAGATTCATTCAAATCGCGGTTAATTTTGCTGGCGACGATCGCCTCTCTCTGGTCATTACCCAGGGGAGCGATCGCCCAAAATTCCTCTGGAAGCCCATTGCCGCCACCGCCCAATGTCCCTTTGGTTCCGCCGTCTCAACTGCCCACGGTTGACCCCAACGGCACACCTGCGACTAGAGAGGAAATTTTTCAGGTGGCTCCGGTGACTCCGGTGGCTCCGGTAGTTCCGATGCCCGCCAAACTCAATCAGTATCGAGTCTATGTCAATGGCGACAGTCCGTTATTACTGCAAACGGTGAAACGGTTTGAGCCGGGGGCGTTTGTGCAATCGCTAGATGGGCGCAGAGTGATCCAAGTGGGGATATTTGGCACTGAAGACAACGCCCGACAACGCATGGCAACCCTGGCAGCCCAGGGCATTGCAACTCAGATGGCAGTGGGCAAAAGCTTGGCTCCAGGGTCAGCATCCAACCGTCGAGGAGGCTACTACGTTGTGGTTCCGGGGAGTCGATCACGGCTCCCAGAACTGCGCGATCGTGCCCTTCAACTGGGTGTACAGCAAAACTCCATTCAACTGCGCGATCGTCCCCTGGGGCCCCATGTGGCGATCGGACCCTTTACCGAAGTTGCCGAGGCCGAAACTATGGAGCGCTATCTTCGAGAAAAAGGCAACTTAAACACACGCCTCTATTTCGATCACTAGAATTCGATCGAATTCTAGTGAAAGTGAGCAGCAAAAATCTCCTCCGAAGCCTTAAAGAACGTGCCCTAGCGCCCAGCCCAGCCCCAGACCCGACCAAGCGGTGACGGTGAGAATTACGCAGGCTTGAATCTCCGTATATTCTGCGGTCTGAATATCTAGCCGAGCCAAAGACTCAGCCGCAATCATCATAAACACTAGCAAAAATAACCTGAGCCAGTGCAGCAAAATCGATGCCAGGGCGGCGGCTCCAACGAGTGACGCAAAGGCAACAGTATCAGACTTAAACCAACGAATCAGCATTTTTCGCATACCCCGATCGGGTCATGAGGCGATCGCCAACACCAACCCCCAGAGCAGCGCCATCCCCCAAGACAATAGGGAAGGGGCGACGGTGGTTAAATATTTTCCAAAAATAATATAGGCTAGCAGCAGCAGGCAAATTGAGAGCCACGGAAGCTTGTTGAAAAGAGCCATTTTTCTAAAAAAATTGAGCTGGCGAAATCGCTGAATCTCCTCACACTACTCGATTTTGACGAATACATTCTGCATACCAGTGGTAGCTCGACTTGGGAATGCGGGCCTGGCTGGGGTAGTCGATGTAAGTGATGCCAAAGCGCCGATCGTAGCCCCACGACCATTCAAAATTATCGAGCAGACTCCAGACAAAATATCCGCGAATGGGATAGTTTTCGCTAGTAGCCCGATGGACAGATTGTAAATACTGCCGCAAATAGAGAATGCGATCGGTATCCATCACCTCTCCTCGATGGTTGACTTGATCCTGCGCTGCACAGCCATTCTCAGTAATGAACAGGGGCAAATCAGGTCGCTGTAGCGTTTCGCTGACGTGTCGAATGCCCCAATATAAGCTCTCTGGTACAATTTGCAGCCAGGGCATGTGCAATCGTGGATAGCCCTTAGGCACATCGATCCATTCGCATCCTTGGGCATTGTCCGCCGATCGAATATAAGTTCCAGTATAAATATTAAGACCGAGCGCATCCAGGGGTTGATGAATGATCTGCAAATCTCCCGTTTGAATCTCTGGCGCATCCGCACCGAGTTGTTCTAGCAACAACGGGCTATATTCTCCTTTGAGCGCCGGATAGATAATGCCACCGTTGCCACAGTGATAGGGAAAGGCTTTTTTAGCAGCTTCGATATGCTCGATCGATTCATAAATTGGCACGGTTACACCAAAATTATCGACGAGGGCAACCGAGCAGGGGCGAGGCGTGGCAGCGCGAATTGCCTGACAGCCCAACCCGTGCGCTAACAGGGCATGGTGGGAGGTTTGCCAAACAGCTTGACGATTTTTGACGCGAGTTCCCGGTGCATGTTGGGCAGGCTTCCAAACGTCGTAGCTCATGTGCGTAAAACAGGTGATTTCGTTCAGCGTCATCCAATGTTGAATGCGATCGCCCAAGCGAGACACCGTTGCCGTCACATAGTCTGCAAAGTCTTGCGCCATTTCTCGACTCTGCCACGAGCCATAGCGCGTTTCTAGCGCCTGGGGGCTGTCCCAATGAAACAGGGTCGCGTGGGGGGTAATGTCGTGTTCTAGCAAACAATCGACCAATCGCCGATAGAAGTCAACACCCTTCTCGTTGACTGCGCCACGCCCCTCTGGCACAACCCGACACCACGAAATGCTGAATCGATAGTGCTTGATGCCGAGTTCCGCCATCAGCTTTACGTCTTGCTTGTAGAGATGGTAGTGGTTGCAAGCGATCGCCCCTGTATCTCGGTTGCGCGTCCGCCCCCACTTGGTGCTAAAGACATCCCACACGCTGGGCTTGCGTCCATCTGCCTGAGCCGCTCCCTCAATCTGATACGCCGCCGTCGCTGCCCCCCACTGAAAACTCGCTGGAAACTGATAACTAATGCTCATTGACGAAACTACACCGCCCGATTGTTCTCATCCTCACTTTTGTTTTCATCCCCACTTTTATCTCCCCTTCTTCTCGCGCAGCGTGGTAAAGCCAGCCCCCATCTCCTATCCCTGATTCCCCCTGCTCCGCACCATCAACACCAGGGCCATCGCCAGGCTCGGAGACAGAATCGCAATCAAAACATGGGTTAGGGTGGGTGAGATCGCCGCCAAGGGTTCAGCGTATTTAATAACTAGAGAAATGCCGATCGACAACAGCAAAACTTTGAGAATGAAAACAGAAATATCCAATAAATCTAAGGGTGCAAAATTTTTGTAGGGCATCAGGATTTTTTGCCAAAAAATCGCCAACCAGGAGAGGCTTGCTGTTTGCGTTTCTTCGATCGCTGTCTGAGCGCAGAATTTTGATTGCGACGTTTTCGCACCTTCGTTTGATCAGGCAAACCTTCATCTGGAATTTTTTGTTTGTCTGGCTCAGTTTTTTCGTCCTTACTGAGCCACCAATCGACAATCAAGCCACTTGCTAGTCCTCCGATCGCACCCAAAACAATACTCATCTCTGCTGGATAGCCCAACCAGTAAAGGCTAATCAAAAACAGCAGCCAAATTTGCAACCCTACAGAAAACCCTTTGGAGATCGGTTGTCGTCTTCGCACAATATCGACCCTTGATTTGCCATAAAAGGATACAGGAACCCAGCCCAAAAATCACTAGTTATTGCATAAGTTTTTGCTCGAATGTCAGAAGAGTTTCCCCTTGCTGGGCTTAAGTCGTGTCGATTTTAAATCTTTGGGCCGGAGATTTATTTAACGTCGGTTTGACAACTGGACTTTTGCCCTCACCCCTCAGTCCCTTCTCCCAAGTTGGGGAAAGGGGTGAGGGGATGAGGGCAGAAGAGACTTATAAGTTTTACAGGTTATTGAATCCACCATCCTTAGTAGCTTGAGTCGCTTTGAGTGGTGTCGAGGGTCTTGAGGTAAGGTTTTTCAGCGTCTGTGAAGGGTTCCATATACTGTTGATCTAGGAGGTCGGCGGTGGCATCAGAAATATCACCCTGGCGCTGCTGGAGCCGATCGCGCAACACCGGCAGGGGCGCTTCACAGTGCAAGATTTCGATCGCAATCTGCTGAGACTCGGCGGCGGCAATCACGGGCAACCGTAGGGTCTCACGATCGTACTTCGCATCCAAAATGACCGTGTAACCCTGAGAAGCCAAGGTAATGCCCAGTTGCAGGAGCCGATCGTAGGTTTTCTGCGTCATGTCTCGACTGTAGAGAGCCGATCCGCCTGTTTCATCTAAGCCAACGCCGCCCAAATGTTTACGAACTGCGTCCGATCGAATCTGAATCGCCCCCGTCTGCCGTGCCAACCGACGCGCCACTGTGCTTTTTCCAGAACCCGACAGCCCCGCCATCACCACCAATCGCCCCGACTTGTGCTGAGTATATTCCCACGCCAAGGTGTAATAGCGCTTTGCCGTTTCCATCGCTTCTTGCTTGACAGCTTCTGGAATCGAGGGATCATCCAACAAAAACGAAGTCACCTTGGCTCTCACATATGACTGACGGCTAAGATAGAGCGGCAACACCTGCAAGCCTTCCCAGTCGCCCGTCTGCTCGATATAAGCATTGAGAAACAAATTGCTCAGATCAGGACGGTTGCGCGCATCCAAATCCATAATGATGTAGGCAATGTCGAACATCACATCGACAAAGCGAAACGGCTCATTAAACTCAATACAGTCGAAGAGTAGAATTTTGTTTTTCCAGAAGCAAATATTCCTCAGGTGGACATCCCCATGACATTCGCGAATCCATCGGTTTTGGACTCGACTCTCGAATAGAGCCTGCTGTTCGGCAAAGAGACGATCGGTGTAGGCACGGGTTTCGTCAAACTGCTGTTGGGTCTGCGCCGCGCCAATATAGCGAACCGTTTGCTCGTAGTTTTCGTCGATCGCCTGCCGAATCTGCGCCACTTCTCCAAACTTGAGAATGTAGTCGTTAGTCGGAGCGCTAGCATGAAACTTAGCCAACTCTCGCGCCAGATCTTCTAAATGAAACTCGCTGAGTTCGTTGCGATCGAACATCGCGCTCAACAGCGTCTCCTGGGGAAACTGCACCATTTTGACGACATACTCGATCGTCTCCCCCGCGCCACCCAAGGAAAAGGTGTCTCCCTGCTGGGTGATTGGCAAAACCGCTAGATACAGTTCGGCTGCCCCACGCTGATTGAGTCGCAATTCTTCGTGGCAAAAATGCTTTCGTTTTTCTAAGGTCGAGAAGTCTAGAAACCCATAATTCACAGGCTTTTTGAGCTTATAGACAAACTCTCCGGTCAGCAGCACATAGGACACATGGGTTTGAATCAAATCGATGGTTGCTGTCACCGGGTGCGGATAAAACTCCGGCTTGAGCATCTGTTGAACAAGAAGCGGCAGGTTGGTGTCTGTCATAATGTGGGCGTTTTGAGAAGCAGTGGATAGGGAGCGCGTAACCAAAAAAAAGCCAGGGAAATCGGCTCCCTGGTCATGTATACACCTGAAATTCAACGAAGTCGCTTATTCTCCACGAGTTGCAGCTACCTGGGCGACCACCCGACTCGCCTCACCAACTGCAACCACCCCTTCAGGAAGGTTCAATTCGTGGACATGGAGCGAGTCGCCAACTTTGAGATGGGAGATGTCTACGTTGATGGCATCAGGAATGCGATCGGGCAGACATTTCACCGCGAGTTCGTTGAGTTCGGTGTTGAGCAGTCCGTTTTCGTCTTTTACGCCGATCGACTCGCCCACAAAGTGCAGGGGCACAGTGATTTCTAGTACGCCGTGGGCTGACACTGAAAAGAAGCTAAGGTGATATAAATTGCCTTTCCAGGGATGGGACTGAATCTCACGCAGCAAGGCTTTGCCATTCCAGGGCACGTCAGGAATGGTGACTTCAATCAATGTGTTATTGATCGATGCATCGCGCACCAAAAATTCTGCTTTCTTGGCATCCAGCGTTAATTCCAGCGATTCTGTGCCGTTGTGGCCGTAGAGCACAGCAGGAATTTTTCCTTCCCGACGCAGAGCATTGGGCTTGCTGCCGGAAGCGCGTTTTTGACATTCGATCGTAAGTTGCATAGTTTTGACTAGAAATGAGGAATGAGAGATGAGGGGCGGTCAAGGTATGGCGCGAGTGCGGAAGAAAATTTTAGCACTTGTGACTCACCCTTCGACGGTCGTGCCGTTGGTATATAGCAGGGCACGTTTGGGCCCGTGAATCGGATCTTCAACAATGATGGTTTGGTCGCGGCTGGCTCCCAGGGAAACGATCGCGATCGGCACATCCATCAATTCTGCCAGGAATTTGAGATAGTCGAGTGCTTGCGGCGGTAAATCGTCGAGCGATCGACAGTCTTCGGTAGAGCGTTTCCAGCCTGGCATCGTTTTATAAACGGGTTGGCAGCGTGCAAACACACGGGAGTTGCTGGGAAAGTCTTCGCAGTGCTGCCCATCGATTTCGTAGGCAACGCAGACCTTGATTTCCTCCATTTCATCGAGCACATCCAGCTTGGTGATCGCCAGGCAGTCTAGGCCATTGATCCGCACGGCATAGCGCCCGATCACCGCATCAAACCAACCGCACCGTCGCTGTCGCCCGGTTGTAGTGCCAAATTCTGCCCCGCGCTCACAAAGCTGGGTTCCTATATCGCCGTGTAGCTCCGTCGGAAACGGGCCTTCGCCGACGCGAGTGGTGTAGGCTTTGGCAACTCCAATCACACGATCGATAGCCGTGGGCCCGATCCCCGTGCCTACACAAGCACCACCCGCCACCGGATTGGAGGACGTGACGTAGGGATAAGTTCCATGATCGAGGTCGAGGAGGGTTCCCTGCGCCCCCTCAAAGAGAATGTTGCGCTTGCGGCGAATCGATTCGTAAATCTTGAGAGAACTATCTACGACGTGGGGGCGCAGACGTTCTGCATACTCCAAATATTCTGCAATGACGGCTTCAGGGTCGAGGGGCGGCAGATTATAGAGCTTTTCGAGAATGACGTTTTTGTAGGAAACCGTCCAATTTAGTTGTTTTCGCAGCATGTCGGGGTTCATCAAGTCGATGACTCGGATGCCCGTCCGCTCGGATTTATCGGCATAAGTGGGGCCAATGCCACGACCAGTAGTACCGATTTTATGGCTACCACGGCGCTCTTCGGAGGCCAGATCAATCAGCCGATGGTAGGGCATGGTGACATGGGCCGTCTCGGAAATTAACAGGTTCGCGGTTGAAATGTTAAGTTTCTCTAACTGATCGAGTTCTTCAATCAGCACTTTGGGATCGATCACCGTGCCGCAACCGATGATGCACTCGGTTTCAGGATACAAAATGCCAGAAGGGATCAGGTGCAGTTTAAAGGTCTGATCCTTAACAACGACTGTGTGCCCAGCGTTCACGCCGCCTTGGTAACGAACCACCACATCCGCCGAATTACTCAGCAGGTCGGTGATTTTTCCCTTCCCTTCATCGCCCCACTGGGCCCCAATTACAACTACGTTAGCCAAGGCTTTTTAAAGGAGTGATAGAGTTTTCAGCAAACTCCCATTATCATCAGTGGGTGTGGCGTGTGTCAATGGTCAATAATTTGGGGCAAGATTCCGCGCGGTAGGCTGACATAAGCGGTAGGCTGGCATAAAAGTGGGTGGATGCTATTTTTGAGCGGCGATCGCACATTGCAGGGTCGCTAGATACAAGTAGCCCGATACGATAGGTAGCCCGATAGGTAGCCCGATACAACAGGTAGCCCGATACAATAGAGCTTCTGGTTTTCTACGTAGCCCACCTTAAGTTCTAAGACTCCTGTCATCATGCATAATTTTTGCCGATCGCTTACTTCAAAAATCAGTTCGTGCCCTTTGCGGAGGCAAATTTGTCGATCGCAACCCACGCGCTTCATTATGGGACAGGTGCGTTTGGAGGGTTGCGCGGAGTGCCTGATCCGCGCAACCCTCGGCAGGTTCTTTTGTTTCGATTAGATAAACATTGTCAGCGACTTAGCAAGAGCGCTGGGCTGATCAATTACGACTTACCTGCGGATAAAATTCAAGCAATTATTACTGATTTTGTCCAGAAAAATAAGCCAACTCAATCTTTTTATATTCGTCCATTTGTTTATACATCAGGTCTAGGAATTGCACCTCGGCTACACAATATTGAAAAGGATTTCTTTGTTTACGGACTGGAACTAGGCGACTATCTTTCTCCAGATGGTGTAACCTGTCGGATTAGTTCTTGGTGTCGTCAAGAAGATAGAAGTTTGCCCCTGCGAGGAAAAATTAGCGGCGCTTATATCACCTCGTCTTTGGCAAAAACTGAGGCCGTAGAATCTGGTTTTGATGAGGCGATTTTATTGAATTCTCAAGGCAAAGTGAGTGAAGCTTCTGGAATGAATATTTTCATTGTGAGAAACGGTGAATTAATTACTCCAGGCTACGAGCAAGACATTCTCGAAGGAATTACCAGGGATAGTATTCTCACATTGGCGAGAGATTTGGGGATCAAAACTGTCGAGAGACCTGTGGATAAATCAGAGCTTTTTTATTGCAGATGAAGTTTTTTTGAGTGGGACGGCTGCTAAGATAACGCCTGTTAAAAAAATCGAGATCTATTCATTGCCAAAAGAGCGGCCGATCACCCATCAATTGAGAGAAAAGATAACTGCAATTACCGAAAATAAACAACCTGAATATCAAGATTGGGTGTTTACGATCGCCCTCGACTGATGACCTGTTTTGATGATCCGTTTATTGAAGGAATTCTACTGCAAACCCTCCGGCGATCGCTGATGTGATGGTTTGTCAATTCGGTGTTAAACAGCCCCATGCTGCACCGACTATCACGCTAGAAATTCACCGCAATCGGCAGCATCACCAAATTGGAAGACGATAAGCAACGGGGATGGATTGCCCCTTCTCGGTCAGAAAGTTTGGGCGTAAGTTCTGCTTCCATTTAAGTTCTGCTTCCACTTAAGTTCTGCTTCCACTTAAGTTCTGCTCTCACTTAGGGAACTCTAAGGCGTGAACTTCACGACCCCAAACTGCCCTCCCGGAAACACTTCCAATGAAGCCAAAATCAAACCCGACTGAGAATCGGATCAGCAGCATGGACGAGACCGCCATGATCCCCTCCCTACCGCTCAAGCTTGAGTCTTGTGAAGAAGTTTTTTGGGAGGAGGAGGTTGACGAGAGTATAGAAGATAGCGGCTTTACAAAAGCACAAACGCTGATGCTAGATCTCGAAGCTGAGGATGAGATTGATCTCTCAGAACCTCCGCCTCGTGACCTCAAGCCGAGGTATGTTCAAGGCATTTTGCAAGGAACGCAAGTTTACCTGATTACAAATCTGCTGCACGACAAATCACAAACACTGATCCAATCTCAGAAAGTTTGGACGATCGGGCGCAATCGTTCTGCTGCTTTGCCGCTTCAAGATCGAAAAATGTCACGTCGTCATGCTGTGATTTTGTATGGAGCCGACCACGAGTTCTATCTATTGGATCTCAACAGCCTGAATGGATCATACGTGAACGGGGTGCGCGTGATTCAACGGCAGCAATTGCGAGATGGCGATCGTGTTTGTCTGGGTCACACAGAGTTTTCTTTTTACGTCAGCCAGCGAGAACGCACGGTAGATCTCATTCATCCCGAAGTGTTGACTCGTCTGAATAATTTTGAGTCTCGCACTCGATCGTTGATTAGCTACGCCGATGAAGGGATCGAAGAGTGAGCTACTACGATCGTGGGATCGATCAGTCTATCAATCAGAAAATCACAGAGATAGGGTTCCGTCCCACAAGAATTGCAGTTTATTAAATCCACGTTCCTAAGGAGCGTGGATTCAATCATTTCGTCCACTGCAAGGTTGTCTTGCCCTCACCCCACTCCTCTCCCAGATTGGGAGAGAGAGCAGGAGTCCGGTTCCCCTGATCCCACTTGGGATCAGGGTCGGGGATGAGGGCTGTCTTCAATTGCGTAAGTCCTGTTTAATTGACGATTCTCAGCGTTTGAAGACCCCACAAAGAAGACAGGAATCTGGACGATCGTCCTTTAGCAACGCCTGATTTTACGCTTCGTCTAATGCTGCAATTCCGGGTAGTTCTTTCCCTTCTAGAAGTTCTAGACTGGCTCCACCACCCGTCGAGATGTGGCTCATCTGGCTGGCAACACCGACCTTCTCAACGGCTGCAACCGAGTCGCCACCGCCGATGATCGTGGTTGTGCCTTTGGGGGTCAGTTCCGCTAGGGTGTGGGCGATCGCTTCCGTACCGGCGGCAAACTTATCAAACTCAAACACACCCATTGGGCCATTCCAGATCACGCTTTTGCACTCAGCCAGAGCTTCCTGGAACACCTTAACCGAATCGGGCCCAATATCTAGACCCATCCAGCCATCGGGAATATTTTCAACACTCGCAGTCTGAGCGTTTGCATCGGCCGAAAAGCTGTCTGCCAAAATCACATCGGTCGGCAACAACAGCGCCACCCCTTTTTCTTTAGCCTTCGCTTCGAGAGACTTCGCTAATTCTAGTTTGTCTTCTTCTACGAGAGACTTGCCGACGCTTAGACCTCGCGCCTTATAAAAGGTGAAGATCATCCCACCGCCGATCAGCAGTTTGTCAACCTTGTCTAAGAGGGTTTCGATCACGCCAATTTTGCTGGAAACTTTGGAGCCGCCGACGATCGCCGCCAAAGGACGCTGGGGGTTTTCGATCGCATTCTGCAAATATTCCAACTCTTTCTCAACCAACAACCCAGCCACAGAAGGCTTGAGATATTGAGTTACCCCTTCAGTTGAGGCGTGGGCACGGTGAGCCGTCCCAAACGCATCGTTGACATACAAATCTGCTACGGAGGCCAGCTTCTTGGCAAATTCGGGATTGTTCTTTTCTTCTTCTGGGTAGAAGCGGACGTTTTCTAGCAAAATTACATCGCCCTCCTTCATCGCGGCAACGGTTGCGGCTGTCTCGTCGCCAATGCAATCGTTCGTTTTGACGACGGGCTGACCGAGCAATTCAGAGAGGCGGGCAGCCACCGGGGTCAGACGCAGCTTATCATCCACACCTTTGGGGCGGCCAAAGTGACTGCACAAGATCACCTTTGCCCCTTTGGAGGTCAAATTTTGAATGGTGGGCAGGGCGGCTCGGATGCGAGTATCGTCGGTAATTTTGCCCTGGTCATCGACGGGCACATTGAAATCTGCGCGGACTAAAACACGTTTGCCCTGCAAATCAGAGGAAGATAAGTTGTTGACAGTCTTCTTTGGCACGGTGGTCTCCTGAATGAGTCTTTCTACCCATTCTTTATTTTCCATGAAATTGTCATGATCTCGATCGTTGATTTGAACGATCGTGCGCTAAGTTCAAAAATAGAGAATTTTTGCTTAAATGTCTGAATTGCGGAGATGACGTTCATGTTTAAGACTGTTCTATTTCCAGTCGATCAAAGTCGCGAATCGAGACAAGCGGCCGAAACAGTGGCCAACCTGGTTCAAATTCACCAGAGTCGGCTCGTGATTCTCTCGGTCGTTGAGTCGCCTACTGAAACTGAAACTTCAGACACAATGGCTTCTCCCGAAGCAGTGGCAGAACTGCTCCAAAACGCCAAGACGCTTTTCTCTCAGCAGGGCATCGAACCCGAAATTTTGGAGCGAGAAGGAAAGCCCGCTTTCACGATCTGCGATGTCGCTGACGAGGTAGAAGCTGACCTGATCGTCATGGGTTGCCGAGGCTTAGGGTTGACCACAGAAGGGGCGATCGAGAGCGTCACCAATCGTGTGATCAGTTTGTCACCCTGCCCAGTGTTAATTATTCCATAGAAAATTGATCGTCTTCTGCCACTTCATTTTGTCTGATCAGCCCCAAAAAACTAAGATGGGGGTTTGCGATCGCCCTACAGCGTTGGATTAGTTGCCAATACCAAACGCTTCATTAATTTTAGAGAAGCAACTCAACTTCCCAACTCCTCCCCCCCTCCTTCCCATGTCCTCCCCCCCCATCCAGTGGTATCCCGGTCACATTGCCAAAGCAGA
>JAAUOZ010000153.1 GCA_012034655.1 Leptolyngbyaceae cyanobacterium CSU_1_3 | reverse complement strand
CAAGATCCTGCACCGGATGTATTAGTGATGGAGCTTGCAGGCAGTAGCGTGAACCTTCGAGTGCGCTGGTGGATTAATCCACCCCGCCGAATTGATGATTTGCGATCGCGCGATCAAGTCCTCACGGCGATCAAGCAAACGCTGACTGCGAATGGCATTGATTTGCCTTTCCCCACGCAGCAAATTCTCTTTCACGATCAGACCGAAGACACTGATGGCGATCGGACTCGACAGCGAGAAGGATGGCCCGCCGGACAAAAACAAGCTCCTCGCGCTCGCAGCATTAGCGGGGCACTCCGAACAATCGCAGAGGGCAGCGTTCAGCAGAACGGTCATCCATCTCCGCATCACCATGAAAAACACGAAGCTGAGTAAGTATTGGGATACTTTACAATCGAGCTACTGGTTTCTTCCATTTTACCCAGAGCGAATTGGACAACATTCGCCCCGACAAGTCGGAGAAATTTCCGTCATTTTCGTACCGAAGTATCATCGCAAGATGATGTTTTTGGAGCTACGGCAATACTTAGGATCGGTGTTTCATGAATTAGCACTTCAAAAAGAATGGCAGATCATCCAGCATCATAAAGAGAAACATCATAAAGAGAAACGTAAAGTTGCTCAAAAAGAACCGAAAATAGACTCTATTGTGTAGGATGCGTTAGTGTGATGCATCGCTCTTCTAGGCAACCAGGAGGATCAGTGCAAAGGATCTTGTAACGAGATTTTTTCAATTGGTATGAGGATGATTAATCACGAGTTGTCATTGAGGAACTGAATGTATGGATTGGAGTTCAGCAATTCCAACCTTTCTAATTACCTTACGCGAAGGGGTTGAAGCAGCCCTAGTCGTAGGAATCGTGTTGGCGTATTTGCGGCAGGCAAAACAACCCCAGTTAATTCCCTATGTCTACTGGGGAATTGCCGCAGGGTTAACGGTCAGTGTTCTAGTCGGCGGGCTGCTCCTCCAACTGTTACAGCAGGTGCAAAACGTCACTACGCCCGATGTCGTTGTGCTTCGACAACTCCTGGAAACTGGGCTGGGAGTTTTCGCGATCGCCATGTTGAGTTGGATGCTGATCTGGATGACGCGGCAAGCGCGATCGCTCAAGACAGAGATCGAAGGCTCGGTGCAATCCACAGTTGCAGTCCGTGGAGCCGCTGCCTGGGGCATTTTTAGCTTGATTGCGACGGCTGTGTTGCGCGAAGGATTTGAAACGGTGTTGTTTTTAGCGGCACAGTTTCAGGCGGGGTGGACTCCGGTATTGGGCGCGATCGCAGGCATTGTAGGAGCGGTCATCATTGGCGTGTTGCTGTTCAAATGGGGCATTAAAATCAACCTCAAGCAGTTCTTTCAGGTGATGGGAACATTGCTGTTGTTGATTGTGTCTGGCTTAGTCATTTCGGCTTTGCGTCATCTGGATGCAGCAGCGATCGCCTTTGTGCAACTCCATCCTCAATTTGCCTCGCTCTGCTGGTCAGCCGCACCCACCTGTCTCCTCGGCCCCCTCGTCTGGGATGCCCACGCCGTCCTACCGGATCAAGAATTTCCGGGCATCATTCTCAAAACCTTATTCGGCTATCGGGAAATGCTTTATCTAGGGCAAGCGATCGGCTATCTCCTCTTTCTCGGTTTGGTCGGTAGCCGCTACTTCCGCAGTTCTAGCCCTCCCAAAGACAATGCCGCACTCAAAACGCAAAACTAGCAATCGCCAATCCAAAATCTAAAACCCAAAATGGCATTATGCACGCTGAAATAATCCGCAAGATTGCCAAAGACGATCCGGCTAAATTCAAAACCGAAACGCCGATTTTGCAACTCTTTTGCAACTCTACAGACGCTTATTAGGCTATGTCTGGCATCATAGGTGGGTAATGGCGGGCGGCATCATCAGTATTTTTGCTCTGTCCTTTCTGCAAATTCTGATTCCCCAAATCACACGTTACGTCATTGATGTCATCATTCCAGCGCAGCGATTTGAGTGGCTACCCTGGGTGGAGCTTTGCATTATCGGGATTGCGATAACTCCGTTGATTTTGTTGATTACAAGCCTAGTCATGTATATCCATCGTCGCCCTAAAGTGAAAAAATTGCCAAAAGCTCAAACGTTTGACACTCTCAGCCCTAAAGTGACTGAGAGCGCCAGAAGTTTTAGTGCCCGATAGACAAAGCGAACTCATCATTCAGAATGGTAAGATTCTGAGTGATGAGATAGTTGTGATGTTAGCCAAACAAGCGATCGTACAAGCAGAAACAGGCGCAGATGACGATCGCTGTAGCAACCTTAAAACTGAACAGACACACTGCCTTGAACCGTAAAAGGAATACCAGGAATAATACTTGAACGGCTTTGCGTGCCCGCAAAATAGACCGTATCAAACAAATTTTTAAAGTTGATCCCTGCTCGAAGTTTACCTGTATTGTAGAAAATGCTAGCATCTACCCGCGCATAGTTTGGAACTTCAAAACTGTTTGCTAAGTCACCTGATCGCCCATCCACGAAAAATACACCGGCCCCAAATCCTAACCCTTTCAGTTTGCCTGTTTGCAGTGTGTAAGTTGTCCACAAGCTAGCTGTGTTGTAAGGAATATTCACGAGCCGATTGCCTGCGGCAAAGCGATTATCTTGAACAATTTCAGCATCCGTATAAGCATAGGAAGCGATGATGTTCCAACCGGGGATAATTTCCCCGACAATATCTAGCTCAACTCCTTGGCTGCGTTGTTCTCCGACTTGAATTGAAAAATTCTGATCTCTCGGATCAGAGGTCAGTACATTCGTTTTTGTAATCTTGTAGCCTGCCAGCGTCGCAGACAATCGATTGGGAATCAAATCAGCTTTCACACCCATCTCGTATTGTGTTCCTCGTTCAGGCTTGAAGGTTTCTCGATCGAGATCTCGCCCAATTTGCGGTTGAAACGATCGTGCATAGTTTGCATAGAAGGCGAGCGTTTTGCTCGGTTGATAAACGAGTCCAGCATTTGGAGAAAAAGCGGTTCCAGTTTGACGAATACTCAGATTTGGCGCACTGGGACGGAGTTCTTCTTGATCATAGCTATCGAATCGACCACCCAGAACAAGCTTGAGATTATCTAGCAAATCGATCTGATTTTGCAGATAGATTCCTAACGCTTTCACATCGTTGGTATAGTCAAGTTCTGGGCGGCGGCGCAGGGGTGAGATGACAACACGGCTATAGTCTGGATTAAACAAATCAATTGAGCTAACTGATCCGGTAAGGTTGTTATTAAACCAGCCAGAAATCTTCGTGAGTTCGATTCCTGCGAGAACTGTATGCCTGATCGATCCCGTGTTGAACTTACTAATCAGATCATTTCGCCAAGTATAAGTGTCGAATAGTTGATCAATAGTACTAGAACTGAGCGGGACAGTACGATTGTCAGGGCGGAGGTTGCCTGCCTGGACAGTCAGAGGGCGAAGCTCTTGACTGCGAGTGATGCGTAAAGTACTCCGAAAAGATAGGCGATCGTTGAATTGATGATCAAGAGAAAGGTATGCCCGTTTCTCGTCAAACTCATTTGGTTCGGTTCCAGGTCCTAAATAGCGGCTAATTGGGATATCGGGAACACCTCTGCCCAGCGCGACAAGTCCACGATCGATGAGGCGCTCGTCTTTGAGAAACGATCCCTCAAACGCCAGCATTGTTCGCGGACTAATTTTCCAGGCAAGACTAGGAGCAATGAATATGCGATCGGTTTCAACAAAATCACGAAAGCTCTCAGCCCGCTCGATCGCAACATTCAAACGATAAGAAACATTGCCTTTTGCATCTAAGTTATCTGAGAAATCAAAGGTAGGACGGAAAAACCCATAGCTACCGACATTCAAACTCGTATTGTATGAAGGCCTGAACAGAGGTTTCTTACTGACATAGTTGATGACGGCTCCAGGTTCAACTTGTCCAAATAAAACTGAAGCTGGGCCCTTCAATACTTCAATCTGCTCAATATCAGCAATCTCAACAGAAGTAAGCGAGTTAAATCTAAACAGGGCCCCTGTGCTGCTTCCTTCTAGCAATCCATTGCGAAATTGAGTGACTGGAAAACCTCGCCCTGTAAATTGCGAGAGTCTACCGCCAAATGAATTCCCAAATGTGATGCCGCTCACATTTCGCAGAGCATCATCGACGCGAGTTCCACCTTGATCTTCTAAAACTTGCCGGGGAATTACTTGAATGTTTGCCGGAATATCGCGCAGTGGGGTGTCGGTTCGGGTTGTTGTTCCTGCACTTGGAACTCGATAGCCTTGTGCCCCATCTCCCGTAACTGTTATCTCTTCTTCTTCAGGGTCTATTGCTTGGGCTATGGGGCTGAGTTCTATTGCTTGAATAGAAGGAGTTGATGGCTCTAAATCAGCAGCCCATTTAGAAATTTTGGCTAAGTCCTGTGTTGTGGAAATTGAAGGCTCAGAAGAAACTGAAGACTGATTGCCAACAGGAGGTTTAATCGGAAGCTTAGCTTGTGCAGCAAGAACCTGGATAGTTAAGTTGGCTAAGAGTGCGATCGCCTGGAACTTTGCCAAGTAAATCACGCGAATCCAGTCAATTTTCGTCATGCCCATCACGCTCACACAAATCCTATGAACAACAATTCAGCTTTTAGTCGATCGCAAAAGCGATCAAAACTTTGCAGCAGAAACTCGCTTTCTCGCGAAGCTAAGCATCGTGAAGCGCAGTAACAATTTTTACGCTAAAACCCTTGAGCTAGCATCTAAATACAGAGCTATTTTAGAAGTAATAAGGACTGGAAATACCTTATTTTTCTAGGGTTTCAGGCTTAAATGAGAAGCATTCTCACAATTAGCATTGATGGAACTATAAAGCACTCTCCTATGCCTGTCAAGCGATTGAGCCTACCTATTTTGGGTTTTTCCTTAAACCAAAGAATGTATGTTGTTGAATAGCATGTAATGAAACGTGAATTCGATGCTGCTTTAAGGTTCTAGTTCCTCCTCCCCTGGATTGCTCTATTCGGCATGAAAGTGATAGTATCTAGCAGACTCATGATTAGCAGAAAATCTATCTAAAACCGTGTGTTCCAAGACGCACTCAGCTTCGCGATCGCTCCCTTATGAGAAAAGCTCTTTTTCGCGTTCTACTGGTGGTTGCGGCTGCTGTCATGGTTGTTCTGCCAAGCTGCACTCAACCTAGTTTCCAGTCGTCAACGACTCAAACCTCGACATTGACATTCTCTTGGTCGCAAGATGTGGGATCGCTCAATCCCCATCGATATGGCCCAAGTCAGATGTTTGCTCAGGATTTAGTTTATGAACCGCTTGTAACCTACGATCGGGGTGGCAAGATTCAGCCTGCACTTGCAGAAAGCTGGAAAGTGTCGCCAGACGGCAAATTAATTACATTCCAGCTTCGCAAAGGGGTTCAGTTTTCGGATGGTACGCCATTTAACGCTGCTGCTGCTAAAGCCAATTTCGATCAGATATTACAAAACCGGAAAGAGCATGACTGGCTCGGATTGGTTCAGGAGATTGATCGCGTTGAAATATTTGGCGATCGCACGTTGCAGATGTACTTGAAGAATCCCTACTATCCCGTTTTGCAAGAACTCACCTTAATTCGCCCGGTGCGCTTTCTGTCGCCTAAAGCATTTCCAGATGAGGGCACAACCGCTAAAGGAATTAAAACACCGATCGGGACTGGGCCCTGGACATTGGCTGACTATCGGAAAGATACCTATGCTGTTTTTAAGCGCAATGAAAACTATTGGGGACAGAAGCCTGCACTAGAACAAGTAACCGTCAAAATTATTCCCGATAGTGAAACACGAGTTCTGGCATTTGAACGAAATGAAGTGGATCTGATCTATGGCAGCGATGAAATTAGCCTCGATGCATTCCGGCAACTGCGCGATTCTGGCCAATACATAGCAGAGGTATCTCCGCCTTTGAACACGAGAGCGCTATCAATTAACTCTAGTCGAGGTGCAACCAAAGATCTTAAAGTGCGGCAAGCAATTCAGCACAGTGTGAACAAAGATGCGATCGTTGCTGCAATTTTCTATAACACTGAACAAAGAGCGGATACCTATTTCTCAAAAGAAGTGCCTTATGCCAATGTTGGGCTGCGACCTTATGCGTATGATGTAGATCGCGCCAAAGCTTTACTCGATGAGGCTGGATGGAAGCAACGCGCAGGGCAAGCGATCCGCCAGAAAGACGGTCAATCTTTGATGCTTGACCTATCGTTTGGTGGCGATAACAAAGTCGATCGAGCGATCGCGGAAGCCATTCAAGCCGATCTCAAGATAGTAGGAATCGATGCTAAGTTGCTTGGCGAGGAAAAGCAAGCCTGGAGAGAGCGACAAGCAAGCGGTGAATTTAATCTTATTTTCAACGAAACTTGGGGGCCCCCTTATGAGCCTCAAGCGATCGTGTCATCAATGCGAGTTGCAACCCATGCCGACTATGCTGCACAACAGGGACTCTCTATGAAAGCGGAGATCGATCGCAAGATCGGCGCAGTGTTGACGACTATTAATAAAGAACAGCGTCAGCAGCTTTATCGGGATATTTTCACAACTCTGCACGAACAAGCCGTTTATCTCCCCATTTCTTATTCCACAAATATCGCTGTATTGCACAAGAATCTATCTGGCTTTGAATTTATGCCACAGGCGTATCAAGTCCCGATCAACAAACTCAGCAAGTCTAAACCTCAACACTCCCTCTGAATCCTGTGAAGCTAACCAATCACTATATTTTTAGGCGTAGCCTGCAACTGATTCCAGTTTTGCTCGGAATCTCGATCGTGGCATTCCTCTTGCTTCAACTCATGCCCAGCGATCCCGCCGTTGTAGTACTTCGAGCCGCCGAGACTCCAACGACTCCTGAAGCGATCGCAGATATGCGAGAAAAGCTGGGTCTCAATCGCCCACTCCTAATTCAGTATGTAGATTGGCTTTGGCACGTTTTGCGATTAGACTTTGGGCAATCGTTCGTGACAGGCAAACCCGTTTTACAGGAAGTGATGAACTATCTTCCGACAACATTGATGTTGATGTCCTGTACAATAATGCTGATCTTTATTGTGAGTTTGCCGATAGGAATTTTGGCTGCCTTATATCGGGATACTGTTTTCGATCAAGTCAGTCGTTTGTTTGCCTACGTCGGAGTCTCAATGCCTAGTTTTTGGCTTGGTTTTTTGCTGCTGTATGTGTTTAGCTTCAAGCTCGGTTGGTTTTCGGTTATCAGCCGCGGATCGATCGTCGATTGGGTTTTACCCTCAATCACGTTAGCTTTTGCACCTGCGGCAGTCTATGCACGCTTACTGCGCGGTAGTATGCTCGAAAGTCTGAACCAAAACTATGTGCTGTATGCAAGAGCAAGAGGACTATCAGAACGATTGGTAGTACTGCAATATGCTTTGAAGAATGCACTATTACCAGTTGTTACTGTGTTTGGTTTAAATTTTGCTCATCTCTTAGCTGGAACCCTAGTCGTGGAAAATGTGTTTGCGCTACCTGGACTCGGACGATTTGCTGTGCAATCGATTCTCAATCGAGACTATCCAATGATTCAGTGCTATGTCTGTTTAACCGCAGTGCTATTCGTCGGGGTTAACTTCATCGTTGATTTGACCTATGGCTATTTTGATCCGCGCATTCGTTTTGGCAAGCAGGAACTATAGCCATGTCTATTCTACAAAAATTGCTCGATCGCAAACTGGCTTGGTTCGGTCTGAGCTTAATTGCGATCATGCTTCTCGTTTCGCTTTTCGCGCCGCAAATTGCACCTCATGATCCCCTGGCTGTCGATTTGATGAAAAAACTTCAGCCACCCGGTGCTACTTTTCCCCTAGGAACGGATCACCTCGGTCGCTGTATTTTGTCCCGTTTGCTCTACGGAGGGCAAGCCTCGCTCTCAATTTCACTGATCGTCGTAATGTTTACAACTTCGATCAGTCTGTTAGTTGGGTTAGTTGCGGGCTATGTGGGGGGCAAAGTCGATAGTTGCCTGATGCGGCTGTGTGACGTATTTCTTGCATTTCCATCGTTGATTTTGTCACTCGCGATCGTGGGAACACTCGGCGGCGGAATTGGCAATCTAATTTTTGCGCTGATTGCAACCCACTGGGCAGGCTATGCGCGAATTGTTCGCAGTCGTGTCTTAAGCGTCAAGGAAAGTAATTTTGTTCAAGCAGCGATCGTTTCTGGTACAGGTGCTTTGCCAATCATGATCCGGCACATTTTACCTTACACCCTCATTGAATTGACTGTACTTACAACGCTTGATATTAGCCATGTTGTTCTACACATTGCAGGCTTATCATTTTTGGGGCTAGGTATCCAACCGCCTACACCGGAATGGGGAGCGATGATCAACGATGGGCGAGAGTACTTTCGTCGTCAACCAGAACTAATGCTTTATCCAGGTTTGATGCTCTTTCTCACAACCTTAGCCTTTAACCTGGTCGGGGATGTGCTGCGCGATGTGCTTGACCCTCGGATGGAACAGCAAATGCAAGTTAAAACATTAAAAACAAAACTAGAAAATGGCTGACGTAGTTCTAACAGTTCATCAGTTGCAGGTTGCATTTCCAGGACGTTTAATCATACGAAACATTAACTTTCAACTACAACCTGGCAAAGTTTTAGGCATTATTGGCGAAAGTGGTAGCGGCAAAAGTGCGACTTGTCTGTCTATTCTTGGGCTATTGCAAGGTGCAACAGTTCAAGGCAGTGCTCAGTTTCTAGGACGAGAATTGATTGGCTTAGAAGCAGCAGAACTCCGCAAGATTCGCGGACAGAAAATGGGTATCGTACTACAAAATCCTGCCAACTTCTTTAATCCGATCTCAACGATCCAACAACAGTTCGTTGAAACATTACACTCTCATCGATCGCTCTCCCAAATTGCTGCTCACTCCATTGCGATCGAACATCTGACCGCCGTTGGCTTAGCCGAGCCAGAACGAGTTCTGCGCCAGTATCCATTTCAACTGAGTGGAGGAATGCTGCAACGAGTGATGATTGCGATCGCGCTTTCCTTACAGCCACAAGTCTTAATTGCTGATGAACCTACAACCGCTTTAGATGTGATTACGCAAATGCAAATCCTGAGGTTAATTAAACAGCTTCAGCAGCGAACAAACTGTGCTGTACTGTTAGTTACTCACGATTTGGGGGTCATTGCTCAAATGGCGGATCAAGTTGCTGTGATGTGGAATGGTGAATTTGTCGAGCAAACAAGTGTGGAGCAGTTGTTTGATCATCCACAGCATCCCTACACACGATCGCTTTTAGCAGCCCGATTGAACAATCGTATCGGAGAAAGACAATGAGTTTAGTATCCGTCCAGAATGTTTCCAAAAACTACTATCTCCGGTGGGGCTGGAGTGGCGCAACACAATGCATTCCTGCTCTACAAGATGTATCGATCGAGCTTGCACCTGGAAGTTGTCTAGGAGTTGTGGGAGAGAGCGGTGCAGGAAAAAGTACATTAGGGCGAATCGTGCTAGGTTTAGAACAGCCTGAGCGCGGCAAAATTTGGTTTTTGGGGCAAGAACTCAATCAGTTAAGAGCGCAGGAATTGCGATCGCTACGCCGAGAAATGCAAGTTGTGTTTCAAGATAGCTTTAGTGCCGTCAATCCACGCTTCAAAGTTAAAGCGATCATTAGTGAGCCTCTGCGGAACTATCTGCAAATTACCGCAGCAGAAGCACTCGAACAAACAATTCAGCTTCTAGAAACGGTGGGTTTAACGGCGACGGATGCTGACAAATATCCCCATCAGTTTAGCGGTGGACAGTTGCAGCGCGTCACAATTGCACGAGCGATCGCACTCAAGCCAAAGCTCATCGTTCTTGATGAACCTGTTTCTAGCCTAGATATGACCACTCAAGCTCAAATTTTAGAATTACTGCTGAGCTTGAAACAGCAATTTCAATTGTCGTACTTATTCATTACTCATGATCTTGCGGCGGTAGCTTATCTTGCTGACCGCGTTGCAGTCATGTACAAAGGTGCGATCGTAGAATCAATCAACTCCTCAGACTTTACCCAACTCCAGCATCCCTACTCACAGCAACTCATTGCTGCCCAACTTCCAACTCATCCCCAAGATCGTCGTGAGATCAACCCCATACGACACCAATAGGCAACGTGATATTACCTGCAAAATTGACCGCGAGCAGCAGCACAATAAAGGAATAAAGGGGCGAGTTCCTGGTGGAAGAGCTTCGTGCCGTTAAACAGTATGTGAACGCCCTGAAATACGAGGTGGTGATTCGTGGAGAGATCTGAATTCTTTGCGTCTCTGAGATTCAGCTTCAGCAGAAACCTTTGGGGTTTAATGAATTTATATTTCTCAGCAACAACACCATGCTCAAGCCTATTGTTCTTTTGTTCATCTCCAATATTTTTATGACTTTTGCGTGGTATGGCCATTTGAAAGACTTGAAAACGGCTCCGCTTTGGATTGCGATCGCCGTTAGTTGGTCAATTGCCTTGTTTGAATACTGTTTTCAAGTTCCAGCTAATCGTCTAGGTGTTCAATATTTCAGCCTTCCGCAGCTAAAAGTGCTGCAAGAAGTCATCACAATGGTAGTTTTTGCGGGTTTCAGCGTGGCTTATATGAAAGTTCCTGTAACCCGTAATTATTTCTTTGCTGCCATGCTCTTAGCAGGAGCGGCATACCTGATCTTCAATGAGCGGACGCGCTAAGGGGTTTGCGTGAAAATAAAATATCAGTGAATCGGGTTTCGACTCCGCTTAACCTTCAAGTGTCGAGGGATGAGCGAAGTCGAAGCCTGGTGGGTAGTACATGATTAACTCGCAGATAGCTAATGGATCTAACTTAATCTGAAGATCATTCATGGTTTGCAGCATTTGATAATGCTGTATGCTGCTGTATTGCCTCGATCATAATAAACCAGTCATCGGGATGTAGTTCATGCCCTGTTCCAGCCAATGTGAGTAATTTAGCATTGGGAAGCTCTGCTTTTAATGCCAAACTATGTACATAGGGCAGAACAAGGTCTTCTGTGCCGTGAATAACCAGAGTCGGAACAGCGATTTCGTCGAGACGACCCAGCCACATTTCTCCACCCTGAAGCAGGGCATGGTTAAAGGTAGTTGTTGGGTTGGGTGTGCGATCGAAGTCAGCGCCCGCCAATTTACGTATTATTGATTCATCGAACGAGTGGGCTGAACCGGAAAGTAATCGCCATGCCCCAACCTGGTATTCAATCACTGCCTCGCGGTTTGTCCAATCCAGTTCGCTGGCTTTTGCATGGTAGTTGAGGACGGATGGATCAATCTCAGGCATCGTAGAGTCTGCTTCAGCCAAACGTTCTGAGGCAATCAGGGCCAAACTAATGATGCGTTGAGGATGCTTGAGCGCCATAAGCTGAGCGAGATAGCCTCCCAGTGACATCCCAACCACATGGGCACTCTGAATCCCATAACCATCGAGAACACAAAAAGCATCATCCGCCAAATCTTCAACAGAATAGTTGATCTGACCTGGCTCGTAGCTGGTTGAACGTCCGGTATCTCGCTGATCGTAACGGATCACGTATCGCCCCACAGCCGCCAATTGACAGCAGAACGCTTCCGGCCACCAAATGGCTGAAGCCGTTGCTCCCATAATTAATAAAATTGGAGTGTCGTCTGGAGATCCAAAGGATTCTGAAAAAAGCTGAACTTCGTTATTGCTAATCTGCTTGGTTTTCATGGTTGCATTGTTCATTGCGTTTTTGCCATTCCAGTTGTTTGAACTGATGCTGCATATCTAATTCACTATGACTTGCGATCGCTTCTAGATTGGCAATTCGTTCTTCCAGCAATCGCACAGTCTGTTCATCCGCAAGTCGTGGTTTTGAGCGAGCGAAGATCGGATCGCCAAACAGCGATCGTTCCTGCGCCAGTTCCCAAAGCAACCGCAGTGGAAACGATCAGGCTAAAGGCACTGGGCGTTGAAAAGCCAACCTGGAGCGCAATATCGTTAATCGATAACTGGCTGTTCTTTTGCCCGCTCAATCCGTCGTTTGGTCACATAATTGATGGGGCGTAATATCCATTGATTGCTTAAATTGGCGACAGAAGTAATACACACTCAGCCCCAGTGCATCGGCAAGCTGATCGAGAGTAAAGAATTGATCTAAATGCGATTGAAAAGATGAACCTCTATGCTTACCGATATATCCTAACAAGGGATTTCAATGAGCGATCGCCCACATAGACTAAGAATAATTGCAGAACTCAGCAATCACTTGTGCCTTCACCGCATCCAGCGGAAAGTTTTTGGGATACGTGGAATACATCAGCATAATGCCCTGCAACGTCGAGGAGAAATAGAGCGATCGTTGCCTTGGATTTTCGACTCCTAATTTTTCAAACATTTCTGTCTGCACCTCAAACTGTTGAGATTGTTCATCCATCAGCTTTTTCGTGTATTTGGCAACCACTGGATCAAGCCTAGGTTGAGTAAACAGATTTAGATAAAACCGAAACACTTCTGGTTTATGCCGTACATTATCTAGCGCTCCCTCTGCAATATGCTGAATTTGTTGGGCGGGCGTTGGCTTTGTTTGGGCAGCATTCATCACGACTAACACATCGTTGATCCGCATCTCCACCAGTGCTGCTAATACTTCCTCTTTACTTTTGAAATAGTGATACAGCAGCCCTTTCGAGATTTCTGCTTGTCTAGCGATATCTTCAATTGAAGTGGGGTAATAGCCTTTTTCGCAGAACAAACTCAGTGCTGTATTCAGGATTTGTTCAGTGGTGGCACGACGGATGCGATCGTTCTCGGCTGGAGTGCGTGGCATTCTTGTTACTCGTTTAGGAATTCAGTAATCAGGCTGGAAAGCTGATCTGGGTGAGTCAGCGTTGGCACATGGTCTGCCCCATCGATCGGGCAAATCGAATGTCAGGAACCTGCTGGAATAACTTAGCCGTGTGCAAATTGTCAGCCATATCCTGAGTGCCAATGATCAATAGGGTTTTCGTCTGCATTTCACCGAGTTGCTCAATGGTCGGCGGTTGTGCCCACCGCATCTCAAAGGTTTTCCACTCAAACGATCGCTCAATGTTGTGCCGAGTCATAGCAATCAACAACTCACGCTGTAAACTGGACAGAGTGACGCTAATGTCAAACCAGGGAACTTTCGGCGAAGTGATTCTGCTTGAGCGCATGACCAAAGGTTCCCAATGCGGCTCCATGCACTTTTCGACAGATTGAACAGTGGCAATGGTTGGCAATCAGAAAGCGGTCATTAAATTCGTATCGAATGCCGCCACAGGCGCAACTTCCTTTCATGGCGATCGCTCCTTAAGTTCACGTTAAGTCGTCTATGCAATCACAGCAAAATATCAGAACGCATGACTGATGCTGCATTGCTAGATTTAGCTTGTCGTCGTGATTATACTCTAGCTTATGACTGACTAAACAGTCAACCATGATTTAGAATTTTTACGATCGCGAAGGCAGGGTTGCTCAATGCTGATCAAATTCTTTTGCGTCTAAGTATTTAGAAGCAATCGACCTACCAGCCCTTCCTGTCGTAAGTCAATAGACCGATCGCTTGCACACAGGCAACTATGACGGAATTGCAGCCGCATTGCTTTATCTGCTTCTCTTGCTAACGCTAATTGTTTCTGTCACGGGGATCGCATTCCCGTCTTTGTCAAGGTTTCCATTCAATTGGTTTCCCTAGCGAGTAGGGACGCGTGGTTTCTGTCTCTGTTTGTGTGGATTCATCACTGTTACTGGTTTCCATTCAATTGGTTCCC
>JAAUOZ010000001.1 GCA_012034655.1 Leptolyngbyaceae cyanobacterium CSU_1_3 | reverse complement strand
AAACGGGTTCTTGGGTAGTCGAGCAGATTACAGGAAATAAGCGGGTTTATCAAGAAGCATTTTTCAAAAAGCTTTTACTGCAAGGGTTTCAACAGGGGTTTATTCAATGGGAAGTCTTGCTCAATACTAAAGTGGGGCTGGAGGTAACGCCCTGTAGCGCAGCAGATCTGTGGCAGTGGCTCTGGAGCCGATTTAATCAGGGCGTTGCGCCTCCCATTCCGCAGGTCATTACTTTAAAGGAGACAGAAACCGGACTGGAACTGACCGAAACTGTGACGACGGACAAGCACCTGTGTACCTTGCTCGTTGAAGGAACTCAGGGGCGTTCTGCTTGCCCAGAGCATCGCGGTGATCACGATCGGATTTACCTGACGGGAAGAAGTAAGGTCTGCGGTGTGATGACGATGACCGATCCACCGATGGGCTGGACGAGTACCAGAGAACATTTGAAATGGGTCTGGAAAATTCTCTCTTCGAGCTATGTGCATGATACTGAAGCCTGGATTGAGATCAGCCGTGGCAACGACTTTTTTATTCAGGACAACCTGGCACGGCAGGCAAAGCAGTCCAAGGCAGCTCGCACTATTGCGGTTACGAAGGGGCAGGGGCGAGATGTCGGGGCTGAAATGAAGCAGGAAGAGTCATTTGAGGCACAGCGCCGTCTCTATGAGGGTACGAAAGCGCTACACTGTACACCAGTCTTTTTGGTCTATCGCAACAGTGCTGAGGAGCTGACCCATGCCTGCAATTTGCTGGCGAACAGTTTTGAAACGGCGAAGGTGATTCGAGAGCGCCATATTGCCTGGGAAATCTGGCTTCAGGCATTGCCGATTACTTGTAAGCGTCTGCTGCATGGCAACAACCTGAATGAGCGCCGATTGACCCTTGATACACATACAGTGGCAGGAATTCTACCCCTGACGATGCCGAAGGATATCGATCGACGCGGTGTAGAGTTTTTGACCGGACGCGGCGGCAAGCCGATCTACATTGACTTGTTTCATCATCAGATTGGACGGGCGCTGATTACCGGAACGTCAGGTTCAGGCAAGAGTGTATTGGGCTGGCGATTTGCTATGGAAGCTCTGGCGAACAACATTCCAGTAGTCGGGATGGACATTTCTTCCAGTGGTAATAGCACATTCAAAACAGCGATCGAACTCTTAGGTGATCAAGGAGCGTATTACGACATCTCCAGTGGTAGCAGCAACTTACTGGAACCTCCTGATCTACGCCGCTTTGATAAGTTGGAGCGAGATCGCCGCATGGAGTCCTGGAAGGACTTTATTCGCCGTGCGTTGAGTGCGATCGCAATGGGAAAAATCCATAATCCTCATTTGGCACAACGGGTAGATGCATTGCTGATCAGAGCGCTGGATGTCTTTCTGCGAGACCCAGAAATTATCACTCGCTACAACCGTGCATTTGAAATGGGTTGGCGATCGCCGGAATGGCAACAGATCCCAACCTTGCCAGACTTTATCAAATTCTGTACCCGTGAACGGTTAAATCTCCGCTCGTTTGAGGATTTGGATCGACACTCGCTTAACCAGATTCAGAGCCAGGTGAGTGCGTTGCTGGCTTCACGCTTGGGTAAGGCGATCGCCCGTCCGAGTACTTTTTCGCCTGAACCTGCGATCAAATTCTTCGCCCTCAGCGGTTTGACCAATGAGCAGGATGCTTATCTGATGGCAATCAACGCTCATGCTGCTTGTATCCGCAATGCACTTTCCCATCCGCGCAGTTTATTCATTGGCGATGAGCTATCGGTCTTGCTTCGCAGAGATGGATTTGCTCAGATTGTCGGAGAAACCTGCGCGACGGGACGTAAAGACGGTATTGCCGTGCTGTTGCTCTCTCAAGATCCAGACACCATTTGTGAGTGTTCAGCCGGTTCGCAAGTTATGCAGAACATTAATTACCGAATTACTGGGCGCATTACCAGCAGTGGGATTAACTCTTTTCAACGGTATCTTGGCTACCCCCCTAACATCATCAGTCAGAATGCTACAGAAGCTTTTTTGCCTCGTAGCAGTGATCTCTACTCTTGCTGGTTACTAGAACTGGGTGGTCGCTTCTGGAGGACTCGTTTCTATCCCGGTGAATTAATGCTTGCCAGCGTTGCTAACAATCAGGATGAACGCGAGGCGCGCGATCGGGTCATGGCAAGCTATCCTCCCACCCCCAAAGGCAGGTTACTAGGGTTAAAAGCCTTTGCAGATGAATATATTTCGGCTTTGCGGGAAGGTAAAGGGTTTAGTCATATCGGGCAAGGTTTATCTGTAGCGGAATCAGGGCGATCGCCTCAACAGAAGGATTATCCCAGTGATTCTGTTGAACATGATCAACGCTCACTTATTGCACGTTAAGGAGGTATAAACTATGCGACTCAAGTGGATGACAATTCGACTCATGATGCTGTTTCTAGTCGTAGGTGTTGGGTCTGTAAATAGTCCGGCATTTGCACGCACTCAAGATACGGGCAAAGACCCGGTTGAGGCAGCAATTCGTGATCAGGTTAACGGCAGCAATGTCTACGTATCGAATACAGGTAATCAAATCAATGATTTCTTGGGAGATATGCAAAACTTTGTGCAAAACGATTTACTGAGTCCGGTTAACAATTTAATTCAATCGACTCTGGGTGCGTTTCAGGTTCCAGATCTATCTCAGCTCTGGAGTCAAATTATGGGTGGTTCAGCCAGCCGCGATCCGGGTGCAGTTCTGTCTGAGACTTTAGAGAATAAGACTAATGGGCGCAGTTCTTATGGCATTCGCGAGGATCTGAGCAAATATGCTGCTAGAGCCACAGCTACAGGCGTAGCGGATCAGTCCACCTTGAGTCAGGCAGCACAAACCCAGATGGCTCAAGTACGGCAAGCAACGCAGCAGAACACGCAGGAAAGTGTGCGTTTGGGTGAGGAATCCCAGGGTTTGGACGTGACTCAACGGATTATGCAAAACCTTTCCCAACAGACTGCACTTAACAGTCAGGTGAATGAGCGGGTGCTGCAAGAGGCACAGCAAGCACGGGTCGATCGGGCGATCGGCAATACATTGTCGGCTCAAACTGCCCGTGAACTATCAGCGATTACCACTGCCGATCGCCGCAAAAATATTTCCGCAGGCAATGCAGTCAGTCAGCAAGGTGGTTTGTTGATGATGCCGGGTGGAGTGACGCTGGGTTCTGAACAATAGCCCACCTCGAAACAATCGTGATGTCTTTAATGGTTTGATTTGACGGCTAATGCTCATGATGCCCCTGATTGCTCAATCCTTTCCAAATACAGGCGGAGAATCCGATGCCCTGGACATTATCACCAGTTCGCTGGAATTGTCCCGTGCCACGGTGGAGTCCTGGAACACGGTCTGGCTAGTAACGCTAGACCCGCTTGCATCTGGACTCTGGATTGGGCTGATTCAATTGGGTATTACGTTGGGAGCTGCCAGCATTCTGTTTATTGCAATGACTACGGGTAAAGACATTATCGATAAGCAGTCCTGGTCAGAGCTAGCCTCAATCTTCGTCTGGCCGTTGGTGATTATGATTTTCCTGGGTGCCAATGGCAATGTCCTGGCAGGCACGATCAAGTTTATCCGGGGTTTTTCCTATGCTCAAGTGCAGAATGTATTGCAACTTCAGGTGGGTGAACTGACTTTTCGGGATGCCATTTCCAATGTGACGATCACTGGAATTGCCAAACAGCAGCTTGAAAGTCTTTACAGCGACTGTCAGGGCAAAGTTGGCACTGAACTGGTGGAATGCTGGAACTCAAAGCAAGAGCAGGCACAAGCGATCGTGGCTGAAGCAGAGCGACAGGCGCGATCGCCCCTGGAGCCGTTACGTGCCTTTGGTCAGGCGTTATGGAATGCGTCATTGCCTGGTCAAATCAGCACAGCCGTGCGATTAACAACTGACCCTGGTAGCGTATTCCGAGACACTGCAATTCCCATCATCCGGTTTATTCTCTACGCTTTGCAATGGGGATTCGTCAATATTTTGGAAGCGGCACTGTTGCTAACAGCGCTGTTTGCACCAATCTCGATCGGACTCTCACTTTTACCGCTGCAAGGTCGTCCGATCTGGGCATGGCTAACTGGATTCATCACTCTGTTCGGGATTCAACTGGGTTACAACATTGTGGTCGGCTTAACCGCCGTTGTGCTGGTTAAGTCTGGAGCAGAACTGGTGTCGGATGTGGCATTTCTCTTTTTCCTCAGCATCTTTGCACCGGGATTAGCGGTTCTGGTTGCGGGTGGCGGAGGCTTTGCACTCTACAACGGCATTTCATCCAATGTGAAAAGTTTGATCGACATTTTCAGTAATGCGATCGGCACAGTCACCAGCATCGCATTGATACGACGGGGGTAACTATGCAAATTAAACGACTTCAAGCGCCACTGTTACCTGAAGCAAAGAACTTGCTGGCAGTGTGTTTTATCTGCCTGACTGCTTTCAACAGCTTAATTTTTGTATTAACACTGTTTACTGCTTTTCGAGTGAACCGTATTGCCGAACGGAAGACGACCTTTGCTCAGTTGGTGAATGGTGAAACGATTTATGTCTCGGAGCAAGAGCGGAACTGGCGCTATCCATCGGTGATCCAGAAAGTCGTCAGTGATTGGACGACCCTGACCTTCAACTGGGATGAAAAGATTCCCGGCACAAATGAACCCGATCAGGGGATTCGAGTTGGGAACAACAAACGGATTCCGACCAATGCTTGGTTTGCTTCTCTGCTGCTGGAATCGGAGTTTGCCAAAGCGTCTCTGCCCAAAGTTGCTGAATTGGTTCCACCGACGCTTTTTTCGGGGCAGATTCGTAGCACAACGATCATTTCTTACCTGTCGGAACCGAGAGAAATTCGACCTGGCGAATGGGAAGTGGATCTGGTGGCAACGCGGGTGCTGATCGATCGCACCACAGGTAAAGATGAGCGAATTCCTTTCAATCGCACATTTACGTTGCAGGCGGTTGAAGTGCCGCGATCGCCCCTCGGAGCCGATGCGCCTCTGGTAGAACGCAAAATCTACGAAATGCGTGCTGCGGGATTGCAAATCACCCGAATTGTCGAGTTTAACCCCCAGCAACAGCGGTAGTGCAGCGAGGATGATCATGACGAATGCGAACCGGCAGTTTGAATCCCATGAGTTTGATGAGGTGTCTGAGGCATTTTCCAACCCGACTCATCATTCAAACGGAAATGGCAAAACTTCTACAACATCAATTCAGCATGGCTTGGAAGCTGATGATGACCTGACTCCAGAGGAGGAACAGCAGCTAGCGGGTTTTAATCCTGCCACTCCGCAGTTAATTTCAGAAGAATATCGGCTGAAGCAAGACCAAGAAAGTGCAGTAGAGCGTCCCCTAGCGGAACGTGCCAGCATTCGATTGGGTTCCGTTGTGGCAGTGGTTGGAACAGTGATGGGAGCCGGTGCTGTCTTGTGGTTTGGCTTCCTTCAACCCCGCCCACCAGCTCGACAAGTTACTCAGTCGCCCACCCCAACCCCGACAACGCCTCCAACGTTTGATGAGACGGCTGAACTGAAAAGCCGTCTAGCGTTCCAGGATCAGCAGCAACAACTCCAGCCTGAATCTGCTGCTAGACCTCAATCTTCAGCCCCATCCAGACCTGTGGCTTCGAGGTCAACGGCTCCAGCGCCGACTCCGGCTGCGGTATCTCCTCCTATCACAGCCTCTCGACCAGACCCAATGATTGTAAGATCACCTGTTACTCCGCCAGAGAGGATTCAACCTGTCGAAAGAGTCGATCCGTTTCAGCGTTGGGCACAACTGGCAAATGTTGGACAACTACGAGTGAGTCCTGGTGCTATGGAGCCTTCGAGAACAGCTTCTGGCGGCCTTGGTGATCAGCCTAATCCATCTCCATCAGCGACTCAGCAAAACCCGGTTATTCCCGTAGTCTCCATTGGTAGGGCGGAAACAGAATCATCTAGCCTGACAAGCAGTTCTGACATGGTTCCTAACCCCTTTGGGGTGGCTTCGTCTACAGAGTTGCGTTCCACGTTTAGTGCTGACATGACTCCTGGCATGATTGGCATTCTGAACCGTACTCCAGCAAGCCAACTTGATCAGCGCACCGGCAGCTTAAGCGAAGTCGCACTCGGAACATCCACCAAGGCTAAGGTTATTCTGCCAATGGTTTGGGATGAAGGCGGCAATAATTCAACGGGTGGGATAGCGGCTTCCCAAGAAAATCGCTTTGCCGTGGAGTTGACTGAAGATATGAAAGGAACCAATGGAAGTGTGGCGCTTCCTACAGGTACGATTTTGGTTGTTCGCACCCATTCTGTAGGACGGGGCAATAATTTAGTGTCAGCCAGTGCGATCGCCATTGTGTATCGCGATCGCCTTGGTCAAATTCGTCAGCAAACTTTACCTCCCGATAGTCTCCAGATTCGGGGGCAAGACAATCGACCCTTGGTTGCTCAAAGGCTGAATGATGTGGGACCTGATCTGGCTCGTCAAGACCTGTTGACGGGGTTATTCAGCAGCCTGGGTCGGGTGGGAACCATTATTAATCAGCCCCGCACCCAGTCCAGCACAGTCACATCGGGTGGTGGTTTCAATCAGAATGTGATTACAACCAGTGCTGAACCCCAAATTTGGGCGGCTGCACTCGAAGGTTTCTTCAATCCCATTGCTGAACGACTATCTCGCCGCTCTGATCAAACGATGCAAGAACTCTTGCAGCGACCCAATGTGCAGTTTGTTCCTGAAGGAACCGAAGTTTCTGTGGTGGTCAATAGCTTTTTGAGGGTAGACCGATGAAACGATTTCCTGCTTTGACTTCTGTCGGTGCAACGTTGCTAATTGCCTTAGCATCTCCTGTGTTACCTGTGCAGGCACAAACTTCAGCCTATCAGGTCGTCGATCGCACCAGAGCGATTACCCGTTCAATTCAGGTTCAGGTGGCTCCGGGACGGGCAACTTCGATTAGTTTTAGCCAGACCGATGAGACGATCGCCTATATTCTGTTAGCAGATGCCTCGCGGGTAGTCTACAGCACGGATGCTGAGTTAGAGACTGGGCAGGCAAAGACTGTTTTCTTGAGAGTCATTCAGCCGCTTCGCTTTCCAGGAGCGACCACTGCGCCCGTAACCAACCTGATGCTGCAAACGGTAGATGCTAGGGGGCAGAATCGGCTCTACACGTTTGATATTATTCATAGCAGTAATCCGCGTTATGTCGGTGTTCAGATTTTGCCTGCGATCGCCCGTTCACAAGCTTCTCCCGCTGTTGGCAACCTTAACTTGACCCCTGACAGAATTCAAACCGGGTTAAGCATTGCCATTATGCGAGGCTACACGTCGATTGATGATCCTATTGTTGCTAAAGTCCGTCAGCTTCTAGAATTGATGCGAACTGAAAATATGACAGTTTCGGAGGCAGCCCACTCAGTCGGGGTTCCATTGGAGGTACTTGCAGAACTGGGACAGCTTGCCCAGGAAGGTCAACCTTCTTTGCCCATTCGGGAAACTTCAACATTAAAAACTGTATTTTAGGCAAGCTTTCGATAATCGCTTCCACAAAGACTTGCTGAAGGTATTCGTGAATCAACTTCCACGATGATTTTATTTTATCTAAAATTTTAAGAGCTATCAAAAGTAAAAATAGATACTCGTCATCTGAGAATTTGTTTAGAGTGATAGGCGACATGCAATTTGCCCTTGCTCAGAGGAAGGTTCTTAGGTGAGTATTGTTGGTCATGGAATCGATATCGTTGAGATTGCTAGATTCAAAGCAACCTTGGATAGAAAGCAGAGCCAGTTCGAGTCTCAATGCTTCACAGCCTTGGAATGTCAAATTGCAGATGAGGCAGGTGTGAATCGCGTTGCCTGTCTTGCAGGTCGGTTTGCTGCTAAGGAAGCAGTACTCAAAGCTCTAGGGACTGGATGGAGTCAAGGTATTACATGGACAGACATCGAAATCCAGAAACTAGCGACCGGGTGCCCAAGCGTGGTGTTATACGCGAAAGCTAAGGAAATAGCTGACCAGCTTGGTATTGCTACATGGCTTATAAGCATCAGCCACGAGGAGTCATATGCAGTGGCAAGCGCGATTGCGCTCAAATCAGAGGCAATCCGCTAACCTGAGTATTAATACTCAGCGCTTACTGGTTTCAGTAGAAGCTTGACATTTCATCGATCAGTTAAGTAAGATTATCTTACCAAAAAACGTAAGATTATGATACTATATGGAAGTTGAGCGATGAATCCAGCAACAGTAAGGTCTGCACTCGTGGAGGTGGTTAGAGATATTCAGACAAGCAGTGGTTATGACGGTTCTGTCGTCTCAGGAGGTGCTTGTCCACTCAAAGATTTGCAGGGTTTTGACAGCATGATTTGCGCTGAGGCAATGAGCATGCTCTCTAGTGCATTAAATATAGAGATTGCAGACGACATGAATATCTTTGTTGCAGAGGATGGCAAGACACTTCTCACTATCGATCAAGCAGCAGATGTCGTCTGTGAAATATTAAACAAAGGAGGAACATGATGTCCGATACAGCAGATATCAGGGCGATAATTGCATCACGAATTCGCAAAGCTCGTGAAATGTCGGGGCTCTCTCAAGGGCAAGCCGCTAAGATGCTTGGACTTCATCGCCCATCAGTTACGGAAGCTGAAGCTGGTAACAGAAAGGTTTCTGCCGAGGAGATTGCTAAGTTTGCGGATCTATACAAGGTAGATGCATCCTGGTTGCTAGGCGAAGGTGAGGATCAGATAGATCCTCAAGACAGTAAGCTCCAACTCGCCGCAAGGGAAATGAAAAAGCTGAAGCCAGAGGATCTAGATACTGTTTTGGCCGTGATTGCCTCTATTCGGGGTGGGAGAAAGTAAGCATGGGAGACGCACAGAAAGATCTGGCTAAACAGGCGTTATCTAAAGCATTAGAAGTCCGGCGAAAATTAAATCTCGATTTGAAGTCACCAGTCTGCATTTACGATGTTTGCAAAGAGTTGGGCTTGACAGTTCAATTTGTTCCTTTATTCGGTATCGAAGGTATGTATTTGAATGAAGACGGAGGGAAAAGAATCCTTGTGTCTTCTCTACGTCCTCTCCCGCGAAAAAACTATACCTGTGGGCATGAGTTAGGGCATGACCTTTTTGGGCATGGATCTAAAGTTGATGAGCTAGAAGAAGCAACGAGGAGAAATCAACGTGATCCTCAAGAGTTTTTAGTTGATTGCTTTGCTGGCTTTCTATTAATGCCTAAGATTGCTGTCCTTAACGCATTTACCTTGCGAGGTTGGATGCCTGCAACAACTACACCACAGCAAGTTTTTACTGTCGCCTGTAGCTTTGGTGTTGGATACAACACTCTAATTGACCACATGACTTACACTCTACAACTAATCACCGAGGCGAAAGCCAAGGAGTTGAAAAAATCAAATCCTAAAACTGTGCGTCAAGAGCTACTTGGGGAATCATCCAACCCTCTGATGATTGCAGATGAGCAGTGGTTGCTTAAAACGATAGATGTTGAAGTGGGGTATCAACTGCTGTTACCCAAAACAGTGCGGATAGAAAGCAATATTATCAGTTTTCAAGGAAATATTCAGCAGAATTGCCTTTTCCGGGCTGATTGTCAAGGAGTTGTGCGTGCCTACTGCCCCGACTCAAATTGGGCAGCTTTTATTAGAGTATCTCGGTTTGAATATGCAGGTTTCAGTGAGTTTCGGCATACCGAGGAGAGCGATGATGAATAGCAATTCACCTTTGATCGTTGAACCAACTAATCTTTCCTATGCTTGGTCACAATTGTTTTTGCGTGTTATTGGTAGCGGAAGTACAAAGGCTTCGACTGTATTGCTCAGTCTGAGAGACTTTAGAGACGGGGAAGCTATCGAAGACTTGACAATTCGAGAAGCATTAGATGATTGTTTATTAGCGCTTAGTAGACCATCAGTTCATACGGTAGCCAATACTATTTTCCTATCAATCTTTGGAAACGAGTTGGCTGCAATCGACATGAACTCTATGAGAAATATCTTGGCAATTTTTCTAGGATAAAATCTTTGGGTTGTCATAAAAATGACCGAGGAACCTATTTTCAAAGGCTCATAGCTTTTGGTGGTGATATACGAAAGGGTAAACGTCTTGATCAATGTAACGGAAATCAGCTTGAACACGTTATATCCGGATATCTTCATTCAAAGATGAGATATACAATGCTTCAAGCATCAATTTTTGATCCTCATAGAGATCATACAGTAGCTCCTCGGCTTGGTTTTCCCTGCCTTCAACATCTTCAATTTGTGCCTGATAAACAAGAGAAGACTTTAACTGTAAACGCTTATTATGCGACTCAGCAGATTCTGGAGAAAGCTTACGGAAACTACTTAGGAATATGCAGACTGAGTAGTTTCATGGCTCATGAGATGAAGCTTTCTCTAAATCAAGTGAATTTCTTTGTTGGAATTGCCAAGTTTGATACAGTTCCAAAACAATCGAAGGAAATCATTACTTTAAAGGAAACAATCCAGCAAGTATTAAGCTCATCAAATCCTACAGAAATTGGTGAGGAATAGAAAGATGAACAAAAACAAATCTATGTGGGGTAAACTCTTTGTTTTTGAGGGTCCTGATGGAGTAGGAAAGACAACCATTTCCCAAAAAATTGCAGAGTATCTCAGTGCTAATGGTGAGGCTTGTAAACTAATGACTTTTCCTGGAAGGGAGGATGGAACACTAGGGAAGTTGATTTATGAATTTCATCATGAGCCTTCAAAATATGGAGTTAAATCAGTTACTCCTACAAGCCAACAAATTCTTCACATTGCTGCTCACTTAGACGCGATCGAGCGCCAAGTTCTACCGCTATTGGCAAAAGGTCATCATGTTGTGCTTGATCGATTTTGGTGGTCTACCTGGGTTTATGGACTGACTTCTAGCGTCAATCGCCAAGTTCTTGAAAAGATGATTGATCTTGAGAAATCATACTGGGGAGATGTTAAACCAGCAGTTGCCATTCTACTGCGTAGAGATACTCCAATTAATCGTGAAGTATCCCTTCAAGATTGGAGAAAGTTAAGCTACGAGTATGATGCATTAGCGGCTAAAGAAAAGACCTCTTATTCTGTATCTATCTTAACGAATGATACAGACCTGGAAATAACTCTTCAGAAAGTTAGAGAAGTTATTAATTATGCATTGATCCCTCCTGAGCCTTTGAACGATCAACACGATCAGCAAGATTTTTTTGAACAAGAGCAACTAGGGCTTGATCTCGGTCAAGAGAAAAAAACTAGCTTTTCTAGTCCGATTGTTATTTCGCATATCTTACCCGCAAAACCGACCCTTGTATTTGACACTTATTGGCGCTTTGCTGTTGAGAGGCAAAATATTTTCTTCCGTAAACTCCGGGCACAGCCTCAGCCCTGGACCGATGACCCTATCCTTGCCACCTTTAAATTTACTAATGCTTACAGAGCCTCTGATCGAGTAAGTCAATATCTAATTCGCCATGTAATTTATCGAGAGGATCTTCCTGCATCCATTGAGGAAGTCTTTTTCCGAATTATTCTGTTTAAACTTTTCAACAAAATAGAGACCTGGCAGCTTTTAGAAAAGAATATTGGAGAAATTATTTATGGAGAATACTCTTTTGATCAATATGACCAAGTGCTTACTCAAGCAAGGCAGGCAGGTCAATCAGTTTATTCTGCTGCTTACATTATGCCTTCAGGAGGGAAATCCTTTGGATACGCTGTAAAACATCGCAACCATTTAAAACTGATTGAGCAGATGATTGCCGATGAATTACCAAAAAACTAGCAGATGCATCCAGTATGCACCAGGCATTTCAGCTAATACGCGCTTACCCAACGATCGGTGATTTTCTGGCATACCAGTTTGTGACTGATGTCAACTACAGCGAGATCACCGACTTTAGTGAAATGGATTTTGTAGTTCCGGGACCTGGCGCACTAGATGGAATTCGTAAATGCTTTGCTGACCGAGGAGGACTTAATGAGCCAGAAATCATCAAGTTTATGACCGAACGACAGGAAGCAGAGTTTAAGCGGTTAGGTCTAGACTTTCAATCTCTTTGGGGAAGGCCATTACAACTGATTGATTGCCAAAATCTATTTTGTGAAGTTGATAAGTATTCGCGGGTTTATCATCCAACAGTTGCCGGGATCTCTGGTCGAACCCGAATTAAACAGAAATATACGTCAGTTTCTCAGCCAATTGGTTACTGGTATCCACCTAAATGGAATATCAATCAATTTATCACCAGTAATGATGCTGAATTGAAGGCAGAAGCAGTTACACAGGATCGTACATGCAAATCTAAAAAGTTAAAACAGGAGTGAAAGATGGATTTTTGCGAGTATCAGGAGCAAGCTATCCAGACAGGGCAGGCTCTTCAAAATGCTGACGGCATGGATATTGCAATTCTTGGGGTAGTCGGCGAAATTGGTTCTCTATCAAGTGAGTATAAAAAGCTCTTGCGCGATGGCGAATCTCACCGATTGTTTCCAGAGCGTATTGCAGAGGAACTTGGCGATATTCTCTGGTATCTCGCCGCCTTTGCCAACAAATTTGGATTGGATCTAAATACGATCGCTGAACAGAATCTTGAGAAATGTCGTGATCGCTGGGGTTGGCGCAATGCTCAAAGCAGAGAATGTGTTGCTTTTGCGTTTGACAATGGTTCACCAGAACAGGAACGTCTTCCGAGAGAATTTGAGGTAGAAATTACCGAGCTTGATCAGAATGGTTCAACTAAAATGCAAGCCTTTGTCAATGGGAAGCAGATGGGCAATGATTTGACTGACAATTCTTATGTCAGCGATGGCTATCGCTTTCACGACATTTTTCACTTGTCTTATGCCGCTATTCTTGGGTGGTCTCCTGTTGTTCGCCAAATGCTGGGATGCAAGCGCAAAAGCCATCCCAAAATCGACGAGGTAGAAGATGGAGGTCGAGCAAAAGCTATTGAAGAAGGAATTTCGGCGCTTGTTTTTCGTTACGCTCAAGATCATGAGTTCCTTGAAGGGTTAACAGAACTGGATTATGAGTTGCTGAAAACAGTCAGAAATTTGACCTCCGGTTTAGAAGTATCTCAACGATCACTTAACGATTGGGAAAAAGCAATTTTGGCTGGTTATGAAGTATGGCGGCAGGTGAATCAAAACGGGGGTGGAATAGTCTTGGTCGATCTGAATGCCTGTTCTATTACCTATTGCCCGAGTGGAGTAAAACCAAAATCCAAGACAGCGAAGGCTATAAGTCATCCTACAATTCTTTACTCTAATCAGAAGTGTGGATGAAATAGAGTTTAACTCGTTAAAGATTTTTTCGGGTGTGATGAGATGAAAAAGCCTTGGCTACCTTTTTCTAGCTACAACTTGTGGTCTTTATTTGCAGCACCTATCGGACAAGAACAGTGGCACTGTGACATGAAGCGCGGTTTTGCAAAAGTCCGCAAAAAGCAACCAGAGGTTACAGCAATCCTCGCAGAAGATACAGCACCTCAAAGAGTTGGTCTGCTGGCACAAAGAGGAATTTATGAGTTTCATCAAAATACTCATCTTCTAAAGAGCGTGGATGGAGTTACAAAAGTAGGGGTTATTTTGCAATTAGATAAAGAGAATCCTGATGTTCAGGCTCGGATGCTCAATATCTTAACCAGCTATTATGAGAACCCCATTCTGTTACAAAGAAGAATTTTTAGCTTAAGTCGCGGTGATGAAGGGTTCCCAGAGCCAATCAAGCTTTACTACGGAAACACAGCATTTAACTTGTTTGCTGCGATCGATTGCATTCTGATCGAACCTGATGGAACGTTACACATCCTAGATTTCAAGACAGGCAAATCCGATTTTGATGAACGACAGGCGTTTGTTTATCTGCTGGCAGCCAGCTATCTGTTTCCCCGTCAACGAGCGATCGCCTCATTCTATAACCTTGAGCTTTGCAAGTGGTCCGAACCCATCATGGCAACTGCCAGCCAATTAAATGCTATTCGCATTGAACTAGCGCGGTTGGCTCAACGACATGAGATGGAGAAAAAGCAGTACCGCAAGAATCCTGCGGAGTTCGATCGCATCTTCCCACCTAACCCTGGTTTTCGATGTCAACACTGCCAATTCAACTCAGTTTGTAAATTTGCTGTTCAGGAGATCTCTGCATGACTGCTGTTACTGCTGCGCCCACACAGGAATTTGTTTTTCTCAGTGAAGTGTTTCCATTGTCGATCGTCCAATCTAACCTTGCCTGTTACGAGGTGATGCCTGAGATCGATCAAGAAACTGGTAATCGCTTGAGCTTTCATCTCTCGCGGAAATTAGAAGATGCTACGGTGGTCTGGCATGAGCGACGATTGTGGGTACTCACTCCAAACCAGCGACCTCAACCGACTCTATCGCGGTGTCAGGCGGTGCTCTCAGCCACGCAGCAAAATATTCCTGATTTGTGTGATCAACCTCTCCAGCTTCAGGGTGATGATGCTAGAAATGCAACACCAACCGTTTTGTCCAAGCTTGCGTTTCAGATTTTGAGAATTAAGCAGCCCTTCAAACCTATCCTGATTACGTCAATTGCAGGATTAGCCGTGAATCGCAAAGTTAAATTCTGGGCAGAAACGATCGAGTTTCAAGCAGAAATTCGTCCAGCAGTGACGATAGCCATTCACACTGAAATCGCGTTTTCAGGGAGTTTAGCAGACTTCTACGCCAGCAATGTAACACAGGGAAACCCAGAGGATGTTTTGATCGGCTTACCCGTTCAGGACTTTGATATGGGTAGCAGCGGCAGCATTGTCCGGTTGATTGGCACCATGCAGGAGCATCGAGATCGCCTTCTGAAACTAGCTGCGGGTGGAATTACACGCCATGCGATTCAAACTGCGCCAGCTGATCAGATTGTGGTGGCAATTCAATTTGGCAAGGGAAAAAAATTGTTTCACTATCCACTCTCTGCCCTTCGCCCCTCGATCACGGCTGAAACGGCTGGTCAGTTTGGATTCGACTATAGACAGTTTTTGCGACTCACAAAAATCCCTCACGCAGAGCGACAGCGGTTGCTGACAACCTTCAAGGCGCAAGCACTGGAGGTGTTGCTTAGATACGGCTTTGAAATCGGACGAAGCCTGAACAGTTTGGAGCATCCTGATCTCTTTTGGCAACCAACCATTCCTCTGGATCAAACTCCACTGCTATTTGGTCAAGGAGTAACGGGCGTTCGAGGGCGCATTCTGCACGGGCTGTCAACGGGTGGTGTCTACAATCGTCATCCAAATTTTCATCCTGGCATTATTCGGATTGCTGCTCTTAAGCTCTGTGACGGTAGCGTTAATGCTTTCCTAGAAGCGGTTCAGCAACGGTTAAGGCGCTATGGGTTTGAGAGCGAAATTATTGATCGTAAACCGTTATCCATTGTTAATCTAAGTGCTGCTGAAGCAAGAGCCGCATTGGAAAAGGCAGTCAATAAGCTGATCACCGTTCCAGTCGATATTGTGTTGACCTTTTTGCCACAGAGTGATCGCGAAGCTGATGACGATGATGGCGGTAGTCTTTATCATCTTGTTTACTCGTTGCTCTTGCGTCGCAACATTGCTAGTCAAGTCATTTATGATGACACGCTAACCCAGGTTGAGCATGGGCAGATTCTTAATCAAGTCGCTCCAGGGGTGTTGGCAAAATTAGGGAATTTGCCTTTCATCCTGGCGGAACCCTTGGAAATTGCGGATTATTTTATTGGATTAGACATCTCGCGATCGCCAAAAGCCAAGCTTGCTGGAACCTTGAATGCCTGTGCCAGTATTCGACTCTATGGTAAGCAAGGAGAGTTTATTCGTTACGTCTTGGAAGATGCGCTGCTAGAAGGTGAAGAAATTCCTCAGCGGCTGCTAGAACGATTGCTACCAGCGTCACTGGAAGACAAAACAGTTCTAATTTATCGCGATGGACGATTCTGCGGTCAGGAAGTACCCCACTTGTTGGAGCGGGCACGAGCAATTCGAGCAAGATTTATCTTGGTAGAGTGCCGAAAATCTGGCATTCCGAGGCTCTATAACTTAAGTCAGAAAAATTTGGTTGCGCCCTTGCAGGGTTTAGCTTTACGACTATCTTCTCGTGAAGCTGTACTTGTGACAACTCAAGTCTCTGAGCGAGTAGGATTAGCACGCCCCTTGCGTTTGACCGTTCATGAAGCTGGAGAACCCGCACCTATTGAGCAAGTGGTAGAAACTACACTGAAACTCACGTTGTTGCATCATGGGGCACTAAAAGCACCGCGTTTACCCCTGCCAATTTATGGCGCAGATCGAGTGGCTGGCTTGCGGTTACAAGGTATTTACCCCAGCAGTTTGCTTGAGGGTGATCGTCAGTTCTGGTTGTAAGAAATACCTTAATAAACAGGGTAATTCGTGTCAATGACTATCCTCAGAACTGAAAATAGGAATCAGCATTTCAGGAATTAGAGATTAGCAGCGTTGGTAAATGCTAAAAGGAGAACCTACGAAAACACAGCAAGGCTACTGTTCGTAAAATTGAGAGGGTTGCTTAAGCTCGACTATTTTGTGCTGAGAATAACCTTAATATCTGGCTTACGAAAATTTTCTAATCATTTTAGGTATGAAGTGATTTAAAGTTATGATTCATCTTGGCAATTATGATGTATAATGCCTGTCCATAACACTTTGTATTTGAGGACATGCTAGATTAGGTAATTCAATCTCTGTGGGTCAAATTCCCCGCAGCTTGCTGCGTCCGTCAAGCACAGCGTCCCACGGGCGCTGTTGAGCGAAGCCGAACGTATCGCGTGTGAGGCGTAGCGAGTGATACTCCGTCCGCTTGCGGCGGAGACGTTCATTAATCTGCTTAATCAATGCAACTTCAGAGAAATGAGTTGGATTCGGAGGGTAATATCAGCCTCTTTATGTCAGAACAACTAACTCCAATCGGAAAAGCAAATGATCATTATCTACAAATGTATTGTAATGAATCTTATCACCATAAAAGTATTTCAGCTGAAAGTCTGAGTGCTTATCAAAGGCTACAGATGAAACATGATGAGATTTATCATCATGAGATCTTTGTGCTTGGTGTTTCTCAACGAATGAATCATGTTGTACTGCATCTTATTAAATACCTTGGCGTGCTTTTTTCTTTACCTGTTTCATCGTTAGAGAATAGAAGAGCGTTTATTGATTCATTCATCATGATTGTCTCTGCAAGCAACCTCCTGGGAATTTCTTTAGCAAGGAATTTATCGACCGAGGAAGTAACCAGCCCTGATGGAATCTTTATTAACGAATATATTCAACTTCTTGCTAAGCTAGCAAAAGCATGCGAAGCGACTGATCACCAGGAAGACTATCCAATTCGAGCAACATGGAATAAGAATATACAAGATTTTTTTTCTCTTCTCGTGCGTGAAGCAATCTCACGCGACATTTCTATCTTGAAAGAGGCTAGCCATCGTTTAACTTCTGTTGAAATGAATCATCCAATTGCCACTGTTTTACAGGGAGAAGAATGAGTTTTTGGTCATCACAAACCCTCAAGTCTCGTCTTCCTGATTTAATTGAACCTTTCGATAGTAATCGGATTGAATCGGCAGCTTATGAATTATGCTTGGGTGAAGAAGTTTATATTTCACCCCTGCCAGACACTCCACAGAGAGACCGAAAAAAAATCTTTCTCAAAGAGCGTGAAACGGTTTCAATCCCGCCAGGGCAGTTTGCGTTTCTGATAACTCTTGAGAAGATCTCTGTTCCTGAAAATGCTATTGCATTTATCTCGATCAAATTTGGAGCAAAGGCGAAAGGACTGATCAATGTATCCGGCTTTCATGTTGATCCAGGTTATAAGGGTCGGCTGGTTTTTGCTGTGTATAACGCAGGACCGCTAAATTTTCAGATGCAGTATGGTGAACGCCTTTTTTCCATGTGGTTCGCAGATTTAGATGGTTCTGATGAGCGCGTACGTAAAAAGAATGGCTTTGATTCAATACTCCCTTCAATAATCAATGGTCCAGATTCAGTATCGTCGCTTCCTTCTCTTATAAAACGTCTAGACGATATGGATAAAAAAGTAGAGAGCTACTCTACTAAGCAAGCTTTTTTCTGGGCAATTCTTTTTGCAGTTACATTAGCTATCGCAAAACCATTAATAGACAAGATTGTAGCTCCATGGCTCGGTTAACATAGTCCTCCTTAGCTACTTGTAATCCAAAGGTTCTGACCATCATAAAATTCGCCTTGTTGGCTTAACGAATATCCTCCCATTAATAAACCAAGCCACAACTCCACCATAGGCATCTCCAGTGCTTGTTGTAAATCAGGTAGACGAATGTTTGAGCCGAAACGCTGAAGATATTGGTCGATCGCCCTCGACCATTCCTCAACATTTTCCCCCGTGCGCCAGATCCCAAATCTGCTCTGCTATCTGAACTTCATCCAGGGGTTGTTCCGCTGCCATCTGATCGACCCAATTGAGCAACGCCTCCTTATCTACTTCCCCAACGATTGAGCCATCTACTTGAGCGAATGACTTCTTTTTACGGTTCGTGGGGTACCGCACCGGCTCTGGTTCTTCAAACAAACCGGTGACATCCAGCGATAAAGACTGGACAAACAGATCGACACACTCCTCTAGATTCACCACTGGCTCTGTTGGGTTATGCCGACGCTCCCATCGAGAGATTAGGAGATCGGCTCGTGCAGCATGAACTTCCGAGAGTTGTACCAATACATTCCCCGCCACTGCTAACTGCTCTGCTAAAGACTGATCCAACAGGGTTTGCTCCAGAGCATCACAGAGCGATCGCAAATCTGCCGTTTCTGGAAACCGAGATGCCGTCTCCAGGGATTGCCACAGATCAAGTTCTAACTGCTGCACTTCCATCACAGCTTGGACTCCGGATAGAGTGGGCAAGGTCGAATCGGGCAATTGTGGGGATGTAATTCCACTGAGGAACGGAAGCGTTCTACTTTGATGCCACTGTGCTGAGAAAAGACATCTAAAATCCGAATCAACAGTGTTTTGACTTGCAGTTCGGTCAATCCCAAACAGTGAACGGGTTCAATTTTGGCAACCCGATCGTTACCTAACCAGAGTTCTGCACCTAAAGCATGGAGGGGTGCATCCTTTGTGATGCGATACCAATGAACGACCGCAGCGGGAACAGCAGGAGCTAACACCTCCAGGGTCGCAACCCGTTCAGATAGAGAAGCTCCAGACTTTGATAACCCAGATTCGAATGGCTGTTCCCGTCGTCGCTGTTTGCGGATATGGTTCCGGACTCCCCGATGGCGATAGTAGGAACGGCGATTATGGCAAACTTTCGGATTCCAACAGCCGTCTCCATCCGGTCCATGACGCTGTTGGGCTTCCTGGGAATCGAGCTTCGAGCAAAGCCGACATTTTTCTTGGTCGGGACGTGCCATTACGCACCTCGAATCGGAGCCAGTAACTCATCGACCCACACCTGATCGGCTTCGGATAGTTTGGGTGAGGGAACAGGTTGGTGATAATCAATGCGAGTGTCATAGCGTGCTCGCTCGTATACTTGATCAAACACCGCTTGTAATGGAACGATCGGTTCTGCTTCATTGGGTTTCAGCGGAATGGAAAAACTGGGCAAAGGTTGCTGAAGCGTAATTCCATACAGGTCTGCTTTGGGACGCTGTTGGCTGCGACTGATCAGAATTCGATAGGGGGATACCGATTGCACGCCCAAAATCGCCATCGGCTTTGCCCCTCGCAGCAGATCCAATTCCACCAGATGGGTTTCACTCCCTAAGATCAACCGCCGTTTTTTCTCGTATGCTGTGCGTCCTTCACCAGCCCGCTTGTTTTTGGGGGATAGCAGTTCAACCACGGCAATCACTGCATCTGTGCCCATTTCCCGTACTTCCAGGTAGCGCTCCTTGATTTCAATCGGCATGGGCACTGCCACTGTTTCGGGACGAGGTTGAGTGGCAACTACGGTCTCCTTCGTAGCGGGCACCTCTGGGACGGATGGATCTGGTTGCTTGGCAAAGACGATCGCATCTGGGATACCAATCAGTAATTCCTCGTCGCTCTCATCGCTTTGATAGGTGCGAGTCTCCACGTCCACGTAGTAGTGGGAGCTGAGCTGTGGCTCAATGGCATCCGCGATCGCACCATCAGCCGGGTGTGAAACGACGACCAGAAGGCTGGATGTTCTAGATAGGGGTTCATGCCAGGGAAAGGCGACGGCATTCATGAAACTCCCGCAGTGCAAGGATTTTCATTCAGTATACCCTAACCCGCCTGAATCTAGTCGTAGTTTAATCGTATAACAGATATTGTTCTGATATTTTACTTAAAATGCCCTAAACTGAAAGAGCCAACTTGAGTTGTGGGGTCATTACTCATGTTTTCAGGCTCAGATGGGCTTCCCTCGATTCGCCTGGTTGCTTCCCAATCTCCAGTACCATCCCGCTCAACGGGACCGACGGATTTGCGTTGGCTCCGAGTCGAGGAGTATTTTCAGGCGCGATCGCTGGCTGATAACACTCAAAAAGCCTATCGACGCGAATTGAAACGGTTTCTCACCTGGACGGATCGCGCCTGGTCTGATCTCACCCCTCGCCAGATTGCCCAGTTCAAAGCCTATCTACAGGGGCAAAACCTCTCTGCTAATTCAGTGAATCGGGCATTGACCGCTCTGATGAGTTTCTTTGATTGGTTTCGAGCGGCTTACCCGGAGCAAATTGCCCATGATCCTACTACAGCCGTAGAGATGGAGCAGGTTCCTTTGCCCCCAGCCAGGGACTTATCGGAAATTGAAGTTGCGGCGCTATACCTGGCATTGGAGGAACGGGGAGAGACAGAAGTGCGCGATCGGGCTTTATTCGCAGTTCTTAGTCATGGCTTGCGGGCGGAAGAGGTCGTGAATTTGAATGTGGAAGACTACGATGGTGCACGGCTGACGATTCGAGAAGCCAAGGATGACAGTACGGGCACTGTGCCGTTGAGCCGCCAAGCGCGAGAACAGGTGAATACCTATCTAGTTCAGCGTCGTTCTGCTGAAGGGGATCTGCTACCGAATGCTCCCTTGTTTCTGTCATGTGGGCGGAATCGGAGCGGCAATCGATTGGGGTATCAAGGTCTCTACTATGTCGTTAAGTCTTTAGGTAAAATTGCCGCAGAGCAGGCTCAATTGGCATTAGAGCGGCGGCAAAGAATTGAGCAAGGAGAGCTAGAACCTGATCCGCAGAATAGATGGGGACAGTTCAATGAGGCAGAACTCAAACAAATCCTGACTTTGGTGAATGTGCATCCTCACCAGCTACGTCATACATTTGCGACTGGCTTGCTCTTACGAGGGGTTGAAAGTCTTCATGCTCGGACACTGACCCGTCATAAATCAGAAGCAAGTTTTAAGCGGTATGCAAAACGAGCGCTCAGTGCAGCGGCTGAACGGGCATTTTATCAATCTATTGGGGAAGAGCCTCCCCAAAACAGTGAGTTGAAATGAGACGAATTTCAAAGATGGATGCTCAATTAAGCTGGTCTTGATACATACTATTTATCAGATATATTTGGTCTGATTGATACCGAAGAGGTTTTTTGGACACTGTTCTCAGTCCTGCGTGCAGGTTCGTAGTGAATCTAGTTTCGCTCAAAGTTTTGTTGCTATTTTTGATGATCCCCATGCTAAAGGGGCGTTTCAGAATTGTTCAAAAGTGTGTTTTGCAGTTGAACCACAACGTTGTGGTTCAAAAATTGACTTACTCTAATACTTGGAAAAACTTGAATGAGTCGGATTATTGCTTTGTTTAATCAGGCTGGTGGGGTTGGCAAGACCTCTCTTGTCAATCAACTTGGCTACATGATTGCTTGTTGTAAGCGGTTGGATGTGAAGACGAAGAAACGGAGTAAGAAGAAAGGAGATTACTATCAAGTTCTTGTGGTGGATATGGACCCACAGGCTTCTCTCACGATATTTATGGGTCTTGATCCCTATGAATTAGAAAAAACGATTTATCACGCTATTTTGCAGGATGAGCCATTGCCTGTTCATAAGGGGATTTATGCTCAGACACAACAAGAAGATGGCACACCTGGGGTTGATTTAGTTCCTGCTAACTTGGGACTTGCTTTAGCAGAGCGTGAATTGATGTCAGCCGTGATGAGTGACTTTCGTTTGAGGGAGGCACTCTTGCCCGTTCAAGAGCAGTATGATTTTATTTTGATCGACTGCCCTCCGAGTTTGGGTAATTTGGCTTATATTTCGCTGGTTGCGGCAACTCATGTTTTGGTACCAATTCAATCTCAGTACAAGGCATTTAATGGGGTGCAACAGCTATTTGACACGATTAAACTGGTGCGGGCACGTCCAAACCGAGACCTTGCGATCGCCGGATTTGTACCAACCATGTACGATCAGCGAAATTCTCATGATGAGCGGACGTTGGCAGCGATCCAAGAACAGCTTTCAGCAGTGGCGACAGTTTATTCCCCGATCGCACGGTCTACAATCTTTGCAGATGCTTCAGAAGAACATCTGCCTCTAGCCTTGTATGACAAAAAGCATCCCGCGCTTAAAGCGATGAATCAGATTATTCATGGACTTGAACTTTTATGACACATTCCAAAGCTTCTAAAAAGGATAAACCCTATGGGGGAAGCATTGATTTAACTAGGCTATTCGGTTCCAATACTGAAGAACTGACTCCGACTAAGCCTAATGAACCCAAGAATTTTTTACCGATCGCTCAAATCCATCGCAAGCCTGAGCAGGTCAGACGCTACTTTGATCCTCAGAAGATGGAGCAGCTTACTGATTCTGTACGGGAGTATGGCATCTTAGAGAATCTGTTGGTTCGTTCGATGCTAGGAAAACCTGGAGAATATGAACTGATTGCGGGAGAACGTCGTTATAGAGCGGCTCAGGGAGCAGGTTTAACAGAGGTTCCTGCTACTATTCTTGAGCTAAGTGACCAGCAAGCACTTCAAATTACACTGGTCGAAAACTTTCAACGGGAGGATTTAAACCCGGTTGAGGAGACGGAAGGGATCTTACAGCTACTAGCGATTCGACTAGAGTTGTCTGTCCAGGAAGTAGTGTCTCTTCTATATCGAATGCAGAATGAATCAACCCGAAATCTGAACCACAACGTTGTGGTTCAGGAAGAAGAGGTTGTCGAAGAGGTATTTAATGCGCTGGGAAGAATGAGTTGGCAGTCTTTCGTTAAGCATCGCTTGCCTTTACGTAACCTGCCTGAAGAAGTGCTTGAGGCGCTTCAGCAAGGTAAAATTGAGTATACAAAAGCGCAAACCATAGGACGGGTTAAGGATGAAGGGCAGCGTCAAGACCTGCTTCAAGCTGCGATAGCCCAAGATCTGTCGATTAGAGATATTCGTGACCGTATCAAACAATTTTCGCAATCACAGAACTCTACTGCTCAGCCTCCCGACTACCTAAAGCGATTCAATGCTGTAAGCCGTCAGCTCAAAAAGACATCTGCATGGGAGGATCAGGAGAAACGCGATCGCCTAGAAGCGTTATTGAAAGAGATAGAAGCATTGGTTCAGTGACTATTCGGGATGTTTCTAAGCTCCGAAAGTTTAACCGATCATGTATCTAAGCCGAAACAAAAGCTTTTGATCCTGGGAAAAGACATTAACCTGGGGTATGCTTTCTTGTTGGGCTTTCCAGCTTTTTTCAAAGTTGGATTGGGCGAATGATGGTTAAGGTGGAAGGAGTATGGCGCGTCGAAAGAAAAGTACGGCACCTCAAGAGGCTGCTGAGGAGACAAATGAGCCGAATGAGGATTTAATACTTGACGAGGAGGAATTGACTGAGGAGCCAGTTCCTGAAGATGAGATTATTTGTAAGTTAACTCAGGAGCGCCGCAAGGTTACTCCCGAAGAAACGATTATCCAAGATTTAATTGACCAGCTTCACCGAGAGTACCGGGTGGACTTGGCAAACATGGCACGGGATCTGTCGTTTCGCATTAGCGACTACGATGAGACTGCCGGAAAGAAAAAGAGCCTGACTCGTCAGGCAGCGCTGGTTGTGTATAAGACCGGAACCTCTGGGGAGACGCGAACGGATGAGGACATCATTCGGGTCGTCATGGTTGCCAAGAAAGGAACGCAGCCAGAGAATAAAAATCAGGGTGTTGAAGGACTCAAGAACTTGCTGTCTTACTTAGCGCAGCAGCAATCCAGTTCAGTTATTAATCTCTATGGTGCCTGGACGAATGGTGATCGTCTCGCCTTCTTTCGTGCGTTCAGAAATCCACGAAACCAATTTATTGAAACTGAAGAACTTACAGATTTTCCAGCACCCGATGAGTCTTTAGAAGAATTAGAAGATGCCAACCGTCGTCCACTGCGGATTGCGACAAAGGAATCTTTACTGCGGGCGTTTAAGAGCGCCCATGACTATTTATATGGCAATCAGAGTATGCGGGGCGATCGCGCCTTCTGGCAACTGCTGAATCTGATCTTTTGCAAGATTCTGGATGAGCAGCAGAGCTTGCGGTTGTTTTTTGTGGGAGCGACAGAGGCGAATACAGAAGAAGGGCGCAAACGGGTGGTAGAGCGGATTAACCGCCTGTTTGAGCGAGTCAAAAATGAAGAGTACAAAGATGTCTTTGATGGCAGTGAGCGGATTGAACTCAACGACCGGGCGCTGGTCTTTGTCGCCACTGAGATTTCTCGTTATTCTCTGTTGGGGACGGATACCGATGCCAAAGGACTTGCCTATGAAGCCATTACTTCTAATACGCTGAAGCGGGAACGGGGACAGTTCTTCACACCTCGGAATATGATTCGCATGATGGTAGAGATGATCGATCCTAGTCCGAACGACTTGATCCTGGACCCGGCATGTGGCAGTGGTGGATTTCTTGTCATAGTGTTGAACCATGTTCGCCGAAAATTATTGGCTGAAGCCGGTGGAGATCCAGATTTGCCAGTGCCCAGTGAGCGCAAGCGGATTGAGTTGAAGTTAAAGGAATATGCGCGTAACAAGATCTGGGGAATTGATGTTGATCCAGACTTGCGGAAAGCGGCTCGGATGAACATGGTGATGAACGAAGATGGGCACGGCAATATTTTCTGCTTCAACAGTTTGGAGTTTGGGGTGCCGGAGCGAGAAGTGCCAGAAATGGAGCAGTTTGCGACTGGGGTGCCTGGGCTGGCAGAACTTTGGAATCGACGCAACACTAGCAGCCGTGAGTTTGGAGTGTTTGATTTCATTTTCACGAATCCACCCTTCGGCTCCAAAATTCCTATTACCGATCGGGCGGTTCTCCAGACGTTAGACCTGGGGTATCGAGCAAATGAGTCAGGGTTGCGGAGTTCTCCGCACAAAAAGGTGCCACCGGAGATTCTGTTTATTGAGTTGTGCTGTAAATTTCTGAAGCCAGGAACCGGAAAAATGGCGATCGTTCTTCCTGATGGGATTTTGGGGAATCCGGGCAAGGATATGGAAGCGGTTCGGGTCTGGATGCTGCGAGAGATGGAGCTACTCGCCAGTATTGATTTACCTGCCGAAGCTTTTCTGCCCCAGGTATCGGTGCAAGCAAGTTGTGTGTTCTTGCGTCGCCGTCACCCCGATGAATTTATGGGGACGGGTCCAGCGGGGTTAAGTCAACAGCCTGTGTTTATGGCGATCGCCGAAAAGGTAGGGCATGGGCGACGGGGAGAGCCTGTGCTGGTTCGGGGAGAAGACGGTCGAGAGATTATTTTTGATGATGAAGACCGGGTGCGTTGGGAGGATGAGCATGGCATCCATGAGGATCGGCAACGCCGAAAAGTGACCCAGATTGCGGACGATTTGCCCTGGATTGCAGCGCAATATCGCAAACATATTCAGGGGTTGCCGTTTGAGGAGGAATAAAGTGAGGCTATAACTGTGAGGAAGGGAGATGAAATGTTGGAGCAATCAGCAATATGGCAGGGCAGTTTGACGGGCAAAGATTAGGGCGGTGATGAATATGCTGCAAGCGATCGAAGGGATCTATAAAAATGGTGCGATTGAGTTAGCAGAAGTTCCCCAAGGGATTTCTGAGAGCCGGGTAATTGTCACGTTTCTTTCGGGGCAACCAACGCCTCCAGCCAGAGCATTAATGCACTTCGGCATGTTCTCTGGAGCGAATCAATCGACAGAGGAGGATTTTCAAGTGGCAGAGTTCCGAGGAGATGCAGAAGATGGGCTGGACTGGACATAGCTGGATTGAACATAGGTGGTTATGAGATTTGTCGTCGATACTCATGCTCTCATCTGGTTTCTGGAAGGAAATTCTCGGTTGGGTGCTAATGCTAAAGCAGTTCTTGAAGATGCGGGTAGTCCATTGGTGCTGCCTGCAATTGCCTTAGCGGAAGCAGTTTGGATTGTAGAGCGTGGTAAAACTTCAATTCCTTCAGTCACCGCGTTGACGAATGCGATCAGTGCTGACCCGCGTGTCACGATCGCCCCCCTGGATCAGGCGGTGATCCAGCAAACCATTGGTCTATCCGCGATCCATGAAATGCACGATCGCCAAATTGTTGCTACTGCACTCTTGTTGCAAAACCAGGGTGAAACAGTGAACCTGTTGACGTGTGATCAAAACATTACAGCATCAGGATTAGTTTCTGTCCTTTGGTGAGTACAAGATTCTGAGGGTGATGCAATGCGATCGGCACATACAGCAAAATCTGTTTCAGCGGCAACGGTTCGGGCACTCAATTATTCACATGAAGTTGAAGTTCTACGAGAAAAGGCAACTCGTAGTTCTGCAATTATCCAGCTAGGCGAACTTGCCAAGGTTCCAACTGCATCTAGCTTTATCTTCCGACAGGTCGATTGTACGTCAGAGTTTGGAGAAGAGATTCTGACGCAAGCTGATATGTTTGCTGCTGAACCAACGGGGCGCATTGTCCGACGTGACTTAATGCCTGATGCAGAAGCACGGCGCATAAAGCATGGGCAAATTCTCATTGCTGGTGCTGGACAGATGGATGAAACCAATTTATTTGGACGCAGCATTATTGCCGATGATCGTTTGGCTGGAAAAGTCCTCTGCGGTGATGGAATTATTTTGAATGGGGATGAGCATAGCGATTCATTTCTATTTCTTTCTGCCTTTCTCTGCTCATCGGTTGGAATACGATTTGTCCGCTCTACAGCATATGGTTCATCTATTCCACGACCGAGATTAGATCTCTTGCGGAAACTGCCAATCCCGCTCCCCGATCGCGCCACGTTGAAAAAGGTTGCTGATTTGATTCGGACTACGGTGACAGAACGAGAGCGATATTTGCGGGAAATTCAGTCGGCGCGGGCTTGTTTGGAGGCGTTGCCTGAGATGCAGGAGCGATCGCCATGTGTCAAGAGCGCAAAGCCCGCTGCATTCAATGGGATAGTTCCCTTTCAACTCTCACGGCATGGACTTATGCCTCTCCTGGTAAAGCTCTCGCTTACCTTCAGAAAAAATGGCAAGCAAGACTCGGTGATTTTGTTGGAACAGGAGGAATTTTTCGTAGTGGAAGATATGCTCGGGTTCGATGTATCCCTCCACACGGAGTAGACTTTTTCTCTCAGCGAGATGCTTTTTTGATTCGCCCTATTCCTCAACGTATCTTGCTTCCTGGTAGTGCGGCAACTGACCTTTCTTGTCAGTCTGGAACACTTCTCTTTGGCGGACAGGGAACCCTTGGAGAAGGCGAAATTTTTGGGCGGGTTGTCATAGTGGATTCTGAAATGGCAAAAGCAGCGGTAACTGAGCATTTACTACGTGTTCAGGTGACAGAGGAGTTCTCAAAGCTCGCTTTTGCTTTCCTATCAACTATTGTTGGTTTGCGACTTGTCCGTTCTTGTGCAGTTGGTACCAAGCTTCTTAGCCTTCGCCCTGATCTCATGCGAGCATTGCCTTTTCCTGATATCTCTCAGGACGTTCATAGCCAGGTAAATTTGCACGTACAGGCGGTGATGGAAGCTCGTGTCACAGCAGCTAATGCCGAAAAAGAGGCAGTTCGGATGATTGAAGAGGAGGTGTTACCGGAATGGCTCGCATAATTGATAGCCCTCCAGGGGGAACACCACCCAATAAGTTTGAGCAATCGGTGCTAGACACCTTTCAGCGGCAACTGCCCAAGCAATACTACCTTTTGCCCAACTTTATTTTGAAGCAGGGACCAGAACGCAACGCCTACGAAATGGATATTGTGGTGTTGGCTCCCCATGCCATTTATGTAGTGGAGTGTAAAGAATGGTACGGGCGGCTCACGGGGGATGATTGGGAATGGTTGCTCAACGATCGTTATGCCTTTGGCAAACCAATGGATTTGCTAGAGATCAAGTGTAAGGTTCTGAAATCCTTTCTAGGCGCACCTGCCCAACGAGCCAGAGTTTCCCCGCTTTATGTGCTGCCCGATGCCACTCGAATTCAAATTACCGGAGGCTGGAAACAGCATTGCCTGACGCTGACCCAATCCCTCAAATTCCTGCAAGATCCAGCACGCATTGGGGTCACGAGCACGCCCCTTTCCCAGAGCGATCAACAAACCTTGATCCGCATTATTCAAGGATCTTGGGGTAAGCGCATCCGTGCCCCTCGCAAAAAAGTCGGCAGCTATAACCTGGTTGACATGCTTCACGAAGAAGAAGGTGGAGCCAAGACCTACCTGGCTCACCATGCCCTGATTACCGACAACAGTAAATATCGAGTGCGGATCTGGAACCTCTCGCCCCAGCTTTCAGAAGCCGAATCCAAAGAACGACTAAATGTCATTCGTCGCCCCACAGAAGCAGTTGCCCAAATTGGCTCCCATCCTAACCTGCTGCGGGTGCTGCAATTTGATGAATTGCCGAATGAATTTGGCTTTTATGAAGTCACCGAATGGTCTGAATTTGGCACCCTCCACGGCTATTTGAATAATTCTTCCCGCCCCCAACTGACCGTTCGGGAACGGTTGGAAATCGCCGCTGGAATTGCCAACGCACTGGTGGCAGTCCATGCAAAAACGATTGTCCATCGCAACATTTGTCCAGAAACCATCCTGATCGGTTTTGATCTAAAACCTCACCTGACAGACTTCGATCGGGCTTACCTTAAACGGGGTAGCGCTGCCACTGTCTTTGCCGCCACCAAAACCCGCAACGAAGCCTATCTCCCCCCGGAATTGGCAGATCCGGTTGATTATGATTTCAGTACTAAGTCCGATATGTACTGCTTTGGGGTGCTCCTCTATGAACTGCTCGTAGGCAATCCGCCTTTTGCTAAATCTGAGGAAGCGATCGCCGCTTCAGGTGTACCGCCCCAGCTTCCATCCGATGTGCGCGGCAACGTGCCTCCCGAAATTGATCAACTGGTTCTCGATCTGCTTCGTGTTGATGATTTTAATGCTCGTCCCACGGCTCAGGATGCACTGGATATGCTGAATCAGGTGCTGCAAGGCACAACAGCGGTGAGCATTCCTTCCACCGAATCGACCCAAGAGCCAGAACCCATTTCTTTCACCGAAGGCAGCATTATTGCCAGCTACTACAAAGTTGAGTCCAGGCTGGGGGAAGGCAGCTTCTCAACCGTTTATAAAGTACAGCATGTCGTTCAGGGCAAATACTACGCCATGAAGGTGCTGAAAGATCAGGGACAAGCAGAAGTCATGTTCCAGGAGTTTGGGACAGGGGATATGTTGCCTCAGCATAAAAATATTGCTGCGATTAAATGGCTATCCCGCCTTCCCCCTCCCGACAATACCCCGTATATTCTTTCAGAATTCATTGATGGTGAGCCGCTGACTCCTTACTGCGACGGTTCCAAAATTCTGCCGCTTTCGGAAATTCAGCGGATTGCCCTGGCTTTGCTGGATGCTTTAGATGCCATTCATCCTAAAACTGAACGGATTAATCAGCTTAAGAAAAAAACGCTAACGGCTGATGAAGCGGATGAGTTGGAGTTGCTCAGGCAGAGCGGCATCTTACACCGAGACATCAAGCCCCAAAATATCCTGCTGGATCAGCGCAGTAATCCCAAACTGATTGACTTTAATATTGCTGTTGTGGCTGAAAATGCAGTCGGGCGGGGCGGAACTCCTCGCTATTGGGCACCCGATCGGGACAACCGGAGTGGGAACCCAACGCCGATCTCTTCTCGCTGGGTGTAGTGCTGTACGAATTAGTCACCCATCGTCACCCCTACGCCAACAACACACCCGGCAACGGAACTCCCTACGATCCAAGGCAAATCGCGCCCGAAATTAGCATTAGCCAGGAATTTGCTGATTTTCTCCTAAAAGCTGTCAAGCCAGCTCGTAACCAACGGTTTCAGACTGCCGCACAGATGCGGGAAGCCCTGCAACAACTCCCCATTCTCCATGCAGCAACGTTACCCCTCCCAAGTATTAACTTTGCTGACCTGAACCTGGAACCAGATGAAGTTGGACGACCCGACTACAATCCCTACGTGACTCGGTTGCTCACGCTTTATAGTCAGGCGCGACGCTCCAATGCTGGCACCAGAGGGCTAGATGACATTGCCCGCCTCACCTACGTTCAAACCAAGTTGGATACGGCGCTGACTCCAGCCGTTTTAGATGGACAGTTCCGGCTCGTGATTGTGACCGGCAATGCGGGAGATGGGAAAACTGCTTTTCTTCAGCAGTTGGAAGCCCGGTTTGAACAGGAGGGTGCAACCCTAGATCGTCTTTCCTCGGGTAACGGGGCTGAGTGGACCTATGACGGAATCACCTATGCGTCTAATTACGATGGATCGCAGGATGAAGGCAGCATCGAAAATGATGCGGTACTGGCTAATTTTTTAGCTCCCTTTAATGGAAAATCTTTGGCAGGTTTGTCAAAGCAGCAAGCCCGTATTATTGCAATCAACGAAGGTCGCCTGCGCGATTTCCTAGACCATTCCCCACTCCGTAATAAGTTTGAAGGATTGCGCCGTGCCGTACTGGGGTTTTTCCTGAATGGGCAAAATCCACCCAAGGGAATGCTGGTCGTCAATTTGAATTTAAGAGCGATCGCGGCAGGTGGATCAGACTCCTTAATGGAGCAGCAATTGCAAGCGATGCTCAAACCAGAGATTTGGGCACCGTGTGAGACGTGTAGCCTCAAACAGCGGTGTCCTTTAAAGGCAAATGCCGATACCTTGAGTGATACGTCTTCAGGTCCGTTGGTCAGAGCCAGAATTCGACGGTTGTTTGAAGTGGTTCATCTCCGCCGTCAACAGCATGTTACGATGCGAGATTTGCGCTCTGCTTTGTCCTATTTGCTGCTACGTGATCACGGTTGTGAGGATGTTGCCCGGATTCTGGGTTCAGAAGATGCCACTGAAGTATTGATTCGTCTTTCCTACACAGAAGCCTTTGCCCAGCAAGATAACTCCGCTTTCAACCAGTCCGGAATTCAGGTTACAGAAGATCGCCTGGTGCGGCTGTTGCGAGAGGCAGATGTCGGGCAAGTCGATACGCCTGACCTTGATCGAAAATTGGCGTTTGATCCTGAAACTGCGGTTCCCTGGCTAATCTTTGAGGGGAGAAGTCTGTACGTGGACGAGGTGTTTGCTGCTCTACGAAATCGCACCCCCAGTTCGACAGAGACCGATGATTTAGTGGCGCTCCTGCATGGACAACGGCAATTGTTGCGATCGCTGCGACGACGAGTTTATTTCGAGCGTCGGGATGAAGGTTGGCGTAAAATGCTGCCCTATCAAGCGTTAGAACTATTGGAAGGAGTTACCCTTGCAGATCTACAGGCACAAACGACTGAACAACGAGAACGGCTCAAGGATTGTATTGTTGAGGCTATTTCCCTATTAGAAGGAGTTCGCCATCCTATTGTCCGTCGGCAGTTTATTTGTCTTCGTGCGTCCCAAGTACGAAACGCCTCTGCTCTGAGCTTTCGCCTATTTCCCAAATCTCGATTTGCTTTGCACGTAGAGGATCGATCGTCGGTTATGCCTTATTTAGAAGTTGCCCCAGATACCGTAACTCTCCGATCGAACGATGCTGAAATTGGTCAGGTTTCACTGCGGCTTTCCTTAGATTTATTAGAAATGCTAGAAATGGTTCGACACGGTTATCGCCCTAACACAAACGATATGGGTGGGCTGTTTGTCAATCTGGTCATCTTCCGTAATGCCTTGTTGCACTTACCTTATACCTCAGTGCTTGTGACTGAGGATGACGAGCATTTTTATCAAATTAGTGCCAATTCATCTGCTTCGGGTCAGGTTTCCTTGCAGATTGAGCCGCGTGATATTGAAAATGTGGGAGGAACGCCATGAAATTGCGTACAGAAGACCAGGAGTTCCGTAACCCCAAAGTGTTTTATCCAGATCCTAAAGCTGTGGAGCTTGATCGGGTATTGGTCAACCTGTTTATTCTGCTGCGATGCAATGGTTCCCGTCCCGCGTCCCGATCTCGCCCTCCAGCAAATTTCGATCGGGTTCGACATCACCGTGAGAAGCTTGCTCAAAGTCCTAATAACCAGGGTTTTGAAGAATATGCTGCTGTGGCTCAGGCATGGCTGGAAAGCGATGTATTCGACGTAGTGAATCGGGGTAAGGGTGCAGATACAGAAGTGATCGCCTCTTTGCGTCCGTTACATATTGATGCTGCCAAGATTCGGATTGCTCAACGGTGTCGAGATTACTTTGTTGCTGACCACCTCTACGCCTGTCTTGCTCACGGGGAACAAAAAACTGTCAGTGAACTAAAAGAATATCTCGATCGGGGGCGAGATCCAGGCAGTGGGCAGTATGACAAAACAACCCGACTTGACTTGGAGACTCTCACGGTTCTTAAGCTAGTTGAGGATTTAGGAGATCTCCATTCTTCAGGCAACCCAGTCGCCGAATATCCGCCCGTTTGCATTGGTCAGGCAAGAGTCTTGTGTGATGATGTTCAGCGGTTGTTAGTGTATCGAGATGTCGTGCCGCGATCGGTGATGATTGAGTACCTGAAGGCGGTTTTGGGACTGCATACAGGGCTATATACGCTGAGGCTGGCTCGTCAATTAGCTGGATGGACTCAAGATAAACAATCTCATGAGGCTTGCCGCAATTGTCCAGTTTATGGCAACCTTAAGCAACCATTCGGGGAGTGTCCTTATAATCAGCGTTTTGTAGTGGACATGGGAAATGACTTCCGCTCCCGTATGGCTCGCTTGGCTCAGGATAGTGCAGCAGCAGAGTATGGACGGTTAACAGAATTGATTCGCTCAATTTTTGTTGTCAATCAACTCCTGCGATATGCCAATAGTAAAGGCTTATCCTCAAAAGATTCGCCTGCTGAGGTGATGAGTATTCTTGCTGATCCCCCGGCTTCCTTTGATGGTTTCTTTGAAGCACTGCTCGATCAAATCCGGAGTGAAAATACCCGTGGGGAAGAGCAAATGAAACCGGAGGAAATAGCAATTTTTAACCTTGAATTGTCTCCCTTTGAGCGCTACATCGAATTGGTTAGTCATGTTCGGCATCGCGCTCACCGAGATTATTTGATTCAGATGCTCGATAAACTCTTTCAGAAAAACGGCGAGTATGGTGTTCTTGTTCAAGGTAAAAGTAAGACTAATCCTCGACGATGGCACTTTGGGGCACGGATACTCGAAGTTTTTGTCCAACTGGCTGTTCTTCAGTGGGAAGAAGAAGGAGGTCGTAAAAAGTACTACACTGAGCCGATTTTGATTGATACCTTTGTTCAATGGTTGGAGCAGCGGTATGGCTTTGTGTTGGCAGGAACAAGTGATCCAGATGGTTCACCTACCCTAGCTGAGCATTCCGCTTTCCGAGAAAATATCCGGCAATTAAAACGTCAATTACGTGAAATTGGTTTCTTTGACGATTTAAGCGATGCTTTCAATGCCCAGACTATTCGCCCTCGATATACTATCGACCAACGCATTGCGCCATGACTCTATCTCTAACACTTCAACCCATTGCTCCATCTGCTCTAGATGAGTTAGTCGCTGACGAATGTCTACCTGTATTACAGGATGCATTATCTCAAGCAGGCACATTTCATCGTTTGCGGGTTACAGACTTACCCTCAAGGGTAATTCATCGCCTTTGCACAGATCTCCAGGATAATGATCGTTGGGTAGTGCGATCGCTCACAAATGATCAATCCGTACATCCCTATGAGGCTTCTGCAACGAAGCTAATTGAGCTTCGTAATAGTGAAGAGCGTCCATTATTAGTCTTTTTGCCGACAGGACTTCGCACGGCTGCTGAAGACTCTTTAGATATTGCTACATTTCAGCAAATTCAACTTAATGCTATTCCAGAGAAAGTAGTAGCCAGTTTAATTGCTAAGCTGCCGGAATCAATCCGAAAACCTGTTATTGAAGCTTTGAAGCTACTGCGAGAGCGGCGAGTAATCCGGGATGAAGACACGGTCGCGCGCTACTTACTGACTGTCCTCAATAATGGTGGAACACCAGAGGCAGCTGGAGGAGCACTATTCGTCTTGGGATTGGTTCCAGATTTTGGATTATTTTCCCACTCTGCCCAATTGGTTCAATGGTTGACTCGTAATGAAAAAGCGGTCAGCACGTTACAAGAATTACGCCATCCCTTACAAGAGCGCATTTCTCAACTTCGACTTCAGCCTGGAAGCATTCAACCACGACTATTCTCCTATTTGCGCGATCGCATGGTTGGTATTGAAAGCATGTGGATGGCGGATATTGCCCTTAAACCCTCTTGGTATGATTTGTCATTTAACCAGTGGCCCTTTGAGGATAGTGGTAACACAGACGAGGTTCGCATCGTTCTTGATCCGCTTGCACTGCCTAAACAGGCTCCTGATAGATTTGCAGAGACCATCTCCTTACCCGTACTGGATCTCGACAGCAATATTACTTTGAAGGTATCCTTTCGCTCAATTCCGGGACCCAGCGATGTGGAAGCCTGGAAGACGTATCGGCTTCAAATTCTTTCACCCACTGATGACGTGCCTACTCTTCTGTGGGAGTCAAACAGCCTTCAAAAGCCGAAAAAGAATGCCAAGGTTAACCGAACCATCAAAGCATCAGATCTCCGCAATGTCTTGGCAGAAGGAACTTATTTTCTTCGTGTTGAAGCTTATGGAGCAGATGGGGCGGTGCTGACTAAACAAATGAATATTGACCCATCTCAAGCCACTGAGCGCAAAGAAAATGAATCTGAAAATTTTTTAGTGGTGTTTGGAAGCACTGTGGTTGATCCACCCGATGAACCGCGCGCTGTATTTGTAAACTCACTGATGGATTGTTACTTTGGGCTTCGAGGTAAAGCGCTGCTTACACAGAGCAAAACTAAAGAAGAATCGCCAAAACTCGAGTTATTAACTGGTGAATGGGATACTCCTGGTACTGGTGCTACTCGATCAGAGGTGTTTTTTGAGTTATCTACGACAGGGGCTGCCGGAAGAACAGTCCGAATGCCAGGATTGCTTAGAAAAATAGAGCTTACTATTCTTGAAAATCCTCAGAACCTTCGGGGATATCACTTGAATCTCCGCAATGCTCGTACTGTTGCTGATATTGCCGTAGAGAACCGTAGTAGAGATAACCAAGTCGATTTAACTGGGTTTGATAAGTTCTTGGTAGCAAGGGAAGCAGCTTTTCAGAGCATTAACCAACAACATCAGAAACGTCGATTAGCCAGTAAGCCAGAAATGTGCGTTGGTATTGTAGAAATTTGTGATTTGCTAGCAATAGAAAAGGAAATATTTGCTTACGCTGAGGCGTTTCTTCAGCTATCAGCAGTAGTTCTGCAAGAACCAGATAGCCGCTCTCGAGCTGGCAGGCTTGAGTTGCTTGCCCATCTTGACACCATAGAATTGCGTTGGCACTCTAATGCATCTGATCCAGGAAAAGGGTTGATTATTGGGCCTACTCATCCACTTCGCTTGCTCTGGCATCTTCAACATGCACGCTATCGGGAATCAACAATCGAGGCAGTTTTGCAGCGCACTCAAGAAGTGCTAGATCCCGTTTATCTATTGCAAACCCTTGAAAATAGTATTCTTCCGACTAATTTGCCTTCTGTAATGTTCGATCATCGAGGTCGTCCTTACATCGAGCAAGACTTGCTGACTCCGTTCTGGACACTGCTATTGCCAGCAGATCAGAACGGACATCGAAGTGATATTAGCTTAATCCGAATGCAAGTTCGGACGTTTCTTGGAATTCGTCGTACTGCTATGCGATTGGGGGAAGTGGAACCCAAAACGCTTGCTGAGCGAATTTTTGATTATCTGCAACGTCATCCCTATGTTGAGCAGTTGCGAATAAATGTTTTCAATCCAGGCGATGGTGAACGTATTGCCCAAATGTTGCGTGAGGTAGAGAAACTTCGACAAGGATTACCGAAAGGTCTTCGTCAATATCAGCCAGAACTGCGTTATGCCGTTCATCTGCTGACCTCGCCAGAACATATCAATCGTGCAGGGGAAGCACTTGATGCACTTCTCGATCCTGAGCGCCATGTTGCTGAAGACGATGAATTCACGATCGGTTCCTTCAGCCATTTGCAACCCAAATTACTCATTTCTCGTAGTACTTTGGAAGAGTTCTTGCGCCGCCCCTTCGATTTCACGTCTCACGTCTCAATTCTACTGGAGCAATTTCGAGTAGATGGTCGCTTGGGAGAAACCAGCCGTTTTGACCGAGGTTCATTTGTGCATGGACTGGTTAATGAAGCAGAAACTCAATTGGAAACTTCTGGTGGTTCATCCTATGGCTGGATTCGTGGCTTGCGCGCGGATATGCCAAACTTGTCTGATGCATGCGATCGCCTTTTGGTCGAAACCATTCGCTTGAGCCAGCGGCTTCAAGCAGCGGTTGCCGGTGGTGATGGAATAAGCAGTAGCCCAGTCATTGCGCTTCGTTTAGACAGCATTGATCAGGGGCTTATTCGTGCCATTCATGATATTAGTGATCAAGTGCTTACCATCGATCGCAATTTAGGACTGGATTACTTTGATAGTGCCAGTACTAAACTTGATACCGGATATCTTCTAGACTTTTCACCTGGATTTATTCGTGGGGATGGAGAGCGTCTACTGCTTACTACACGCTGTACTGAGGAGCTAATTGCTCTAGTTCAACCAGCAATTCGGGTAGCAGGACTTGAATTGTCAGTAGGGCAGGAACAGTTTGTGCTGGAGACTTTACGTTCCATTTCCGGTAAGTTAGCGCTTCGGCTATTTAGTGGATTAAATGCAACACGAGAAGTTCTGGGGTTATTACTTGCTCGACTCCTGCTAGAGCAAGCCGAACTTCTGAATGATCGAATCATTATTCCTATAGATGCACATCAGGAATGGTTTGCAGAAACAGATACGAATATTTCACGAAGTCGGGCTGATCTTCTTGTTGTGGCACTAGATGCTCTTACTCGCACTATAGATATTACAGTTGTTGAAGTGAAGCTGCGAAGTACGCTTGCAGCGAGCGATCGTGTCCAGCTTTATGCAGAAATGCGAGAGCAATCTGATAACACAGTTCAAAGATTACGTAGACTTTTCGACCCTGATTTCTTATCTCACCCACGAGCAGATTTCCTTATTCGATGCAAAGAATTTTTCTCGCTACTGAGCTTTTATATTGGACGTTCACTTCGCTACGGTCTACTTTCTCAGGACGAAGTAATCCGTGCTCAACCCTTCATTTCGTCACTAGAAGAAGGATATCATCTTAACTTCAGAACTCGCGGTATTGTTTACACTCAAGAGACATCTGGTCATCACGTTGACGAAGATGAAATTGGCTTTCCTGTTCATCGTTTTGGACCCGATACAGCAGCACTATTGCTGAATCCAACTGCTGCTAATCTAACTTCGCCTGAAGTAGATATATCGTCAATTGATAGTGGATCAGATTTGCCTTCCATATCTACTAATACTCTTTCAGATGCAGAAGTAGACAGTCTCCGTAGTTTCTTTGATGCCCCTAAGCGCGATCGCTCCCAAAATAGCGTCAATATATTTGATAGCCTTGAGAATTCAACGGGTCTAGAAGAAGATGTTTCTCCCCCAGTTACATCAAAGACAACATTAGATGAGACATTCTTTGAACCTTCTACGGATTCACCACTTGAAAGCATTGCTGCTGAAATTCCTACAGTAGTTCCTGTAGCAGAGGAGGAAAGCATAACAGAAATAGTTTCACAAGTCGAAGTACTTCAACCAGATTTAGAAGCAGAAACCTCAAGTTTTCGACCCGATATTCTGCTTGGAAGTACAGAAATGACTCCTCAGTACGGGTTGTTAGGTCGGTTCGCAAATGCTTGTATAGCAGTTGATCTAACAGGATGTAATACAATTAGTTTGTTTGGAGTGCAGGGATTTGGAAAATCCTACACTCTTGGAGTTGTTGCTGAAATGGGTGCTCAATCTATGCCCGGAATCAATACTCTAATGACTCCTCTGGCAACCGTCATTTTTCACTATCACAAATCGGATACTTACGAACCAGAATTTCTTGCCGCCATTGACCCTAATAACAAAACTCGTGAGGTTCAGAGACTTCAATCTGAATATCAAGCTCAACCAGCAGGGCTACGAGATCTTATACTTCTTGTCCCGGAGGCTAAGCTAGAGCAGCGTCGGCAGGAGTATCCAAGTATTGAAGTGCAACCGATCAAATTTAGTTCAGCAGAACTTGGAGCTGACAGCTGGAAATTTCTTCTGGGAGCTTTTGGTAATGATTCGCTTTACGTACGACAACTAGTTGCAATCATGCGTCGCTACCGCGATCGTCTAACACTAGGCAGGCTTCGTCAAGAGATCGAAGAAGCTGAACTCTCTCCTGCTACACGACGGCTCGCTGAAGATCGAATCGGGCTTGCTGAGCCGTATATCGATGATCAAGCTAACCTTCGTAACCTTTTAAAGCCCGGACGAACAATAATTGTTGATTTGCGTGACGAGTGGCTTGAGAAAGAGGATGCCCTTGGGTTATTTGTAGTCATCATGAAGACATTCTCACAAGCAAAATATATGGGGAAAGACTTCAACAAAATGATGGTCTTTGACGAGGCTCACAAATACATCACTGAATCAGAATTGATTGGACAAGTTGTAGAGATTATCCGCGAGATGCGCCATCAAGCTACAAGTGTAGTAATTGCTAGCCAAGATCCGCTCTCAGTACCTCGTTCTGTGATTGAGTTGACATCTCTTCTGGTTCTCCATCGTATGACCTCTCCGCAATGGCTCAAGCACCTCAAAGGTGCGATTTCTGCGTTAGATAATGTCACAGAGAATCAAGTTTCTGCCCTGGTTCCAGGTGAAGCCCTGGTTTGGGCACAACGTAGTACTGACCCAAGATTTACCCAACGCCCTCAGAAGATCCAAATTAGACCTCGCGTTACTCGGCATGGTGGAGGAACTAAAACTGCTGTAGAGGGAGCAACATTAAGATAACTTTCTAACACTGGAGCAGTCTTGTGGTCTAGAAATAATTTTTCTATCAAACTAAGATTGGTATTTGGATAGTAAACAAGCTTCCTTTGCCAACCTCAGATTTAATGTGGATGTTTCCATGATGAGCTTCCACGATTTGATGAGATAAATAAAGACCCAGCCCATTTCCTCGACGTTGATGATTCCCCTGTCTAAATCGCTCAAACAGAAACTCCTGCTCCTCTGGAGCGATACCAATTCCTGTATCTTCTACTTCCAAGATGATAGAACTATTTTCTGAAGAATCACAGGTCATATATTGTAGGCGAAGCTCCACTAAGCCAGCATCGGTATAGCGAATGGCATTACCGATCAAGTTAGTCAGTAAGCGGCGAAGCTCCAAGCGATCGCCCCTCACCCACAAGGATGTTTGGTCAGTGGCTCCTACTAAGGTTAGGTTCAACGCCAAGCCTTTAGTCATAGCCAGAGGAGTTAGTTCTCTAACAACACTTTGGCTTAATTCCCAGAGGTCAACCTTATAAAAGTAAAGATCTTTACAACCTGCCTCATATTGATAGATTTCCAGCAGAGTATCAACCATTTCCAATAGAGTTTGGTTGCTCTGAACAACTTGTTCTAAAGAATCCCGCATTTCGGGCAATGTTTTACCAAAAGTACCTCGACGTAGTAAATGCAGCATATGATCTGCTGCAATAAGCGGGGTTCGTAGATCGTGAGTCAGGCTAGCAATGAAGTCTTCATGCTGTTGATTAATTCTGATTTGCTCATCGATACTGTGTTTCAGTTTTAACATCGACTGAATTCTGGCAAATAGCTCTCCCTTTTTCACCGTAGGGCGGATGACATCATTTGCACCCAAGGCCAAGCCCTTAATCACACTGGTATGATTATGATCGGCTACCAACATGATTGGGAAAAGGGCAGTTCAGCATTCCGTCGAATTCGTCGGGTCACTTCGTAACCGTCTATATCAGCAATGGCAGTATCTAGCAGTAATAAGTCAGGTGGAGACTGTTCAAGCTGAATCAGTGCGTCTACTCCGCTATAGGCGCTGTCTACCTGATACCCCCGTTTCCTGAGCAGCGATCGCATGGAACGAAAGATATTAGGGATGGCATTCACCAGCAGAATGCGTTTTGCTCCAGATGAAGCAAAACTGATGGTTGGGTTTAAAGGTTTTGAGAGCATATTTTATCCAACGCTTTATTTGTCGGTTGTCTAAGAGACTTACGGCAAACTGGCGATGCCCCTGTGATTCGTAACCTGCTCTAAGCCTGCTGGGTACAGACTTCCTTAGCCTTCATCCCAGAAGAATATAAACGTACTACAAAAGAAGCGAGATTCTGGAGAGGGAACAGCGATGTAAAGAAATCAGTCTAGCGAATTTATCAAAACTTTGCGTTTAGGCAAAGACTTGTTCTATCCAGGGATTCGCATCTATCAGCCTTTAGTAGTAGTCAGCATGGTGAAGGGTGGGAACGATGCGAATTGCAATTGTCGAGGATCACAGCCTGACCCGAACTGGCATCCGCAGTTCCCTGAATGAGCAGCAGGATATTTCAGTGGTGGGAGAAGCTGAAACAGGGATGGCAGGGGTGAATCTGCTTCAGAGAACCAGTCCGGATCTAGCGATCGTGGACATCGGCTTGCCAGATATGGATGGAATAGAAGTTGTGCAACGGTTTCGGAATGCCCTCCCTCCAGAGTCAGATGTTTCAACCCGATTTATTATGTTAACTTCCTACACTCAGGAAAGAATGGTGCTGGCGGCTTTTGCAGCCGGGGCTGATTCTTACTGTGTCAAAAACACCAAATTTGAATTACTGCTCGAAGCTATCCGCATGACTTATGAGGGACAATCGTGGATTGATCCAGCGATCGCTCGTATTGTCCTCAAGCACGCTCGGCAATCTGCATCGCCACCATCAAGCACTAATGAACCTCAAACAGTAACCATCAATGCGCTGGATTCGGAGCAAGCTACCATTCTGGAGTCCGATCCTCTAACGAAAAAAGAGTTGGAGGTGCTGGAACTGATGGTTCAGGGCTACACCAATAACCAAATTGCTCAGCAACTCTATATGAGTCTTGGTACGGTTAAAGTTCATATTCGTAGTATCCTCAATAAACTGTGTGCCAGCGATCGCACTCAAGCTGCTGTACTGGCAATGCGAGCAGGGCTGATCGAGTAAAAAATTTGCATAGCGGAAACTATGCAGTGGGCGATGATTAATTGGAAGATTAATGGATTGCTTGAATGACACTGGCTTGGGTCGTGTAGAGCGATCGCCCACTCCCACTTTCTAAATCAAAATAGGTGGCGAACCGTCGTAGCCTGCCAGTGGTTAGTTGCAGTAGATAGTCAAATGCTTCAGCCGCGACACGCTGATTAATGCTGAGGGATTGGCTGTTCAGCAGAGCAAGCTGTTCGCAGGAGAGGGTATTGCTCTCCATTTCTTCTGGTTGTGGAACCAACAGGTCGGGTTGCTGAATGGTTGGGGCAGGGAGCCGAAAGCATCCCAACGTGTTGAACTGATAATCGTCGGGTTTAGTGGAAAGTTGGGAGCCTAATAAAACCTGTCCACTCCGGCGAGAATTGCCACAGTCCAGATACCATGTGTGAGGGACGATTTGGTGATTATTATTTTCCAATACTTGGGCGATCGATTGTCTGGCTCTGGCATTATCAACACAGCCAGCAACTAGGGCAAGAGTGTTGTAGCCAGGAGTGACCCAATCGGGATCAAAGGGTTGGGCGATCGCGCCTACTTCCATTTTCCAGGCGATCGCATAGCGGAGTGCCAATGTTTTGGCTTTGTTCAACCCGATCTCTGCATCACAGAAACACTGGCGTAATACATTGGCTTCTTCAACGTGGTCTGGGTCAACGAAGTAGAGTTTGACCTTCTTCCCTTTACTGGACAGAACTCTACCCAAACGAACAATGGATGGAGCTAGCCAAGAACCTGTTCCGCCACATCCCACTAGCCAAAGTTCGATCGCGGTATAGTCAATCGTCAGAATAGGAGAGGCGTTTGCCAGATCAAGATTTAGTTCCATAAGTTCTCCAACACATTTGCAGGTGGCAAGTCTGTACTGTAGAACTGACATTCAGACAGGACTGAAACATCAGTCATGAAAAAGTCAGACTCAATATCAAACACGGTTTTTGCCGGAATATTCCAGCAATGCTGAAATAGCCCGACGCGCATTTGAATTTCTGGTTTGGTTGTATTCACCCGAGCTAATACGCCATAGATTCGGAAGCCTGTTTCGTCTGCATTATCTGTGTTGGAGAAGAATGCAGGCATGGTTGCATGAGAATGGACCTCTACGACAGCGTGATAATGAGAAGAGTAACTGCCTGATTCTGTAGGTTGACAACTGGTTGTGTTTTGGGTTTGCTCCGGTGTTTGTAATTTCCATTCAGTGTCTTGTTTGTGGAAATGAAATAATATTTCTGCATTGGATTCAGTGCAGGCATTACAACTCGATCGCCACACTTCTAGCAAAAGTTCTTTGGGAATTCGGGGTGTGATGGTGAGATGAGGAGCCAGGTGAGATAGCCCTTTGATCCGCTGATCGCTCAGACAGACAGGCATGAGAACTTTGATGCCGGGACGAGCGGCGCTGGCAAAAACGCCATTACCAGCCAGAAGGTAGGTGAGAGCGCTGCCTGAATCAGGGAGGGAATCAGCCGCAGTTGCATAACCGATCAGTGGTTTAGTAGTTTCGTTCATCTAAAATTTCCTGCACAAGTGCATCGACACTTTTTTTGTTGCCGATAGGCATCAAGTCAGACGCTGGATACGTGGAACGCTTACCTTGCTGATGCAGTTTCAGAAGCTGTTGCCGCACATCACCCGAATGAGATTTTGATTTCCCTGTAGCCAAGTGATTTGTGAAGAGGCTGGAAATGAAAAGATTCCAGGCTAGATCGATGGTTTGAGGGCTGGCATCAGGAGGTTCGTTAACACCCCAACAAACCTGTCCTGAATTGTAGATATTAGGTAGTGGAGTATGAAATGCAAATGCTTTGGGATCGAATATTTTGTCTTTGAGCGTCCAAACCCAATATTTCGTCTCAATTCCCATGAAGACCATTGCAGGCAGCGGAATTTTTATAGTTTCAACCTCGTCACAGTTGAGTAGATGGGTAGCCGGAGGGATAAATTTGATCAGGTAAGTGCCTGTACTTCCAGTGCCATAACGAACGATACCAGGCTGCATCCATCCAGTATCAATGGGTTCGTGACTAAAAGCGGCTCGGAGTGCAGTTGGGGAAAGACATTTGTAAATGTCAGTGGCTGGTGCATTTTTATCCCGTCTATGGAAGATGTAATAGCCATCCAGAAACAGCAATTCGGCTTGAATGGCAGAAGATTTTCTGGGAGGATCAGCGAGAACTGCTTGGATGATTTCACTGGAGAGAATAGGGTTGGATAAAGCTGCTAGATTCGTTTCATTGCGCGTGTCCATAGCTGTAGTAGAAGTTGTGCGTGAGTTTTCATATCAGTTTCCAACCACTCAATTAACAGGTATGCAGCATCCAAAATCCGGCTGGCTTGTTTCCATTTCCGGTGCAGGAAATTGATAGATGATTTGGACCAGGGTAGAGAGGAGGCGTACAGCCCGTAGTTCATCTCGTCTGGAGACTCATCCAGCCAGAGATTTTCAGTTTCATGATCCAGCAGTTTCAATGCCAGAGGTAGAAACTGTAAGGGTGTAGTGAGTTCACAACAAAGTCGCCTCAACCGTTTGTTGTCGATGCGATCGGGATGATGGATATGTTTGTAAGAAACGTGATGAGTTTCAAATTCACTGTCAAACCATTCGCCACCTTCCGGTTCTACATCATCTAACCAATACCGACCTTCTTTACTGAGCGGAAGCAGCAGTTTCCATCCCATCCTCAAATTTTCAATTCCCTCCTCAATTTGCCAATCTACGCCCATTGAAGTGATGGGGATAGCCTGAAGGCGTTCTTCTTGAGCGCTTTCCACCGCCCAAAATGACATTGGGAACAGGTGAGTATAAACCAGGGTGATAAACTCCAATTCTCTTGGGCTATGGCGATTTTCTGAGGAAACTGTTTTAGAGTTGCCTTCATGATTAACAGGCAGATAAAGAGAAGTCTGGCTAGTTGACCATTCAGATGAGAAAAAGTGCTGGTAGAGTGCCAGCAGTTGATAAGTGTTGAGTTGAACTTCCAGATAGTCGAGGGCTTTAAGCGGAGTGATTGTTAACTGGCACTGCCGGAGGCTGTAGATTGCTTCCGCTGGAGTGCTGGGGACAAGACTCATGGCTAAAATCCTTCAGGAATGCTGCTAGAGGCTGGCTTACAAGAAGTTAGGGCTTTCAATGAATGATTGACTGCTTGTGTGAATGTTGTACCGGCGGCGATCGCTTCCTCAATTTGCGCTGCCCATTGTTCTGCATTTCTCCAGTCAATTCCATTCATTAGCTGATGTTGCCGCAGTTGGTAACACATTTGCACGGATGGATTTACCTCTTCAGGTGCAGCTATTAGAGATTCCAGGGGGGAAATACCCTTTCGACCCGGCTTTTTGATAATACGAATGGGTTCTCCTTCTTTGCGTTCAATTTCTGCGTTTGCTAGTTCGGCACAGAGGGGAGTGAAGGCATCGCGCAGAAGTTGATCGTCAAGGGCGATCGCGTCCGGTAGCCAGTGTTGCTGACCTTCGTAGATGACAAGTCGTTTGTTAGTTGTGCTGGTGGTCATGGCAATTAGAACAATGAGATTTGGGTTTGACTATTGCTGCTCGGTTTAGGGGTGGTAGAACCGGCTTTGCTCGTTGGGGTTTGAGGCTGTATTGTTCGTTGAGGAAAGGTTTTGGCAGGTTGAGTCTGAGCGATGTTACGACGAATTTGGCGGTTGGGAAAATCAGCTTTCAAGTCGTCTAGCAGTTGGGCGATCGCTGATGGAAGTGAACCCAATTCTTCCTGGTTCAGCATTGCCACAATGGGAAAATCACCATGACTGCTGGCAGCTAACAACACAGGTCTACCTCCTGGTTGCCCTGTGTTGGGCAACAGAGTAATCACAACCTGAACTTTACACTGCTCGAAAATATAGGGTTCTGATTCTGGCTGAGTAGGGGATGTAGAGTTTGAGGATTCCTCATCGACAGAAGCTGCTTCTAAATCCTCTTCATCAGTTTGTTCTTCTTCGTCAGTTGCCGAATTCAAGAGTTTCAAAAAGTCAGGTTGCCCTGCTTCGTACCGCTCTCGATCGAACAACAACCCAAGAGAATGAAAGCGTTCTTCAGCCGTCTTTTTGCCATTAGTACTTTTGGCGATCGCGTCCAATTTAGCTGCCGTCGCTGTTAAGTTTGCGGCGGCGATCGCTTCTTCTGGTGTGAGCCATTTCATAACAGATCCAAATTAATGGTCTAGCTGAAATGGCGGTAGCCAGGTCAAGCTAAAAATTAGCCAGTAGCCAAACCGCATCCTTGCTACTGGCTAGCGGTAAAGTTTACTGCTCTGACAACAGTGAGTTTTTGAAATCTTGAATCGCTGTGGCGGTCAGTGAATAAATGACGCGCCGCCTGCGTTCAATATGAGTGCCATCGACCGGAATTCCTTTCTTCCAGGCAGCGATGATTGCTTTCTTGTCAGCCGAGTAAGCAGTTTTCTTTTTGCGGAACTCATCGGGCAATTCCTCGGCATCCACTAGTAGCTCACAACTGGGAGGGTTTTCACGAATGGTGATGCGGAGTGAATGACCGATGACTTCATCGGGTAGCCCTCCCGCTATGTTCTGATCCAGAATGCTCTGGTCAAGTGCCTGTCGCCATCGTTCCAAGCGATCGAGTGCCGCTTGATGTATGGCTTTTAGGTGTTCCAGGCGCTGTTTGATCCCTGCAATCTCAGCATCAAGCTGAAATGCGAGTTCAGCGTGAAGATCGATCGCGTCTTCTTGTGCTTCCTGAGTTTCCCAAATTGCTGCGAGCAGTTCAGCTTCTTCCTCGGCTGTTTGCGAGTGGGTCAGCAGATCCCAAAGCTCCGCCGCTGCTTGTGAAAGTCCTACTAAAGATTGTTGAGCTAGAGGGAAGGTCATGATTACCACCTCCCGCAAGATTCGTAGTAGTCTCGTTCTGCTTCAATGTCTGCCAAAATCATCAGAGTGCCTGGATTCATGTCTTCTTCTGAGGATTGATCGGATTCAAGAGATAGATCAAGATGAGTGATTGTCAGTGGCGTTGAGTCGTTAGTAGAACTGGTTGTTAGAGTTTGCATAGAGGGTAGCCTTGATCACACTGCATGAACCAGCGCGATAGCGCCCTACCTCTTCGCCATAAACCGTCGAATGTTTTTAGCACACGCAATGCACCGAGCTTCCCGGTTTCCCTCAAACTCTAATTCCCAGGCAGGTGTGCGAATTAGTTTACCGTTACGGGTATAGAATAATCAATCCATAGCGGGCACCATCCCAGGCAAGGCTACTGTCTGTACTGTAAGCCAAGCTCCGAAGAGGATTGAGGGCGACCGTCCAATTGCACCCATAAATGTGAAACCATTGAGGATATTGCTGGCAGAGGGCTTTCAATTGACGCAGCATTTTGTAGGCGATCGCCCGTTCCTCTAAGTTTTTGGATTTACCCTGACGCATGAGCATTACCAATCCACCAATGCCCACAATCCGGCTATGTTGCAGGTAGTGATTCAGAAATTTCTTGGGTGTGTCCCATCCCCATACCGGAATCATTCTCACCGGAGAAGACTCAAAGTTTTGCTTAAGCCATCGACGAGCCGTCAGCCAATTCTGATACGTCGTCTCCGGATCGCCAATCACATCTGGAGCACTGATCCAGGCATAGTTTCCTGACACTGCAATTTCCATGTATCGAATTACGTCAAGCGTACCGCCGTACCTAAAGTGATAGTAAGCATTAGAATCTAAAGCTACCTTTAGAAAACCCTGACTCAGATGAATTTTTGTTGGATTCACCAAAACTTGATTCACGCTAGCCCGTTTCAACATGAGGGCATCATTAATCTCAGAAAGTCCACTGAAGTAAAAAACATGAGCTACTCACTGTCTTGTTGTAGAGTCGTCAGAGCGCTTTGAATGAGTGGCAACGTGTCTTCGTCAGCAACAGGCACGAGTCGATAAATCCGAGTATTTTGGGTGGTGTAACCAAAGTCCTCAATCAACGAGGCAACCAGTTCCGCTGCACGCTGAAGCGTACCGTAGGTGTGGGGTTCTTCTGTTGGCAAAATGGGGTAGAAGGTCTCCTGCTCTGACCACGGTAAAGGTTCATCGACCTTAACCACCACGAAAGTTGGAGAATTTGAGTTTAGTGATTCAGACATAGACCGCTCCATGTTGGTGAACAGGCGAGGGCATGTAAACCTGCTTAAGGTTGTCAGCCCGCCTACATTGTCTGGAGCGGAAGCTCTATCGAGATCGCAGCTATCTTGTCTATGCTTGGGTTAGGGAACAAAGAGAGTCAATTGAACAGGTTTAGCGGGTCCTGTCAGTTCTCTCCAATTTTGCTCAAAGGCTTTCAGGTTACGGCATTTGTTTTTGCCAGCTTGGGAGCAACGACATAAAATTCCTCGAAAGCTGGATAAACGCCTTCTTGCCGTTGATAGCGATAACATCTTTTGCCGTACAGGTTTTCTATTGGGGCATGATGACGTTGGCAAATCACTTCTAACTTAGATTCCATCTGAGCTTTCTTGCCTTCATCAACGAGAACCACGTTGCGATCGGAGTTGACGTAGGGCTTGCCATTCTTCCCAATCAATTGTTTGTAAGTGCGTTGCACGTGATAGATTGCCCACTGTAATTGCTGTAATAGCTGCTCTAATTCATCAAAGGCAGCCTGATTACCACTTTTTGCTATCAGGTCGTAAGCAGTGCCTGATGAGAATAAGTGCATTCGGGGGTTAAACGCTAGGGCGTTCATTTCCATCAGCAGCGTGAATCCTGCGGCTTTGGGATCACGATCGTAGCGAGCGATCGCAGCTTGCTTTTGTTGAAACGGGCAATAGCTACAAGCTGATTTTCTCCAAAGAACTCCCAGAGTGCGATAGAGATATTCAGTGCAGTCGTCTCTTGTCCATCCCCATTCGATGAGCGGATAGAGAAACTGGTGTCCCTGGCAGGTATAGCCGTCAGCCTTACCAGCCCGCTTGATTTCATCGGCGTTGTAGCCCAAATAGGGACCAAAGGCTTCTGTGATGTGGTCTGAGATCCAGGCATCAAGCACCTCTCCCTTCCAGCGTTGGGCACAGATATGAGGTCGCCCCAACCGAGGCACCGTTCCAGACTGGAGTAAATCACGGCTGAGGGGAAAGTATCCTTCGGTGTGCAGCTCATAGGGCTGGCGAGTATCACTGAGAATGATGTAGCCATCCAGTTTACTGGCAGAGGCTTTGGCAACCTGCACCAATCGAACTTGGTGTTCCCGCATTACTGGAAAGAGATGAGTTTCACAAAGGTATTTGGTTTCATTCATCTCATCACCAGTTTGCGCGGCTAGCACAATCAGATTGTGGAAGTCATTGAAGGGACGAGACTGAGGCTCCAGCAGCCAACGCACGAGGATTGCTGTGCTCTCGACTCCCATGCCCCAATTAAGCAGATGCAATTGAGGAGTCATAGCGTAGAGATAAAAAAATCCTCCAGTTCAGTGCCTGAAGGAGTTAGTAGGAAAGGATTTTGGTGTTCTCAGGTGATGTTTCTTGTTCGCTCGGTGATATGCAGAAACCCAATACTGGTGCCCTCTGGATTTGCCTGGGCGATCACATAAAAGAACGTCTCTGAAGCTGGTTGCTTCACAATTAGGTAAGGGTAGCCATCCTGAGTGAGTCCAGCCTGGTGAACCTGACCGCCAACCAACTTGGTAAGTTCTTGTTGATACGGGTTCATGGCAGTGCCTGTATTGGTTTGTGCTTGTCGGAGCCAATGATGAAAATCGATACTTTCAGGCTCCGGGGTATGCTCGCTGGGTTTAAGCTTGCGAGTGCGATCGTATATTGCTTCTGGCACCACACTTTTCAGATGCGCGTCAACAGCATTGAAGTTTACGGTGTGGAGGTTGCTCCAGGGAAGACTTACATGAAAGCGGTGCGGTTCGCCGACCAGGTTGAAGTTGAGGTAGTACTCCATATTGCTCAGAGATTAAAGATTTGAAAGCAGTGGAGCGATAGCTCTGAAGTAAACTTAGGGAATAAAAAACTGAAGTTTTAGCAAGGTCTATTCCCTAAGTCAATCGCAGGAATGCTTAATCAGCAGGATAGGCGGATTAGATGGCTCAGTGTACAGTTTGCTGAGGAACCGCTGCGATCGCGACTTATCTTCGGTTTAGGTAGAATCGGCTAGATTCTCATTAGCCAGCAGTGTTTTGTCAATAGATAATATAATTCTTTAATTTAGTGACCATATTTAATAAAGAGATTTAAATAAAGATTGAGATATGTAAAAATTTCTTGGTGCGGCTAAAAGCAAGGTTTCAATAGAAAAAGTGTTAATTCCCTGTCTACTAAACGTTCTCAGCTTACTTTCTTACTGGTCAGTATGAGGCTTAATCAACCAATGAGGAGTCATTGATATGGCTGAAACGTTTGATCATGGTTACGCATTATTGATTGGAGTTGGCGAATCAGCCTATCCGAAACTATCCCTCCCGGTCACTGTGAAGGATACTCAAGCCTTACATGCTGCCCTGGTTGATCCTGATCTGTGTGCCTATCCTGATAATGAAGATCACGTTCGGGTGTTGAATGATAAGCAGGCAACTCGTTCTGCAATTTTAGATGGCTTGAACTGGCTAAAAACAAAAGTGGAAGCTGATTCAGAAGCTACTGTATTGGTCTATTACTCTGGACATGGGTGGTTAGAAACATCTAGCAATCATTACTACTTATTGCAACACGACATCGATCCATTCAATATGTCGGGTTCTGCCTTGTCATCTGAAGACTTTACCAATGCCTTGCGGCAAATACAACCTGACAGATTACTAGTCATCTTAGATTGCTGTCATGCCGCAGGGATGGCAACTTCTAAGGAGGGTAAAGCTGCTGCTCCTTCCAATCTGCCACAGGGATTTGCAGAAGCGGCACCTTCGGAATCAAAAGGGTTGGTTGATGCTTTAAAGCAGGGAAAAGGCAGGGTTGTATTCACCTCATCTAAGGGTGAGCAAAAATCTTGGATTAAAGATGAGTCTAGCAGTATTTATACTTACCACTTACTTGAGGCGTTGCAAGGAGCAGACAATAAGCCAGGAGATACTGAAGTGCGCGTTTCAAACCTGATGCACTATTTGGGTAAAGCTGTCCCTGAAAGTGCCAGACAGCTCTACAGTGCTGAACAGAATCCTTGGTTTGACATGGGAACTGAAGACTTTATCATTGCAAAACTTCTAGGTGGTAAAGGTTTACCCAGTAAAGGTTGGGAAGAAGTAAAGCCTCAAGCTGTAGAGAAAATCAATCAAATCGCCCAGGTGATCCATCAGCATGGCAAGTACATAACGAATATTCAGAAAGCTGAGGGAATTCACATTGGCGATACTATCAGCAAGTAATTAAGAACTCATTCTAGTATCTAAAAAAAAAGCAAAGTCATGGATGAACAAATTCAACGTATATCTAACAACCAGTTTTTGGATATTTCACCAGTTCCAGATATTGTTCACTATGCTGGATTGTTGCACCATGCAATGAATTTATCTTCCGAAATTATAGAGTACAAGAGAGCTGTAGAAGAATGCAGAGTAGTTGTAGAACAAGAAGAAACAAAAAGACTTGAGATTAGAACGATCGCTGATAAAGAGATGACCGAACTCTCACATCAGCTAGATATGTTTGAGAAGGATTTGTTAGCTGATATAGATAGACTAAAAGTTTTTGTTGAAGGAACAATGGATGCTGTACAAGAGCTTATCAGAAAGGGACAGTATGAATTTGCTGATAAGTTTCATGATCGAGTAGCTAAAAGACTGGAAGGGAGAGTCAGTCTAATTGTTAATAAATTGAATCAAGTAAATTCTGGGGGCACTGCATTCAAAATCAAGGAGATTGAGTAGTCTTTATATATTTAGTTTATATTAATTCCAAACAAATTTTAGATCTGACAACAATAGACTTCTTTAGACTCCTTTAAAGACTTTAGCTTCACAACAGACAGTTTGGAGTAACTAGAAATGAGGGGATGCTTAACATATTTCGGCTTATTTATATTGGCAGTTATTTTGCTGATATGTCTTATTGGAATTCTACTTGGCTCCTCCTCAGCTTTCTTCTGGGCTATAGTCACATCAGCAATAATAGCTTTAATTTTATATTCAGAAAATCAGAGAAAGAAAGCTGAAAAGAAACGCCAAGAAGAAGCACGCCAAAAAGCAATCATCGAAGCACAGGAAAGAGCAATTGTTGAGCGCCAAAGAGCACTTGTCGAAGCACGAAATCGTCCTAACCTTTTCACTTTTGATCTTTCTACTGATTTAGAAGATCTTAGTGACTCTGCTCACAGAAAAAACCCTGTTCGGTGGGCGGCAGCTATCCAGAAGCGTTATGAGGTGGCAAAGTCAGCACTTGACGACTCAGTAATGGTTGTCAATGATGACGTAGACCAGCTTCGTGTCTATCGAGAAAAATTACATAAGGGGGTAATGAAAGATTACGAAACAGCTATTCGACCATTTAAGGAAAAGCTTTCCCTTATAGAAGATAAGATACCCAAGCCAAAGGGTCTTGAGGTAGCAGAGAATTATACTTTCCCTGTATCAATGCAGCCTAAGCACATACGAGAATCATTGTATACACCGGTAAGTGATTCACTATCCTCTATGGGTAATTCATCACAGCAAATCGGAAGAATTATTTCAGATATTTTAAATCGTGGTGGTTTCTCTAATACCAATAATGTGATGCAAGTTGGCTTTCTGGGCTTGATATTTGGAATCAAATTGGCTATTGGTCTAGTCAATCAGAGGAAAGAAGTAGCTAGACAACTTACTGAAGTACAAAAGTTAGAAGCGGATGTAGATCAGTATTGTGTTCAGATGGCAGGAGCAATTAAAAGCTTAGGGGTAACGGCCTCTGAAATTCGGTATCTGCGACAGTTACATGATAAACACGTTGATTACATGATGCAATATTACGATACCGTAAAAGAACTTTCGGAGCAAGGTAAACCGCTGGAGTATTTGGAAGACAATGAGATTAAAGCTGTCGAGTCATTTTATATAGGGGGTAAGCAACTGGCTCGTTTGATGCAGGTAGATGTTATGACATCTATAAGCTAGAGTTAACTTTACTCGCGATTACCCTGATAAACCATTTCTACAAATCAAATCTCCCTTTCCATAGGTTGTCCAAAAAGTGCGAAGATCTGCCAAACATCCACAGCATAGATGGGGATGAATTAAATGCCTGCCAAAAATCTTTATAGGAAAGAATGTCCGCAGATGTCATCATTACTTCATAGACTTCTCGAACATCTAGGTTCGCTTTGATAGATTCGTTGTAGTGTTTGATGAATTGCAATAAGGCTGAGTTTACATTTTCACCCCTAATGATTATCTTATTTAGAGTGTCTATTGCAAGCTCACTAAGAGAAGTACCAGAGGGAACTTTTATTAAAAACTGAAGTATTGCATGAATTGCCGCTTCATTTCCAATACCAATGTTCTCCAAATTCTCCAGTGCTCTCCTATAGATATCATAATTCTTCTTAGTTCTCAGCATACGTGCAAATTCTTGAATTGCTGTCTCATTGCCAATGCCAATACTGCTCAACATATCAACTGCTTCTTTATAGGCTGGCGTTTTAATCTGAGTATCCTTGAGCTTAGTTCTTTCAACTATTTGCACTAGTGGGTAAATTAAATCCTCATAGTTTGAGCCAGCTTTGTACAACCCTTTGACTGCCAACCACCTGTTATGTTCATCTTGAGTCCTCTCTAACACATCCACTAGCGCTCGAATTGCGGTCTCATTTCCAGAAGCAATTTCACTTAAATTGCAAGCTGCTATCGTTTGTAAGGATTCATTTTCATTTTTATTCTCAAGTGTTTCTACTAACCATACCAATGACTGAATTGCTATCTCATTACCTGGATCAATTTTGCCTAAGCCGTAAGCAGCGCCCAGATAATTATAATCATACTCAGTTGTTTCGACTATCTGCACCAGTGTCTTAATTGCCGTCTCATTACCTGGATCAATTTTACCCAATGCTTTAGCTGCATACCAACGGATATTTTCATCTTGAACTTCTTTGATTAGCTGTAGTAGGGACTGAATCGCGATCTCATTATGTGTACCAATTTTGCCCAAGCTATCAGCTACGTACCATGATCGAGAAGGAAAATTTTCGTCTTCAGTCATTTTCATGAATTGTACCAATGACCGAATTGCCATTTCATTACCTGTCCCAATTTGATTCAAGGTGAAAATTGCCCTCAAGCAAATATTTTCATCATGAGTTTCGTCTATCAAATTTATCAGTGCTCGAATTACAGTTTCATTTCCCAGAGCAATTTTGCTTAAGCTATCAAATGCTTGAAAATGAATTTCTTTATCTTGAGAATTTCTAAGAATTTGTAATAGTTCCGCAATCGCAGTCTCATTACCTGTCCCAATTTTACCTAAACTTTGCGCCGCAATAAGACGAATATGTCTTGTGAGAGATTTGTTCCAAGGTCTATCTATAAAAGTCGATTTATTTTGAGTAATTTCTAGAACTTCTAAAAACCGCCTTAGTGATTGAATCGCAGTTTCATACCAAGATTTAGTAAGTGCCAGTATGGGTTTATCTTTTGTAACTTCAAGAAGCCATGCTAGTGATTGAATCGCAGTTTCATCACCGCTGGAAATTTTTCCTAAGCTCTCAGAGACATTCTTGACAGTGTCATAATCTCTGGTTGTTTTTAGTATCGATTCTAATGTTTCAATCGCATTTTTATTGTTTTCACCGATGACTTCTAAGCTCTTAACTGCTTCTGTTCGGATACCTCTAATTCTAGATTTTCTCTCTCCAGTATTTTCTAGCAAGCATTTAATTGCTAGAATCGCATTTTCTTTGTCTGGGCTAAGCTTCCCCAAACTTTCAGCCACCTCATGATACATATATAAATTACGGTTGAAGTTTAACTCTTGCCTACATATTTGAATCACCTTTTGTATAATTGTTTTACTGGAGTGAGTTAAAGTAGATTCCATTTTTCTCAACAGAGATATCAGCGCCTGAATCATCTTTTGAGAGTCGGTATTTTTGAAAACCCCCTCAGCATACTTCCTTCTGACTGTCACTCTTCCAGGATTTATAAGGAGAAGCCAATTTCGTACTAGAAAATTAAAATTGCCGAATTTCCAATGTAGTAATTGCTTTACAATTTGATTTGAAAAAGAACAGTCTCTAAATTCAGAAATTCCTATGGCTGCCAAGAGAAAAGCTCGATCGCTATAGAATCCACCACAGCGATCTCTGAAGGTTAATAGAGATTTAATCAGTGCTTCTTTCTGCGGTCTTAGCATTTCATCTTTACGCCCTAGCCACAACAGAAATACTTGTCTCCACTGAGGTTCAAAAATTCGATAGATGGCTTCCTTGCCCATAGGTTTTTTGGGAATGGGATTGAAGAAGAACTTCTCGTCACTAATACTAAGAGCAGCAAAATACTCTTCAAAAGTTGGGTGAAAGAAGGCATAAACTCTTTGTTCCGGATCGTCAGCATCCACACCAACTTGATTTAACCAGCCAATTTCCAGTGCTAAGTCGAGTAGCGTTTTTTGCCCATCTAGTAGTGGTTTATCCAAGTGATGACGGATAAAATCGTAACGCAATCGGAATCGAGTCTGCTGCCTATCATCAGTATCATCAATTGCTTGCCGAGATAATTCCGCTAATGCTTGGTTCAGAGAAGCTCTTTGCATAGAGGTTGTTGGAAACTGTTCCTGCTTCCATTCATAAAATCGATCTATGGATCTCTGATAGAGTTCTGCTTGAGTTTCCGGTAATCTCCCTTGCTGTAGATACCAACTAAAACACAGGAGAGTTAATCGTAATGGATTCTTGACCAAATCCCGAATTCGCTCTTTCCCTGGTTCTGTCAATGCAGAACATAGCGCCTGCCCTAAATCTTTCTTTTTTCGTGGTGCAAACCACTGTTGAATAAATTGCTCTACTTGTGCGGGATAAGAAAAATCTAAAGTACGATAGGTATCAAAGCCAGCTAATGTATTGTAGTTTCCATCCCATAGATTCAACCGACAGGTCAAAATCAAGCGTGCCTGCCGCACCCATCCTCCCTCCTGAATTTGACGTTGAATTTCACTCAACGAATTGGCAGGAGATTGCATTTCATCTAAACCATCCAGCAGTAGCCAGACCTGCCCCCGTTGAAATTGGTCGGCAAAGTTGCGTTCATCTGCTACAGAATTTTCCGCTCCTCCTGCTTCACGAATGATGCTTTTTAGCCAGATTTTTTCCAGGTAGTACTCTATCGTATTGCCCTGTAAATCTGCTAAGGATACCCAGATAACAATTGATTCTGGAAATGTTGTGCATATCCATCCCGCAATTTGCTGAAGAAGGGTTGTTTTTCCTGCTCCTGGCTCACCAATAATCGCAATTCTACTACCTTGACTCTTTGGACTTTTTCGCTGTCGTAAAACCTGCTCTAAAAATTCTTCATGCTCAAATCGTTGAGTAACTTCTATTTCCTCCGCCAAATCTGCATCAGTTCCTTCGTTCCCACCTTCTTGATAGAGTTCCGAACCTCTCTCTGGCAAAACATCCCGCTTTCGGCGTGGGATCTTCTTCCGTTCGACTAATCCTAATGGAACAAACACATGCTCAACTTGATAGTCAACATCTTCACCTCTCGTCATTGGATTGGTTGTAAGTTGAAGTCTTTGTTCCGACAACCTACGATGGCTGACTTCCTGCCAATTGATATCCAGAGGTGGAGAAGGAACTTGCTTGAGTAATAAGTCCCGAATCTCCTCAAGTAGCGATCGATCCAGTTGATCCCCAATTGTGATATTTTTGCCTTCACCTATAACGGTGTTGTATTTCCCAATCTGTATGTACTGAATGACCTTCTGTCCATCTTCTGTCTGTCGCCAACATTCTAATGCAGAGCGATCTCCCTCAGTCTGCTTAAGGGCATTTTCTACAAGTGAAAGTATTTCTTTTGGGGTTGGCATGGGACGAAATATTCGAGGAAGAAAATCATGTTTGCTCTAGTATGCCTCAACTCTCTAAGCAGCGAGAAGTAAAGCTCATGCTACAAAGGGAACGAGCTAAATGGGACTCCTACCTATTGCAGTGAATGGTTGAATACACGGGTTATCTTGTTTGTCAATACGAAATATTACTGAATTCCAGACCTTATAGTTTGAGTCTACTGTCTCCTATCCCTACGAAATCGCCATTGACTGACACTTACGAGAATTGAGTCAAGGCTGCGGCTGGCGAAAGCAGGGGTTTTGCTAGCACTCTGCCAGATGGTTTTTGCTTCGGCATCATCTAAAGGGGGTGTACAGCGATCGCAGTATTGCTCGAAAAGTTGATGGGGAGCGGGATGGTAAACGATCTGGTGTCGGGTTAATAAATCAGTGGTTCCCAAGAGGTTCCGAGCCAGCTTGTAGCCTGCATTGTTACGGTTGCCTTCTAGCTCACCGTACTTTAGGAGGGCGCGATCGCTTTTTGTCAGGCAGATAGTTAGCGGAACTGAGATCCCGCTAGCGCGGTGATGTTTGAGAGATAAGTGATTATCTCTTGTTGCAAGGCTTGTTCCAAGTCTCCGATGCTTCAGCACAGTTGAGCGGGATCTTAGAGCAGGCGGTTGAGTCAGTGCGGAGTGTGGGTCAACAGAATCATTCATTTTCGCCAGATGAACCAGTTGTACCCACTTCCGCCACTGCTGATCCGATAGTCCATAAGGAAATAGCCCGGTGGCATCCAAAGCAGCGCTCAGTTTTTTGGAACTGTACTGGGACGTGGAGTAATCCTCCAATGTGACTGCTCTAGTACCGCTCAATTTCCCATCTATGACTTCCCTGCGAACCATACCTGGAAGCCGCATAGAACGCGCTAAGTTACAAATGGCTGAGTCGGCATTTTGAGCGATCGCAAGTTTTCGATTCAGGCAAATCCAGCTTTCTGGAGATAGCCCGATGGTGCATCTGAAATAGACATGAAGAGATTTTCCCCCGGTATACACAACTGCCGCCGGTTCCAACCCAGTTGTATGCTTAAATCGTTCCAGTGCATCGTGTTGACCAGCCAGAGGTAAATCATCGATTTCATAGAAGAGGCACTGACATTGCCTGACATGGTTGTTACTAATGCCTTTATCAGGTTGGTTGGGGTAGAAACTGACGGTTGCACCCAAATAGGAAAATTTGAATGCAAGTGCCCACCCATCTGCATAGCGCTTGGGAGTGAGTTGCCAGCAGGTATTACCCTGGCGATCGCGCCCACCCTGAGTGCAGCAGTAGAGGGAAAAGCCCTGGGGAGTGATGCTGCCACAGAAAATGTAATGACCGTAGATCAGTTGATTGTTCTTCCAGTAGCAGTTCCAGTTGTCAGGAATGATTTCTACAGGCAGATTCCAGGATATTCGTAACCAGATTTTAGCACCCGACACAAAGCCAATGTGCCTGAGAAATTGAATCGTCATTTGTCGCAGATTGACATTCATCGCAGTTAAGCCAAGAGCGTTGTTACTCCTGAGTGGCGTTAGCTGCCCTGACTATCAAAGTTCCAACTCTCGTTGTCGCTGTTTTGGTAATTTGGATTTTTGGCGATGTTTCGCTGTATTATCATCTCGTTGGCTCTCTTCTATATTCGATACCTGAACTAATGAGTCTGCATCGATTTCACTGGTAGTTGATGAATTAACAGGTTGTTCTACTAGTTTTTTAATTAATTCCGCATCTCGATGTGAGTCATAGTTCACTCCTCGGTATCTCTGCAAGCCTTTGAAGGTATAGGCTTTGCCCAGATGAATTCCGCTAAAGGCAATACCATTTAATTCGTAGCTGATGCCTGTTATCTCACCAGGTTGACGATTGCGAATCCGAACACTGATGCCGTTTTGCTGGAGCTGCCCAATTAGCTGAGGCATAGTGACAGGAGATTGAGTGGCTTGATCAAGCGATCGCTGAAGCTGCACTCGAATACTTTCCTCACCAGTCCGAGCCAGTAATCGCTGTTCTCCAGTAGTGGGGCTACGGCTGTCTTGTTCCTGGCTGGAGTGGAGCGAGTCTCCTTCGGAGATGCTTGGGCAACGCAACCCATAGTCCTGTTCCAACTGGCGAATAGCGGCTTCACTCCGGCGATAATCCCAGCTATCGGAAACGGTTGTTCCATCCAACCGAACCCGACTGGCGACAATGTGTGCATGATCGTGGTCGCGATCGCTATGCCGCACGACTACATACTGATTCATGTCAAAGCCCATTGCCTGAAGATATTTCTGGGCAATATCGTGCCAGGTGTCATTCTCCAGATGCTCGGTGTAATGCAAACTCAGGGAGGCGTGATAGACCGCTCGACTGACCCTGGGGTTTAACTGGCGGCAAAACCGAAACTCCGCTGCTAACCTGCGCGGGGTGATTTCCTCCATATTGCTGCCAATTAAGCTGGCTCCATCTTTGCCAAACAGATAATTGAGCAGTTTGCTAAAGCTTCGACCTTTAATTTGTTTGCCGATCACGATTCCTCTTCAATCTCTGTCATGAATTCCAGGTCAGTAAGTTCTCGCCGTATTTGGCTCAAGAGACTTCTGGTTTGATTCAATAACTCCTGATCGACCACGATCGGAGTTGCTTGAAGTGGAGCAATGGTGTTGGTGCTAGCCTTTGCGTTAGCAAGTATTGCCTTAGCAATTTGATTCAGGCTGTCACTGATTTTGGTTAGTTCCCAGTAGGTTAGACCCGCGATTCGGGTTACGCGCCGGGGGAGCTGATTTTTCAACGTCTTGGCACGAAACAATTCTGCCATCGTCAGGTTGTTCTCTGCCGCCATACAGCGCACCTGCTCTTTCTCCTCAGCGTTGAGGGAGATATGAAACTTGATAGGACGTTTCTGCGATGACATTCCAGCCAATCAGGAAGACGGTGAAGATTCTTCTCTAGCTTTGCTGTTCCTTCGTTGACTTGTGATCGACCAGTCGGTTATCTTTTTGATTTCTGCATCGGGCAATAGCCTTTTATAACAAACAAAGCTCACGGGTGTTGCAATAGCACCATTATTTTATTCCAATAGATGAATATACATTACAACATGGCTTGCTCTGCATCCTGGATTTTGAACGGGTACTGTAGTCTGTTGTAAGAATGTGGGTCATGGGTGGAATGCTGCGAGAAACCTGTGGACATTTGAGGGTATTGAGTGTCAACAAGTTTAGATTATTGGGAATTCAGCGCCTTAATCGGGTGGTCAAATGAGGATGGAGACGAACCATTGAGGGAAACTGTGGCAAATTGTGAACCCCTGCGGGAGAGGAAATCCGGGTTTCTCTTTTCTATCCACATGGATGATGAGCATTCATTCAGTGCTCGCTAAGTTGAGGAAGCGCTAACCTAACTGATTAACCCGTGATGTCTGACCTCACGTTGACTTTCGATCCAGGCTCCTCACTCAGTAAAGTGATCTATCACTTAGCGGATGGCAGACCTCGATTGCTGCTTATGGAGCCTGAAGTGATTGAACTCAGCTTGAGTTCAATTGATGCCCACTTGAGAACCAGAGGAAGCCTTGGTATCACTCGACCTGAAGATGATGTTTGGCTGCAATGTAGTGATAGTCAGCAGTGTCAGGTGGTTGGTTATTTAGCGCGTCAGTTTCTAGCAGCCGTGCGGATGAATGAAGTGAAATACGAACGGGCACTATACAAGGTGCTAGCAGCCGTAGGAGCGATCGCCCAACAAACGAATCTACCGCGTAAGTTCTCTGTGTCCATTTCCGCCCTATTACCTTACGGTGAATACCAGAACGCCCCACGCTTTCAGCAACTCCTGAAACAACAGCTCAAAAATTACAGCTTTCGCGATGAACGCTTCCAGGTCAAGCTAGAAGCCTTTGAGTGTCGCCCAGAGGGAGGTGGCTTGGCAATGGCACGGGTAATGCAGAACGGGGCAGAGTGGTTCCAGCAACAAACACTGGCTGTGCTGATGTTTGGGCATCGGAATACCAGCCTATTGCTATTTGAACGGGGCAAGCTGGCGATCGGTAACACCACCGATTTGGGCTTTCATCAACTGGTAGATAAGGTATTAAACCGAACCTCTGGTCAAAGTGCTGATTCGTTAACGAGCGTAATCTATAGTATTGGCAATCAGATTGCCCCTGATAATCCACAACTTCAACATCTGGTAAAGACGCGATCGCCCACTGAACAAAAACTAGAACGCGAACAAATTGTCACTGCTATTTTAACTGCCAGAGAAGAGTACTGGTCACGCTTGCAAGATTGGCTTGACACCATGCTGCTGAATGTCACAGAAGTGATTATTTCTGGTGGAGCTGCTCTTTACCTCCATGATGAATTGGAGAACTATTTTAATCGAACCCCGACCTATTGGGGTACTGACCTTCAGCGACGATTACAAGACCTGTTAGGACTGGATTATCGCTCGAACCGTTCAGATGCTGAAGCACTGTCCTTTCGTTTGATTGATGCTTTTGGAATGTACTGCGACTTTGTTGAGCAGTTGGCGGAGGTCGCATGAACAATATTTCCCAAACCTCGCGCAAACGCGAAGATTTCAGCTTTCGCTATTCGCCCTACACCGACACTTCAGACGGTGTATTGACAGCATTTTTGAAGAAAGGTGATGGCGTGAGGCAGGGCAAAGAGTTGATATTGGAGTCCGCCAGAGCTTTTTGGATGGTAGCCGCTCATCAGGCAGAAGGTCTGTTGAGCCAGGAAGAACTACGCCAATTGGGATTGAGCTGCTGTCGCGCTTTGGAACGTCAGGCAGACTATATTCGGGAATGTTTGCAACTACCAATTCCATCTGCTGAATCTTCAACAATCGAATATACCAATGGCGATCGCCAAAATGGCAGTAACAAGCCCGCTGAACGGGCAACCCGAACAATGTGGCAATAGGAGAGCGCAATGGCAATCATTCATTTCATTGATGGTGAAAAGGGCGGTGTCGGTAAGTCTCTGTTTGCTCGGGTGATGGTGCAATATTGCATCGATCGCCAGCTTCCCCATGTGTTGGTAGAAGCCGATCGCAGCAATCCTGACGTCGGTGAAGTTTATCCTGAAGGATGTGAGCGGGCTGTCTTTAGTGAAGCTGAACGCAAAGCCTACGATGCCGATCGCATTTTTGACCTAGCGATCAAAACTCCAGTGATTGTGAATCTCCCAGCTCAGGTCTTTCCAGCCGTTACCGATTGGATTGAGCGCAATGGGGTGCTGGAGATGGGAACTCAACATGGGGTCAGTATCTGTAAGTGGTTTATCTGCACTGGCGGCTATGACAGTGTGCAGCTTTTCATCCAATCCTTGAAGCAGTTTGATGGCAAAGTGCAACATGTTTTTGTCCGCAACTGGGGACTGTGTGATGACTGGTCTCACCTGGACAGTAGAGAGGAACTACAAAAACTCCTGGCAAAACAAAAAGTCCCCGTGCTTGATTTCCCCAAGTTCAGCTATCGAGAGCGTGATCACCTGGATGCCAAGCGGCTTGCTTTTTCAGCAGGTAGGGAAAGTGGTGAACTGGGCGTTTTAGGGAAGCAGCGGCTCCATACGTTTCTCAAAAGTGCTTATCAAGCGATCGACCAGGCAAACATCTGGAAACTCTCGCAGTCGGAAGTCAGTCCTTCAAAGCCAACTGCGACTGATGGACCATCAGTGGAAGCCGGAGAAGCTGACATTAAAACGGCTGAACCAGCAACAAGCGGCTCTAAATCCCGCAATAGCAAACGTTCAAGCTAAGGGAGGTAAGGCTCATGAGCAATCCCCGCCAAATAGAAGAACCTCTAGATCTAGATGATCAATTTCTAGAATCAATGGCTGCCAGGGGTAAAGGTCTAAATCGGATTCCCTACCCGACCCTGCTCGATCTAGCAATTCGCGGTAAGGATGATGCTTTCAAAGCCAGAGTATGGGAAATTGTCGTACAAACGGGAATTGACCCGGATGATCCAGCCTTCTTGATGCTGGTTGCGACTGGCAGGCTAGAGGTGTTGCTAGAAGACAGTCCCCAAGAGATGGAGACCATGTTTGATCAGTGGCAGACGCAACTCTATGATCGGCTCCAGACCTACGAGAAGGTGGCGATCAAGGGGCACCAAAAGGCGATCGCCCAAACTGTCTCTGCCCTGATTCGCCGCACAGAGTTTGAGCGGGCTATTCACTCGGTTCCCTCATTGATTGCAGCCGGGGTATTGCTCCTGGTTACAGCCGGACTGGGAGGATTCTTGGGCATTGCCGGACTTTCCTGGTATCAAGCCAGTCGCCCTCTTGATCCCGCCGGACCCCGACAACTGACATTAGAGCAAGCCAAGGCGTTAGACTGGGCAACCAGTGCCGAGGGACTATTTGCCCGCAACCTAGTGAATTGGAATCAGGACTTGTTAAGCCGCGATCGCAATGGTCAGCTTGTTTGTGCCAATGAAGTTAAGCGATTAGGTGTCACCCTGGAGATGTTACCTGACCGAAAAGCAACCGCTGGATTCTGTACACTCTGGGTTCAGCCTCCCAATCAACGTGAATTTGCACCGATTCAAGGAAACTGAGCATCTTGAGGGGGATTTACCAATGGGGACTTGTAAAGCTACTCAATTCTGGGCAGTTCTGATGTTGGCAGGGTTAATCGCCGTGGGTTGTACTCCTCGCACAACGACGGGAGGCGGCAATGAAGCGACTCAAGCACAAAATCCTTCCATTCCAGAATATCCACCTCTACACAACGTGGATGTAGAGGTATGCGGCAACATCATTGCACCGCTCAAGGATGGAAAACGCTGCATCACGACTCAACTTCGGCTTTGGGGTCCAGTTGGTGAGGCAAAGTTAGTGCAGACTGGAGTTTCCTTGCCATCGGTGTCGGCTGTGCAGCATAAAGTCGCGATCGCCTCGAAAGGTTGCTACCCGGCATACTCCCAACCTTCACAAGAACAATTTTACTGGGCAGACACAATCATCCAGATTAACCGGGGCGGAAAAACCACGATCGAGGTAAAACCTACTCAACTTTCAAATCAGCAAGTTCATGAATTGGTCACTGGAAAGCTTTCAAATTCAAGTGTTCCAACCTTCGGTGGTGTTGGCTGCGAACCCGCCCCTGCAAGCTGATTGCTTTGTCCCAGGAATTTTCACTGAATTGTCCAGCAAGCTGCTGGATAATTAATAACTGTTGAACCTCAATCCGGTTGCTCTTCTACGTCTCGTCCTTCTTCAACTTCAACTGATAAAATATTCAATTGGGTTTCTAATTCTTCAATGGTAGGCAAATTACCTTTGAGTGACTCTGGCAAAGCATTCTTGAGTTGATAGGTTGAAATCCCAATGGGCTTATTGACATCTCGAAGTGCATACTCCACCACTGTGTGATCCTGAGTTTTACACAGCACAATGCCAATAGTTGGGTTATCGATCGGGCTTCGTAATAAATCATCCACTGCTGACACATAGAAATTCATCTTGCCTGAAAATTCTGGTTCAAATTCAACAGTCTTAAGATCGACTACGACAAAACAATGCAAACGGAAATGATAAAACAATAAATCAAGTCTGTATTCCTTGCCGCTCACCTGAATTGGGTACTGACTGCCAACAAACGCAAATCCAACTCCCATTTCGAGTAGAAACTCCCGGATATGTCGAATCAAAGCCGTTTCGAGTTCTCGTTCCTGCGCTTCATGCCCTAGACTCAGGAAGTCGAAATTATACGGATCGCGCAAAATTTGCTGCGCTAAATCTGATTGTGGCTGAGGGAGCATTTGAGTGAAGTTCGTCAGCACTCCTGCTCCTTGCCGTCGATATAGCCCACTTTCAACGCGCTGGGTCAAGACGCTACGGCTCCAGCCCTGTTGAATCGTCTGCTGGATATACCATAACCGTTCCTCTGGGTCTTTCACCTTGTCCAACAACATACAGTTATGAAACCAGGGAATTTGTCCAGCAACCTGCTGGACAAGTTGTTCATTAGGGTAGGCTTCCGCAAAGGCACGCATGTAGAGCAAATTAGTGCGAGAAAAGCCTTTCATTTCAGGGAAAGCACTTTGCAGATCTTTTGCCAGCTTACTGATGACTTTCGCGCCCCAGCCTTGCTCTTGCTGGCGCGTTAAAATTTCCCGTCCGATCTGCCAATAGAGCATCACCAGTTCTCGGTTGACGGCTAAAGCTGCCTGGGTTTGGGCATTACGAATTCGCTCTTTCAACCCATGCAGAAATTTGTCGTAGTCGCCCGATCTCAGGTCGATGCTCATAAATGGTACAGATGAACTGAGGTAGCTTTTACTATACCGTAGGAGGGGTAACTTAACGCTAGAGAATAAAGGGACGCACCTCGCGGTGTCAGCCGTCAATCGTCCAAGATCGCTTGGACAATAGTTAAACCTCATTTTACATGGGTGGGTGGGCGGCAATGAAAAACCCCGACTCATCGCCGGGGTTTGAGCGGTAGCCTCTGAAGCTGCTCAAGAATTAGTCATCCAGATTGATGTCTTCTTCCAGGTCAACTTCAAACTCCTCATCCGTATCCAGGTCATCCGTTGTACTCAAGCCGTTGAGCGCATTCAAGCGTCCCGTGCGAGTAGCTTTGTGGGCAGCACGGCGATCGCGCACTTCATCCAGATTTTGCAATCCATAGAGCTTGCGAGCATAGGTCAACAGATCCCGGAGTAAGGTTTCGGCATAGTCCTTACGAAACTGGGCATTGTGCTGTTCCCAATCGAACTCCTGTCCAGTGAAACGAGCGGATGCTGCCAGTTCTCGTCCAGACTCCTCCCGTAGCACTTCAATCACCATCAGTCGAACTTTCTCCTGATAGGGAATCACCCGTTGCAAAGCGGGAGTATGCTTCGGTGCCTTGCGTACAGTGTTTTTTGTAGCTTTGCGTGTTGCAGTTGCAGTAACCATGAGAATTGCTCCTTTATGAATGAGTTGGATTTCTCACAGCGATCGCATCGACAGATGCCTGCTTCGTGCAGTCCAAGCTTTCATTCCTTCCGCAGTTGTTACTGCGTTCCACTCCAGCGGGCGAGGGAGGTGGGCAGGAAAAAAGAACCCTGCATCAGCCGAACTAATGCAGGGCAAGCAATCAGGCAGTGAGCAAGACCGAATGCGTTATTCGTCGTCGTCTAGATCCTCATCTAACTCGTCATCCAAGTCATCGTCCAGTTCATCACTGGCTTCATCGTCCAATTCATCACTCAAGTCATCATCGAGATCGTCATCCAGTTCATCATCCAAGTCATCATCCTGCTCCGCTTGGAAAGAGTTGCGGCGCTCCAGCGATGCCCGGTTAAATTCCACCAGGTCTGCAACAGCTTGCTCTGGATCAGTACGAATGGTGTCATATAGCAGGCTCATAAGGATCGCCACCACTTCTGGCGCATACTTCAGCGCATCGGGTTGTCCGAACAGTCGCGGGAACACCTTCGTATTCCATCGCTGCCAGTCGAACTTTTTGTTACCACCCTTCTTCTTCACCTGAGCGGCAATGTCAAGCCCAAGCTTTTCGCGAGTCGCATGCCCAATTTTGGTAGAGACACGAGCATCCCGGAGTTGCAGCTTCACGCCGTACTCCTTGAATACCAAGTTCCGCAGTTCCTTTAGAAGTGCTGATGCGTTAGTTTCCGGCGGTCCATCAACCGTTGGTGCTTTGGCTCTGGTAGCTGAGGCTGTACCGTTAGGTTTAGCCGTTTTGGAGGTGGCACCGTTGCGAGTGCCGTTGGGGGTGCCAGGTTTTGTAGTCGTCGCCATTTCATAAACTCCCAAATTCAAGGATTTCCCTCCCTCGCCGCATTAGCGGCATTTCCCTCCAACACTCCATCACAGTATTGGGTAAAAGTGTCCAGTTGACCGAGGTAAGGAGTATTTTTGTTTCGTTAGAACCAGTGGGAACCCATACAGTGTCAGATCATGCGACAGTTGCAGGATTGGATAAAACTGATTGATCAGAACGCTCCGATCGTGGCGCTGGAATATCAGACTCCGGACAGGATGGCGGTGTTGAGCCAGTTTTATCATTGGGGTGAGGCAAAATCGCTCCCAGTTTATGTCTGGAATCCTGGTTACTCGGCGCTTCAGCAGTTGGTAGCACCGCAAGGGAAACTCATTCTGCAACCCACAACGCAAACGATAGAGCAAGACATCCTCCAATCCTTGCTAGACCAGCCGGAACCCGGCATTTACCTTCTCGAAGGAGTTTTGAATAGCACGGTTGCAGAGATGAGTCAGCAACGTTGCTACCAACTCTTAAATGCATACCATCAGGCGCTATGGACCTCAGTGCCTCATTATTGGGTTCTGCCAGAAACTTACGTTCAATTGCCACTAGAACTACAACCATTTATTCCAGTACTGTCTCATGCACTGCCCGATCGCCCGCAGGTACAAGTAATCGCTACCCAGTTTTGTAACCAGCACCCCTGGCTGGTCAAAGATGACTCGGAAGCTACACAAAAACTGATCACGGCTTGCCAGGGGTTGCCAGTGGGTGAGATTGAAATGGTGCTGAACAGACTGTTGGCATTTGTAGATAGCTCTGAGCAGTTAGTGCAACTGATTTTGGAACAAAAAATTAACAAACTGTGGGGGCGGGGATTAGAGTACATTGTAGAACCCGATGTACCCACTGCTGCGGGGTTAGATTTGTTGGAGCGACGGTTAGAGGCGATCGCCGCTCTGCTTCGACCCGAAGCTCAACAATATGGACTGAGCTTGCCTACGGGTATGGTGCTGTGGGGACCACCCGGTACAGGCAAGAGCCTCTCTGCCAAATTAGCCGCTAAAAAGATGGGATTACCCTTGCTGGCGGCAAATTGGGGAGTTCTTTTGAGCAGTTCTAATCCCGATCGCGCTTTGAAGGAATTTATTGCCGTGGTCACATCCCTGGCTCCTTGTGTGCTTTACTGGGATGATTTTGATAAGGGCTTTGCAGGCTGGGACTCCAATGCGGATGGTGGAATAGCCCGTCGTCTTTCGGCAGCTTTGCTGACCTGGATGCAGGAACACCAGGAACCGATCTACACGATCGCAACTGTCAATCGTTTGGGGCTACTACCACCTGAATTGGTACGGCGTTTCGAGGACATCTTTTTTGTGGATTTGCCCCATGAGGGAGCCAGATATGAAGTGTTCAATCTGCACCTGGCAAAGTATTTTCCAGCGTTTCGAGGGGATGGTCAATCTCCCTGGAGCGATGCCCGGTGGCGTAGGCTATTGACGGAATACCGAATTTGTACCCCTGCTGAGATCGGAAATGCGGTGCGGCGTTGTGCAGAGGAAGCGTTTTACAAGGGCAAACCGGGGCAGATTGAACTGGAGGATTTGTTGGAGCAGCGACAGCAGTTTACCCCAGCGATGGAGCGGGAATCAGAACAGATGCAGGCAATTCGGAATCTGGCAACCTATGCGAGACCTGCGAGTGGGGGCGATCGATCAAAGTTTGCTTATGTTTATCGGGAGTTATTTGAATAATTAGTCTTGGGAATTTGGAGCTACTTTACCCATGTAAACACTTTTGAGTCCCAGCTTTCCCTTTTTTGTTGTTCCCCAATACCGTAGATATCGGTAAGGTCCATAGGTTTTACCCGTCTTGGAATCGGGAATCATCTTAAGCTCAATATGTCCCCGTCCCCCATGCTTACCTAACGACGAGCCATCCTCACGAGTTTCCTTAACCTCCTCTCCGGGCTGCTCCCGCCGCGACTCCAGCAAACCCTGGATCATCTCAGTCAGTTCCCCTAACTCCTCATCACTCCAATCCTGGAGTTGCTGAATCAGGCGTGCTGCTTTGCTTTGCTTTGTCATGCTCCCTCGCTCCCGGCAAGAATTGCTTAGGGAATACTTAGGGATCTGTAGCCTATTTTTATTCCCTAAGTCCAGATTCACCCGTATTGCTTTTGCTTAGGGAAAACTTAACTCGTCGTAAAGGCAAAATTATTCCCTAAGCCTCATCGCCACCCCAGCTGGTGGAAACCTTGACATCCACGACCACTGGAATAGGATGCAGAAACTTCCGAGCTGCTGCAACCATGCCGCGATGTAAGAGATCACTGATGTATTTTGCCTCAGCAACAGGACACTCAAGCAGGATCTCATCATGAACTGTGCAAATTAGCTTTGCTCCTGTCTCTGGCAGTACTTTGTTGAGTTTCACTAACGCTAGCTTCGTGATGTCAGCATTCAATCCCTGGACTGGATGGTTCAGCATCTCTGCCAGCCTGGGTTTATCTGCCCACCTGCGTCGCCGTCCTGCCAAGGTACGGCTCTCCTTTATGCCCCGGATGTAACTACGCTTGATCGTCTCATGCCACTCTGCCACTCCGGCGTAAGCTTCAAAGAACCGTTTTCGGAATGCTTTTGCCTCCTCCAACGACAGAGTAACTCCATACTTGGTCTCAGCATAGCTCTGAAGCTTGGCAGCACCCATACCATAGATCAGCCCAAAGTTAATGGCTTTGGCAAGCCGTCGATCTTCCTCACTCACCGCGTCGATCGCTTTCCCCGTCACAAAAGCTGCTGTCAGCCGATGCAGATCCTCACCCTTACGATAGGCTCGTTGCATCCGGGTATCTCCACTCAAGCGGGCAACAATTCGCAGCTCAATTTGAGAATAGTCCGCTCGCACGATTTGATAACCTGGTGCAGCGACAAAACAGGTTCGGGTTGCGGCATCGCGAGGAATCGTTTGTAGAGGCGGGTTACGACAAGAGAACCGACCCGACCTGGCTCCAAGCTGATAGTAAGTCGGGTGAATCCTGCCTGTCACCGGATGAACGTGCTTGGGCAGGCTATCGGCAAAAGTAGCAGTGATTTTAGAAAGGTGGCGGTAGTCCAATAACGCTCGGATCACAGGATACTGTTTCGCTAGGGGAACCAGCGCCTTTTGATTGGTAGAGTTTACTGGAATTCCAGCCGCTTGCAGTGCTGCAAGTACCTGCTGGTGGGAATTTGGGTTAATTGTATCCGTCATCTCCGGCAGCAAAGACATTTGAGCGTTACCAGCGATCCGGAGTTGGCTAAGCTGATGAAGTGCCGCATCCCGATCGCTCTCCAGCTTTGCCCCTAACGTATGCCAGCGAGAAAGATCAAGCAACATCCCATTCAGCTCCATCTGAGCCACCGCAGGCATACAGTGAAACTCTAGTTGGGCAATTTTGAGAAGCTGCGATCGCTCCAGCTTCTTGAACAAGATCGGGTACAGTTCTAACAAAATTGCTGCATCCAACGCCGCGTACTGTAACTGTTTTGAAGTTAGGGGCTGGCTCCAATCACTGACCTGTTGGGTTTTATCCAGCGCTATATTCAATAGCTTTTGAGCAAGCGTCTGCAACGAGAGACTGGTTTTCAGTCCTGCCGTCAACACACGATAAGCAATTTGTGTATCGAAGAAGGGTGGCGCGGGTTGGAGTCCTGCTTGGGCAAGGAACTGCCAGTCGAATTTGCCATTGTGGGTAATTTTGATCACAGGGCTGGAGAGGATCTGTTGAAGTGGGTGGCGATCGCAAGGAGCAATCTGAGGTAAATCAATGAGCATCACTGGCTGATCCGGGACTGCAAGCTGAATGAGCCGAATCGTATGAATATGAGGATCTAACCCTGTTGTCTCACAATCCAATCCAATCGTGGGAGGCTGTTTTTAGCGATTCTCTTAAGGGGTTACACCAACACAGTGCCGATTCAAGTTCTTTCCCCGACGTAATCAGTTGATAGGTTCCAGCTTTCAAATGAGGGTGAGTTTGGGAGGCAGGCATAATCGGAAATGGATGGAGGACTAGCTTGCAGGGGCGGTAGCACCAACCATCTCCGGTATTGCTCATGATTCAGAACAAACTGACCTGTTCTGGCTGATCGGATACTTGAGCTGGATCAACTGCGATCGCTTCTGCCTTTGCCCGATTGCGCCGTTTTCCCCACCCCTGTTGAGCCGCATGTTTCACAACGCTCCGACGAATCGATCGACTCAAATCTTGAAAATCATTTTTGACTGTGCTGAATTCAATCGGATGCCCACCAATCAACTCATAAAAACTGTCAGCTCCTTCGGGTAATTTGTTATGCTTCCGCATCACCTCATTTCCAGCCCAGATGTAGAGGTCAGAGTAGTCGCGATGCATGGGTGCTTCAAAACTGGCAGGCATCATGTAAGCCAATACTTCAGTCGGTGTAGCATAGTCCCCCACTTGATCCTGCTCATATTCAGAAAGGATGAGATCAAAGCGATCTTTTACACAGGCAACCTTTAACCAACTTGGAATGACATCACCCCACAAACTGCGGTGCAATACCAAGGGTCCCACTAAATAACGGACATGATGGATGGAAAACTCTGCCATCTCCAACATGCACGCTAGTAGTTCTCTAGGAACATCAAGGGATGCTAAAAGCCGCAACATTTCCAGGGTGCTGGATGAGCAACGGGTGACTGGGTTGGCAGCATCTTTCTCTTGTTGAAGGGTTCGCACCAACTCTTCGGGAATAAAACTCAGTTGATCCACAGCGCAAGCCTCCTGTAGGAATGTCCTTACAAACAGCCAGTTGGCTGGAGCGTTGTTATCCACCTGGTTGAGGTCAGTACCGAGTCAAGCTTTATAGGCTGGCAAGCATATCGTTTCGTATGGATGGCTTGCACGATGAACACCGAATCAACTCCCGATTTCAATACCACCCCTGACAGCACCAGTGGTTATCAAACGGGTGGCTATCAAACTACTGGTGCTGGTAGCGAACAATCAATTTCTGGGGCTGGCACGAATCCCTGGCAAACCGATCACTTCAGTGACGGCTATCAGGAAAACATCTTTGAACAAAATTTTGGCGATACACCCTATTCAGAATCAGCCGCCAACCCCAACCCTCACTTAAAGGGCTATGGCAAGGGTTCTGCTTATCAGCCTAAAACAGAGCGTACCTTTTCCGCACCCGAACTGGAGCTTTAATCCCCTCAACCCGGTCTGATGTCATGAATACCCCACTGAGAATGCCAGACGGCTTCAAAAGGCAGCGTGTTCTGGCATGGCTCATTTCGCTGTGCTTAATTGTCATCAGCCTTTGCGGGCTTGTTGCACCTGCATCTGCTCGAACGATCGACGACGGCAGCCTACCGACGCGAATTCTAGAAATTGCAGGGAGTCAATCTGGCTTGCCTGCAACACAAGTTTTGTTGCCTGACTGGAACCGAATCTCTTTATCGCAGATGCCGGGTATCAGTCGCTCTGGCTCCATAGATGGCAAGCCCTACAGTCAAACTTTAGGGTATGATCTGAGCCGCAGTTGGAACGCGGGTATGACTCCCGACCAGTATTTAAAGCTGGGGGATATTTCACAAGCATTTCAAGCAGAAGTATTTTCGTCAGGGGCGATCGCCCAACTCACCCACCTCGATCTCAATCAAGTTGCACTGAGTGCGTTTACGTTGGCAGCCGATCAAACCTTAAACCATTTGGCAAAGGTAGTACCGGGATTGGCACAAACTAATGTCCGGGCGATCGCCCTGTCGCGGCTCTTCTCGCTGCCAAAGCCGTCGGCATTAATGTCTCTGATCAGACGCTGGCTGAAGTGTTGGCACAGAATCCCCAGATTGGACAGCTACGCTTAAAGGAGATTGATCTTTCTCGCTTTCCTGTCACCTCTATTCCCAACCTGGAAGCCGTTCAGCTTCAGCAGTTTGAGGGCTGGATGAACAGCTTTGTGCAAGATATTCCAGGATTGGGTCAGGTGCCATTAGGGTCAATGCCCAACCCGATCGCTGAACTGGGTAGCCTGGTCATGCGAGTTGATCAGGTGTATGGTCCAGCAGAGGCACAGCGAAATAACACTATTTCTGGCTCCGATGTTCAGGGCTTTTCTGTCCCCTGTGCTGAAACGGATTGCGCCTATGTTGAACTAGATGATTTGGAGAACGCTGGACGTAGTGCGCGTGGCAGGCTGGAAGGCAAGCAATGGATTTCAGGAAAATATCAGGAAGTCCAGGGTGGCTGGGGTGTTTTGCGATCGGTGAATGGTGGTCGAGAACCTACAGGACGTTTGCCCTTTGGTTCTGCCTTCAAAGTTGTGGTGATGGAGCCAAATGAAACCACAGATACCATAGATACCGCCCTATTCTTCCGTTTCTGTGCCAACGCACTGGGCTGTACGCCCTATTTCATTGGTCCGGTGCCGTTCTTCAGCTACAAAGTTAATGCTTTGATGTTTGTCGGGGATTTGAGCGATCAACGAGCTGCTGCGGCATCTCAACCTACAGGAGCTAGCCGAGAACCTGGAAACAGCCAAACTATTGCTGGCGATCGGAATGGGGGAGATCCCTGTAATTTAGGCGGCAGTAGTCAGCCCGTGTCGGCACGATCCTTGCAAGGGATTGATTTAGATGCGCTGGCAGAGGCGATCGCCAGCATCGAAAGTGCTGGAAGCGGGGGTTATCAGGCAGTCGGAGTTCATACGTGCGCGGATGGTGGAAGCAACTGTGGACGGGGGTTAGGACGCTACCAGTTCATGAGCTACAACCCCTATGCAGTGCAGTTAATTGCTGCAAAGCCAGGGGGGCAGGGATTCTTAAATCGCATTGGACAGGGCTACCAACCCACTGAAGCAGAACTGTTTCAGTTTTTTCCACCTGCTGATCAAGATCGCGCTTTTATGGCAGATCTCGCCAATAAAATTCAGGCGACGCAGGGACAGATCGATCCGACGACCGGACAACCCTTCACAGGCGATCGCCTCTTAGAACGAGTTGCCCAAAAACACTTCGGTGGCGACTACAGCCGTGTGGATGGAGGAAGTTCCGATGCGCTGGGTCGTCTGAGTTTACGAGATTATGGTCGCGCTGCTCTAACTCGCTATCGCAACGGTGGTAATGGCACACTCACCTGTGCTCCCAGCGCCACCCTGACAACCGCTAATTCCTCTGGAGTCAAAAGCAATGAGGCAGTCCAGGGCAGTGGAACACCAGGACAAGCCACCGGAAAGCTAACTAACCCTGTTCCAGGCTTCCCTGTCACCAGTGAGTTTGGTCCTCGCTCTAGCCCTTGCGCTAGTTGTAGCTCCAATCACGCTGGCATTGATATTGGCACACCGATCGGGACACCGGTTCGAGCGGCTGATGGCGGCAGAGTGCTCTACGCAGGTTGGCTATCCGGCTACGGCAAAACCATGATCGTGGAACATGCCAATGGCAGGATGACGCTCTATGCTCACCTCGATTCAATGGACGTGAACGCGGGTACTCCAGTAAGGCAGGGACAGGCGATCGCCCGTAGTGGTCAAAGTGGATTGGGCACCGGACCTCACCTGCATTTTGAAGTGATTGAAGGGGCGACTCCTGGCAATTGGCGCAGCGGCTCTTCCATCAATCCCAGACAGCGGGTTCAATTCTAAGGAGGAATCAACCATGCAACCCCATCAGCGATTTTCACTGAGATCGATTGGCAGACGTTTGACTGCAACCTTCTGGCTACCCTTAGCAGTAGGAATGCTGCTCACTATCGGCTTAGGGTATCTTCCGCTTGACGCTCAAACCCCTGGAATCCCAGAAACCGTCAGTCGTTGCATTCCTCAACAAACTCGACAACCCATTGTTCGGAGTGAACTGATCGGCTCTAGTCGATTACAGGGCAAGGACTATTACTTACTAGCAACCTATACCGAAAACAGCCAAGCGCCAACTAATTTGATTATCGCAGTCACGAATGGACGCTGCGAGGAAGTGTTTTTTAATCCGATGGGCGATCGCGTTCCCTTTGCTAGTGTTGTGCCCCAGTCCGTTGCTCAACAATTGACGCTGGCACGATTCCGGCGAGAGATTCAGCGGCTTGGCAAAGATCGCTTCCAGCAACAGGTCAACCAGGGCGCAGCCTCCACCCAGAATCCTACCTGGTTTGCAGAGGAAGTCTGGGCGCTGCGGCAGTTGGGCGTTGCTATCCCTGCTAATGTTCAGATTCAACAGTGAATGCAAGTCGAGAAGGAAACTCGCTATGACAGATTCGGCTTCCAACCAGGCTCCAATTCAGCAAGAACTGAGCACACCCACCATCCCTGCACCACCTCACTGGTTATGGCAGGTAGGATACTGGTTTCGCGTCGGTTTTAGCCTTTTTTTGCTGTTATCGGTACTTATAGGCATGGCAGGTTGTAGTTCCAGTGCAGCAACGGTTCCCTGGCAAAAAGCGACAGCAGTAGTCCCTGAATCTGTTTTAGAACAGGTGATTCAAGCAAACACGGATCTAGACATGACACAAGCCAAAGAAACCCTGCTTGCCTGGACTGTAGACGGAAAGGAAGGTAAACTGACGCTGTTTAATTTCAATACTCCTAATCTGTGCGGAGCCTTGGGTTGCCTCTACACTGGCTACTGGTTAAGGGAGAATCAATCCGCAGTAGAGGTGTTCCAGAACTATCTCAACCCTAACCTTCCAGCCAACAAGCCGCTATTTCAAGTCGGAGAAAACCGGGGTCAGGCTCTGCCCTGTCTAGAGGTATTACAGATGGAGGGCAATCGCTTACGGCAATTGAATTACTGTTTTAATGGCGATCGGTATCAGCTTGCCGATAGTCAACTCTTCACGTCCTGAATGACTTTCAACATTAGTCCTTCAGCAGCAAGCAAAAAAGCTGCTGTAGCCAATTCAGCTCCAGCAGGGGTTGATCCAGAACAATTAATAGAGATAAATTAGACTACTCCTCGTCATCATCCAAGTCATCATCTTCAAAATCAAAGTCCTCATCATCTAACTCTGCATCTGAGTTCTCCAGATCATCCAGGAAATCTTCATCCTCTTCGATCTGCTTGATTTTCCTTGGAGGTTTTGTAGAAGATTTAGCATTTGAGGCTTTGCTAGCCGTACCATTCTTGTGAGGCGGCAATACCTCGACTTCAACCGCTTCTACCTCACCTGGCAAGGCAGGCAAAGATTGAGGTTCCGTGAATCCTGCGATCGCGTCATGTTGCTGCCAAATCAGCGCCTTTGCCGTAGGAGTGCCCAAATAGAGGAGAGGCAAGGTTTCGATCGTTGGTTTGGTATATGCCACCGTCTTACAGCAGTCGTGTTTGTTCTTGCCCTCTCCTTCCTTGACGGCTTTGAACTCCACCTCCAACACGCCCAAACTCCGCCATCGATCATTCTTGCCGCTGAACGGCATATTGAAGTAGTCAGCGAATGTTTTTTCCAGGGCACGGTAGAACTCCTCACGGGCTGATTTAAAGCTCCAGAGCGCGACATTTTTGAACCGCACCACGATCGGCATCGTATGCAGGGGTTGATTATCCTCATCCAGAAACAACAGCGCATGTTCTGAACAGACATCCATCGATTTCTTGTCCAGACTATTGCGGTATTCGTCATAGAGTCCAACAACCGTACCGCCCAAATCTTCCACATCCGACTTGTAGCGAATGTATTCGGGCACAAATGCCAGCACGAGCAACCGGGCTTCCGTAATCAAAAGCCCTGTGACATCTTCAGTAAAGGTAACGGTCGTGAGGTCATCTTCATCCGGCATCGCAAGCCAGCCCGCCTTCTCCAACTGATCGATCGGAATCAGAATCCCGGCTGGTTTGTCATTAACCACAATGCCGTAGGGCAACTGCGGTCGGCGCACCTGATTGTAGACATCGCTGAGTAGGTCTGTGTCAACCTCAAAGTCTTCTGGCTCCGTCCTGTCGGTTCGAGCCGCACGAGAGTTGGTTGCCGCAGTTGATTTTGGTGATTTGGGAGTAGCCGTCTTAGCACCCGTTCTGTTCGTGCTGGTAGAGCTATTTCTAGAGTTCGTTGGTTTAACCATTGCAGTGCAGCCAAATGAATTATCCCCAAGCTGAGGCGTTAGCCTGAGACGCTATCTGAAACAGAATTTAGGTATTGAGCCTTTGGACATCGCGAACTGACAAGTCAGCGCAAGCTACCCCATCTCCTCACCCCCTTAAAAAATGTCCAGGTAGCTGATCCACTGACCGACCTGTAATCGTTAGGATTTTCGCTAGAATCTCAGCCTTTTGCTATGTCTCTCCCCTTGCCGACCCATTGGAACTCCTTTTCTGGCAGTAAAAGTCCCCCATCTACTGCTTTGATTCAGGTGCCGTCCTATTCCCAACCATTGGCAGCGATCGACTTTGGCAAAATGTTTCAGCAATACAACAATCCCCAGGGCTGGATGATGCTGGGTGGGTTGGTGGTCGTATTATTGCTGCTCCGTATCAGTGGATCGAGTAAGGGCAAAATTACTACTGGCAAACTGTGTGGCACAGCGGAGAAACTCGCTGCAACCAGCCTCTCACTTAAACAAATCCGGGAACGCAAACATAACAAAGTAACGCTCTGGTCTGGCACACCTCGTTATTGGGCAAAAGGAGCATGGCGCGGGGTGATAACAACAATACAAACTACATTGGGAGCATCCCCAACGGTTTGGTTTCCCAGTTCTGAACGAGGTACATTGGTCATTGGCGCTCCTGGCTCTGGAAAGACTTATTCCACAATCGATCGAATGCTGGAAAGTGCTATGCAACAGGGCTTTCCCATTCTGCTCTACGACAAAAAGGGTGATCAGATGCGCCTCCATGCACCCCTAGCAGCGCGTTATGGGTATCAGGTCAGAGTCTTTGCACCGGGAGAAGCCTTTAGTGGCGTGATTAACCCGTTGGATTACATGCGGGATGCGCGAGATGGGGTGATGGCGGGAGAAATTGGTAAAGTGATTAATCGCAACGCCAGGGAGGGCGATGGTGGACGGAGCGATGAGTTTTTCACTAAGGCAGGCGATCTACTGGCAAAGGCATTGCTGCAACTGGTTAAAGGTTCCCGTTACCCCGACATGGCAATGCTCTACGCCGTGTTGCGCCTGCCTAACTTGGTGCATCGAATTGATTATGCGGTGCAATCCAAACAGTTAGATGAATGGGTCGCCACCTCTTTTGTGCAGTTCCTCAGTGCGAAAGACGCTGAAAAAACAATCTCTGGTATCCTAACGACCGCCGCAGGCACCTTCTCATCGTTCATTCAAGCAGACCTGCTCCGCGCCTTTATTGGCAAATCCACGATTCCAACTCGCTTGGAAGGACGAGAGCTTGTAGTGTTCAAGCTGGATGATGAACGTCGCAGTGTGGTGGGTCCGCTGCTGGCTGCTGCGATTCACCTAATGATTGTGGGCAATCTCAGCACACCCCGCAAAGACCCGCTGATTATCTCTCTAGACGAGCTGCCCTCGATCAAACTCGATCGCCTACCACAATGGATTAACGAATACCGCTCCAATGGAGCCTGCTTTATCCTGGGCATTCAAAGTTTAGATCAACTCTATGACATTTATGGAGACAAGATGGGTGCGGCGATCGCCTCTGCCTGTAGCACCCATGTCTTGTTCAATCCCGGCAATCATAAAACGGCTGAGGATTACTCGAAACGGTACGGTGAAAAAGAAGTGCTGATCAAAAATCGAACGACAGGGCGATCGCTGGGTGGACAAATGAGCCGTTCGATTAGCTGGAGTGAGAATCTGCAAAAATGCCGGTGATCAGCGCCGATGAGATTCTTAAATTTCCTCAAGGCAAATGCGTGATCACCAGTCCTGGCTACAGCTCAGGCGGACAGGCATCCATTCCCTATCCGCTCATTATTCCTGTTTCTAAAGCGGATGAGAAACGGGCAAAGGAAAGTGAAAGTCTATGGGAAGCACAAGTGAGAGCCGCTTTGGAAAGTCAAGTGATTCTGCCAAACGTAGATGCATTAACCCAAGCTTTATATGAACGGATTGAAGAAGCAGGGCGTATGCTGCCACTTCCCGATGAAGGAGAAGCATCAGCATCGTCATCAAAAAGTGGTGTTGAGACTGATGCACTCGATCATTTCCCTAAACGAACTTTTACGACACCGGGTTTGCAAGAATAGCTCTGTTATCAAGACAAACATATCAACGATTTTGTCTACGATCCAAACTACGAATCTGCAATTCTTGCCACCAGGTTGTACTACGCTCTGTCAATCCTTCTAATCGATAGAGCCATTGATAGGACTGTCCTTCCGTTTGGACACACCACATGCCAACAACTGTTCCAACTTCCTTGGTTGTCCTGACTTTAACGATTTGGAAGAATGAGAATTCTGGCATTGGCACCGTTGGGTTTAAGACTGGAATTGCGCGTGTCGGATCATTTAATTGAGGCGTTCGGCTTTGCCGACTCGAAGAGTCTCGTGTTGTCATGACGAATACCTTGCATTTTTTAGGTAAGGGGTGGAGTTAAATACTGTTAATTTCTTGCTACAGAGGCACTTCTGGAATCGCATCTAAGTTCAACAGCACCGAATAATCCGTGTTCGTGTGGACTTCAGGCACTGGAAGGTTGATAGTCTGCGTCAGGAGCTGTATTAACCACTGTTGCGTCTGATCCTGTTGCGTTTGATCCCACTGCAATCGGAGTTTTTGAGCTGGTAGAACTGGATGCAGTGCCAAACCAATCAGGGATAACTTCTCTGGAGGAATGGCGTAATGCACAGCTATCGCCCAAAGTTTTACAGCATCTTGCCAGGTTGGTTTTGCAGAGCGAATCGCCCATTCATAAAGTCTGGGTATCCCTCGTCGAAGACCGTAGTTAACCTGAACCTGAATGAAAATTGGAGTGTCCCCAGTCGTCAGAGGAGCAATCATTGGCGCATCAATCCAGAGTTTCTTCCTACCCTGGAAAAGCTCTGGAACCAGTTCTTGGACTTCAGTGACCCATCGAGCAATCAATGGGTGGGCATTCAAAAGAGGTTGTACTGGCAGTCCCAGAAATAGCTGTTTCATCAACAACTGGAAGTTGGCTGCGTCAGCTGGATCGAGTGCAAATTCTGAGTCATGAATGCATAACCCCAAAAGAGGCTGTTGGCTTTGATGGATCTGATACAAATCAGCCAGGGTAAAAAGTGCCATAGGTAGGAAGGGATAACTATCCTACCTATGCGGCGGTTGTCGCCGCTACAGTCTCTATCTAGGCAGTAGCGGCTCGATTTGTTGGGTAGCCAGACTGGCTTCTAACAACTTTTCCCAGGTGCGATCGTCCAGTTGTCCCATCGCTTGAATACAAGTTGAAAATTGCTGCCACTTCTCTTGAGCATGTTGAAACTGTGGATCAAACCCGGTTACATGACAGAAAGTTTCAAATCCGTTGTCCCAGTAGAAGGTGCCAATCGCTTTTCTGAGTTGATGAAATTGAGCAGGTTCCATAAGTATTGCTGAAAGGGATATCAAAACTGCCCATTTACCCCGCTAGGGGGAGAAAAAGTACTGTCTGAATTCAGACAGCATTAACTGGCTCGAAATTTGAACCACAACGTTGTGGTTGGGGAAGTTGTCGTTTTTGTGGGAGATCGTTGTAATCCAGTTTCGGGTTGCGGCTGGTTTTGGTTGGAATCATTAGCGACACAGCAGCAAATCGCTATCTACTTGCCCGTTGGTTGCAGCAAGCTCATTGAGAGCATCGCCATTGAAGATGCCTTTGCCAAAGATCATGTCAACTTCTGCCGCTCGAAAGGGTGGGGCAATCTTGTTCTTCGCCACTTTGACCTTGACCCGAATGCCGTATTCTTCACTCCCTCGCTTCAATGTCTGAATCCGGCGAGTATCCAACCGCATTGAAGCGTAGTATTTGAGCGCATTTCCACCTGTGGTTGTTTCAGGATTACCGTAAACTACACCAATCTTGAAACGCAGTTGATTTAGAAAAATCACGGTGCATTGACTGTGCAGGCAGTTCATCAAGCGTCGAAGGGACTTGCTCATCAACCAGGCAATGGAAGTCGTTGGAAAATCGCCCATATCGGCTTGAAGTTCTGCCTCTGTAACCAATGCAGCCACGGAGTCCACCACAATCAGATCAACACTCTTGGAACGCACCAGTTGTTCAACAAGTTCCATTGCCATCTCACCGCTATTAGGTTGACTGACCAGCATTTGGTCGATATCAGCTCCGATCGTAGCGACATAGAGTGGATCGAGGGCGTGTTCCATATCGACAAAGGCGGCAATACCTCCGAGCTTTTGCATTTGAGCGATCGCCTGTAACGCCAGTGTGGTCTTGCCGCTACTCTCTGGTCCATAAATTTCGATAATTCGTCCTCTGGGATAGCCTCCACCCAATGCCACATCCAGGTCAGTTGAGCCACTGGAGAAGGTTTTCACGTTCATATGACTGGCATCCCCCAGGCGCATAATGGAACCATTGCCAAATTCCCGGTTGATCGTTGATAGGGTCTGCTCTAGATCCGATTTCTTGCTTACCAGTTTGTTAGCCATCGTTCTTAAAAATGAACAACCGACCTCCATTTCTGAAGATCGGTGGATGTGCAGCGATAGCTGACGGTTGATCAGTTGATTACGGGCTAATTTCTGCCTCAGTCTGTGCGGTGGGTAAAGCGTTTCTCTCAACCAGAGGCTCTGCCAACGCATCCAATAAAACCAACCCCAGTTGCTTCAGCAACGCCGTGTTGCCATCGGGACAACCATGTTGAATCAAGCACTTGGCGCAACCTGCATCACAATCACAGCCACGAGCGATCGCAGCCGCCACACTCGCAAGTTCAGCTATATGTTTAAACACGGCTTCAGAAGCCCCATTTCCGCCGTCGCTGGTGTCGTAGAAATAGCCTGCGTAGTGGTTGCGATCGCCAGCTTCCTTAACCACCGAAAAATTCACCTCTCTGGGGTCAACTCTGGCAAATAGTTGGAGCGATCGCAGGATTTGATGCCCAAAGCTATGTATGGCGATCAGGCTACTGGGATGCTCCCATAGTTGCTGATAGCCGGGTGGAATTGGCTGCCCACTGCGACTCAAGCTAGTTCTTGCTTCCCTGGCAAAGGTTTGGAGATAGTCTTGGGCCGTGGAGTCGATCGCCACTTTGACAATAGGGGCTGAAAACTGAGTGCGATAAGGCTGCTCAAAACTTTCCTCAGACAGGGTTTTGACAATCAGTGCCTTGCGGGTTGGCTTGCTGCACAGCGGGCAACGGCGCTCGTCTGGTAATGGCTCCTTGTAGTTCAAACACCGTCGGTTCAGACAGGTCTGTTCATAGATCTGTGTCATCAAACTGTACCCGCTGGTGATATGGCTGATTTGCCCATAGCTGAGTTCAAGCGTTAGAACGACAGGTAAATCAGCAATCCCCTCCGCACGGGGAAATTCTAAAGGCAATGCGACCGGATTGGTTAAAGCCTTCAGGCTGCTGGTTTCCGACTGAGTGAAGGCAACCGTGAACAGGGGACTTTCCGGCACTTGTTTCAGAATTGCCTGCTTAGTGGTCAAGTCGAGCGAGATGCACTGATAGGTCAACATTTGTCCGTCGCCATCTTGCCGTTTATAGATAGCATGGGGATGCACTTCCCGATGGGCAATGTCCTCCGACACTTCCTCCAGTGCTTCGCCCGACTCAGCATCCACCAGTTTGACGGTCGTTTGAGACACACCTCCCCGAAAGTTGACATCTTTATGCGGGTAGCCCCGCGCCCACAACCCATTACGCCCTTTGTTGAGGTGCCCCTGAGCCATTAGAAGCTTTACAACCTCGATCGCAGAACTACCAAAGTAATGCTTGATTTTGCTGGTGGGAATGCCCGTTTCTGCTGCGGCACAGAGAAGATGTTTAGCCGCAAAGATAGGATATTCGTCATTAAAGAAAACGTCTTCAGCTTCACCAGAGATCAACAGTTCTGGATGCTCTGTGATGTAGCGATCGATCGGATTAAGAGCATTGGGAATCAGCACTGTCATTCCCGGTTTGACACGTCCGGCTCGACCACTGCGCTGCTGATATGCCATCTTGGAGCCGGGCCATCCCCGTAGAACACAGCACTCTAGCTCAGGTAGGTCAATGCCAGCTTCTAAGGCTTCCGTCGCAATAATCCATTGAATGATACCGGACTGGAGTTGTTGAACCACCTCAGCGCGACGCTCTGAACTGATGCCGCCATAGAAAGCAGCCACCTGGTTTGACTTCAGCAATCCTGTTAGATCCCTGACACTCCGGCGCGAGTTGCAAAAGGCAATCCCGGACTTCCCCTGAGCTAACAAGAACTGAATAACACGGGCTGTATCCGCAGTCAGGTTGTAGCTGGATTGAGTCACAACCACTTGGCGATGGGGTGCCGCAGCTCCGCTCCTATGAATCCAAATGAGAGGTTTTGGATTACGTTTAGTTGGCTTCAGTCCCGCCAGCTTCCGGGCAAGCTGTTTCGGGTTGCCACAGGTTGCACTCAGAAAGATGAATTGCAGATCTCTAGAGCGACCGCCATAGTGATCCACTGCTAGCCGAAGGCGACGGATCAGCCAAGCCATATTGGCTCCATAGCTACCTGAAAGGGTATGTGCCTCGTCGATCAGCACGTAGCGCAATTGCTGATAGAAGGTTGCCCAACGCTCCGATTTCCAAGCTTGCTTGAGTTGAAAATGAATCAGTTCTGGCGTGACTCCCAGAATGTGGGGATCGGACGCGAGAATTTGCTCTCGTTCTTCGGTCTTGACATCCCCTGTCATCATTGCCAAACGAGGGCGGGAGACAGCAGGCATTGCTGAGAGCAACTCCGAGATTTTATGAAACTGATCCAGCGCTAGTGCACGGAGTCCATAAAATGCCAATGCCCGGTACCCTTCATTCATGCAACCTTCCAAAATGCCGGGGTAGATACTGAGTGTCTTGCCGCTGGCAGTGGGAGAGGTGAGAATCAGACTCTTGCCTGCACGAATGGCTTGCAAAGCCTTGAGTTGATGGGAGTAGAACTGGTGAATCCCCTGAGCATGAAGAGCCTCAACCAATTCAGTCGGCAAATCAGCAGGAATTTCCTTTAAATCTGGCTCTTGTGCAGGAATGGTTTGCTGCCAGAGCAAGTCTTCTCCCAAGAATTCAATGATATCGGTTGGTTCAGAGGGGCTATTGCTCGTTGAATCAGGGTTTTCTGCAATAGAAGTTGTCGGCGGTGTCCAAAAGCTTTGGAGCAGAGCACCGTAGTTCGGTGTAGTTGTCATGGTTGTTGGCTTCGCTCACTGCCCCAAAACATCCCCCATAGGGGAAGGCAGATGCCTGCATACCCAATACCTTAATTAATTCTGCATTTCAACAAAAAAATCCTGAATCCTCGCCAAGGCTTGTGTAGTCCTTGTGTAAAAGAACAGGTTTGGGGCAAAAAATTATGGGAGATGAGACATCGACAGTTTGGATAGTAACAGAAGTTGAGGCGAGTGAAACCATTGAGGTTCGTCAAGGTGAGCGAAGTAGCAGAGATATGGGTGGCGGTTTTGGGCAACGTGTTACTGAGCAAGTTACAACGATAGTCCGAAAACGCATGCCCCTCGATGCGCTTGCCTTGAAGTCTCAAATGAATGGCTTACTAAAGGTTGTGGGTGAATTGTTTGACCAGGCAAGCCAGCAATCTGGACTTCTACTAGATGAAGTGGAGCTATCAGTAGAAATTAATGCTGAAGGACAGGTCAGCATTATGGGGAGTGGTGGAAAACTGGGAGATAAGGGGGCAATCAAGCTGAAGTTTAAGCGACGTTAACTAAACATCAACCTAAAATGGCAAAAAACTGGGCAGTCACGATCGGTATTAATGGATATCGCAACCTGCAAAGGCTTAAATATGCTGTGCAGGATGCTGAGTCCATACAAAGGTTTCTTCAGGAAGATCTAAAAATACAAACAGCTTATTACTTCTCTGACAATTCCCCACCTATTCAACAGGATTACGGTCCCGAACTAGATTCTTCCCCCACTTATACTTCCCTACGTCGCTTTTTCCGAGTACGGTTTGAAGAGCCATTTTTACAGACTGGAGATAACCTATGGTTCTTTTTTGCTGGGCATGGAATACGTCATCAGGATCGAGATTATTTAATGCCGATAGACGGTGATCCTGGTGATATAGGAGATACTGGTATTCCTCTGCACTATATTAGTGAGCGCCTACGTCGTAGCGGCGCTGACAATATTGTGATGGTGATTGATGCCTGTCGGAGTGAATTAGGAAGGCGAGGAGGGATTGGAATCGGAGAAGAAAAACAACAGGGTGTAATCACTCTGTTCTCTTGCAGCCCTCACGAGTCCTCTTATGAGATTGAAGATTTACAACAGGGAGCATTTACTTACGCACTTCTAGAAAGCCTACAAATTCAGGGAGAAGGAAATTGTGCAACCGTGGAAAGACTTTACCATCGGTTACGCCAAAGAGTACCTCAACTGTCACAGCAGTACAAAAAACCACAACAGACTCCTTATGGAGTTATTGAGCCTCCTACGAAGTACCATCTTATCCTGCTACAGGATAAAACTAAGGCATCAGATATTGTAGCTCTTAAAAACGACGCTTTACAAGCTGAAGCACAACGCAATTTTAAGTTGGCTGAGCAATTATGGATTCATATCTTAGCAGTCTCACCTGCTGATCATGACGCTGTTGAAGCTGTTATACGTCTCACCCGTATTTCTGATATACCTGAATCTCCGCCTCAACCTTTAACACAACAATCATCACAACTTTCTCGCAGCTCTTCCAATCAAAACCGTGAAAGACTTTCCTCCCCACCAAAGGTGCCAGTAATGACTGATCATGACAATCACTCTACTCGTACATCTGCAATTGAAGAACTGATTAACGAATTTAGAAACAGTAGGGATAGAGGAAAGTGGGTGATCCCAGTTTGTGGCTCTGGCTTCTCCAAACATATTATTAACAAAGAAAGGCTAGAGTCAGTTCATGGAAGGAAATAGGGAATGGAATCTGTTTAAGTGCGGAACCTGTTGAATACAAAGACTATCTTATTACAAATCATATGGTTGCTAATGTTGGAGAAAGTGAGCTTTCAGACATTGTGAAATATGATGAATCATTATCCCAAAGAATAAGGAAATATTTTAGCAAAGGCGGAGACTTTAGTCCTCGTAACATTCTGTGCGGGAATGACAGAGAAATTGTCTTACATTCAGGATCTAAATGTTCAAATCATTTAGGGGTCTCCACACTAATCATTGGAAACTTTGAAGCTGATGCTGGCTATAAGATACCAGTAATTTTCTGTCCACCTTCGACCAGGCAGATTTCTTCTCCGAACGACATTATCCCATCAGTTAGTGGCAGTGTTGATTGGCCAGTGAAGCGTGACGCAAGGAGTGAGGCTGATATATATTCTTTAGAAGAGCTAAGGAACAATCCTGAGTTACTCAATATAGATAAAGAATTAAAACGTGAGTTTATCGAGGAGTGTAAATGGAGTTTAGTGAAGGGAATAGAAAAAGAAAGTTTTGGCTATAAACACCATTTCGTTCTTAGAAACGCTGACGATGAAGTTAATGGATTAATGTCTAATCAGATTCTTATCAATCTTTGCCAAAACATTGAGCGAGGAGGAAAGCCAGAACTTTTTTACTTGTTTACTCTTAAAGAAGAGATAAGTATGAATAGCTTTCTTGAAGATTACTTTGAACCAAACTGGGAACTAGAGAAGCTTTGGTCACCAATATTAGACGAAGTGAACACTGAGTATCTGGTTGGTCCTCCTGGTTTGCTTAAGATATTTTTATTGCCTTCACCACTTGGTATTGAATTGAACCTCGACAGTGAATATAGAAAAGCATTTGAAATAATATATAAAATTTTAAATAATCCAGGATACAACCCTGTCTTGAGGGCACATTTAGCTTCCTTGTTACTATTCTGTAAACGTAAGTTCTCAAATATATATGAAGAGGTGTCAACTACATTAGCACCGGGTTTACTTGAGTAGCTAAAATTATCTCTGACAGATAAGTGCTAATAGGATGAATGTAAAGTGGAAAGAGGATCGGGTACAGGTATCATTCTATTGAATTCTAGAAGGAAGGTTTTACTCTTTCTTCGTGATGACAAAAGTTCGATTCCATTTCCCAATATGTGGGATTTACTTGGGGGCTTATTAGACAGTGGTGAATCTCCTGAGGATGGAATCCGTAGAGAAATTCGAGAAGAAATAGAAATAGAGCTAGGTTCGATTAACTTCTTTAGAAAGTACAATTTTGAGAATCGTAATATTTACATATTTTGGAAGGAAATTGACTTAGACTTGGCTGATACAAAGCTGAATGAAGGACAACGTTTAGAATATTTTAATGAAGATGATATCAGTAAAATTCGTTTAGCATTCAACTTCAATTTAATTTTGCACGATTTTTTCAATTTCCTAAACCAATCTTAACTTCTTCACTCAGATCAATAATCTATGCTTCTAAATAAATAGATTTTTGATTGGATTATGATTTTTACTGCAACTAATATTTCTAACTATGTTAGGTTTTCAGCAAACTAGATTCAATCTATACGAATCTACATTTTCAAAAGCTTTTCACGTACCTGATCTCCAAACTCATATACCAATGAATGGTATATGCACGCTAATCCTCCAGGAGCCCACGTTGCAGAGTATATTACATATTCTACTACTGAATTTATATCAAACTTAACAAAGTTAATCCCAACGTTTTCCCATTTATCATCAACACCCATTCTTCTAATTCTGCTAATTTCATCCTTCGTTTTACCCGTTTTTGCCATTCCCAAAAGTGCCCACTGGCTATAGTAAAGATCAACTCCAAAGCTAAGCAAGTTAATGTCTTGTTTGCGAAAGTCAATACCTAACTCCTCTTTTGCTCCTCTAACGGCACAATTGTATAGATCTGGGGCACCATCTACATGGTCTAGGCTTCTACTTAATCCCTCGCTGAAGGATACATTAAGTTCACCTGGGCGAGACATAACATTTTGTCCTCTGTGAGTAGTTATTAAATAACCATCTGATGTCACTATCGCTAAATAGATAGCAAATGCATTTGAGAAATATTCAACAGGTTGTGTCCAATCTGATTGGAGATATTTCTTTCTAAGTTCATCGTCATCCAGACGCATATTTGTCGCCAAGAAGGTTAAATAGTCAGATGGTCCAAACCAAAGATCGATTTGAGGAGCTTCTTTTTCCGCAGTCCTTGATAATAGGGAATCTCTTAAATCTATATCTTGGTCCGTTCCAAAAACGGCGAATCCCCATTAGATTCCTCCTCTTTCTTTA